>NZ_CP017813.1:0-335724 GCF_001900245.1 Mycoplasmopsis pullorum | reverse complement strand
GGGATTTTTATTCTTTTTAAAAAACATTATTTTCCTTTCAATAAATCAATTGCTTTAATTTTGTTTATATATCTTCAAACTAATAACGAAGTTGCTAAGAAAATCACCATTACCACACTAAGAGTGATAAACACGTTTCAGACCGTGATTGAAATAGGTATTGCTAGACCAGATATTGCGATTAAGATTCAACTGAAGAAGCTGATAATACCGTACGCAATCGGGATAGCGAATAAGATTGAGATGAGAATAAAAGGTATAAAGATTGAGAAGAACATAATCAATTTTTCTTTTTGAGAGTATCCTAGAATTGTTCAAATTGCTATATTTTTCTCGTTTTCACCAATAATAATTGTTGATAAGATAATCAAAATTACTATTGTAATAATGAAGCTTAAGATAATAATTGAAGTTACAATTGTTTGAACCGTTGAGCTAATTGTTTTAGCAAATCCAACTTGAATGTCTTTTGAATCAATTGTGTTTGCAATGAGACTTAATACTTGATTATCGTATACTTTTGAGAACTTATCAATTGAAATATATGGTTCTGCTCTCGAAATTTCAAGTTGTTTTTCATAGGTTAATGATGAATTAGGATTTAAGAATTTGACAATTTTACCATCAGATCAACCTTGTAATTTCAATAGTCCCTGTGGACCAAATAAGTTGTCAAAAATTTGTTGTTGTTCATTTAGATTCATTGTTGATGTATCTAAATTAGAAAGAGCTGGTCAGTAGCCACTTGGAGAATATAACGACACCGAACTTAAAAGTTGTTGAGGGAATTTTGATGATGACAAGATACCGTTAAATGGAATACCATCTTTAAAGTTTAAGGTATCTAAACCTGTTAATTTATCCGCTCATCTTTTTGCAATTAAGAATTCAGTATTAATATAGGTTGGATTAATACCAACAACTTTAAATTCAGTTGCTGAATTATTTGCATTTGGAATATTTAATAATTCATTCATTTTATTGGTATATCTGTCCACAGTGTTTAAAACGTTACCTGTTAAAATGTCCCCTTTGGTCAAGTTGTATTTCTTAGCCGCAATGACGTTTACCACTAATGGAACATATTTACCATCAATTAAGTCAGTATTTAATTTCTCTAAAAGATTTTCAGAATTACGAGCAATTAATTTAACTTTTTCGGAATTTGAAGCGTATCCATACATGTTAATCGTTTCAAATTGATCTTTAGAGTTTTTGAATTCAACTGTTGCGTAGCTAAATTTCTCATCTTCACTACTGTCAAAGTAGATACCACCAAATCCAATTAAGAAGTCTTTTAAATCAGATGTTGCTCTTAATTTGTTGTATGCACTAATTAAGAACTCTCTAAATTCATCACGTTTGAATGTTGTTGTAATTTGTGAAATTGCATACTCTTTTGTGAAGCTATCATATTCGTAGTACACAAACTTAGATAAACTAGGATTATTTCGATTAATTAAGAAATGGAAAAATCCTTTTGTCTTTGTTGTATTTTCAAAGTCTAAGGTACCATCTTCTTTAATATAAACTCCATCTTGTGTCCCCTCAAGTGCAATTCCTAATTTATTACGTAATTCGTTAATTCTTGATTTTTGCGAATCAGGCATTTGGTTATACGTAATTGCTCATGGATCTATACTAATTGATGAATCCACAGTTACATTTACTGCAAACTGAGTAATAATGTGTGCAGTAAAATCATCAGGATTACCATTTTTGTCAGGGAATGCATTTAATATGCTTGAGTGTCCCGGTTTGAAGTAATCGTAGGCCGCGGTACGGATTTCAATCGAGTCCCCAACTGGGACATATAATGAATTTTCAAGGTTGTCATAATTATACGTATTTAACGGACCACCTTGACGTGTAGGTGTAAATAAATCGTAACGGAAATTGTAATTTCTATTTTGGTAGGTATAATCAACACTCTTATCAAACACCTTAAAGGTGGAAATACCAAAAATAATCGTAATACTTGTTAAGATAATACTAAATCCAAACGAAATTAATTTTCAAAAACTTCCGAATAATAATAATGCAGAGAAACGTGTAGTTACACGTGATTTTTTAAATAATGAGTGTCATTTGTTACGTAAATTACCAATTCTAATTTCGTTAATTCCACTCATTAAGTCGATTGCTTTATATCTTAATGACTTAAGTGCAATTAAAATAATTAACACAGACATTCCAATTAAAGGAAGAATAATTGTAACCAAGAAACTGGTAATACTAAACACGTTAGGAACAGTTGGAAGCGTTCAGTAACTATCTAATACCCGCATTGCAGCTGTTTGACTAAAATGTCCAACTAAGTATCCTAAGATTCCCCCTCCAACGGTCACGAATGTAGCAAAAGCTGTAAGTGATAAAGCAATCTCAAATGATGAATAACCTTGAGCAAGTAAGATTCCAAGTACTTTATTTTTGTTCGAAATGTAACGTCTAATAATGAAAATAATCGATACAGCAACAATTGCAACAAGTAAAGCAAGAATCAATCTACTTGAGTTGTAAATTGAATTAATAATTCCTGAAACAACTGAAACTCTTAATGATCTTTCTGGATTCAACACGTCTAATTCATCAGTTAAATAAACTCTTCGAATCTTAGTTGAGTTCATTAATAAATCTTGAACTTTTTCTTCAAATTCATCACGTAATTCGGCACTTGATTTTGAAGTGCTGTTTTTTACTAATAAATAGTTTTTAACGTTATTACTTTGGTGAGCAAAACGAATTCTATCGAATCCCTCTTGGTTTACATAAACAATACCTTGGTTTTTAGTATTAACTTGAAGGTTATTTTCGTCAATAACTGGATATAAGTAGTCCACAGTAATGTCTTCACCAATAATGATGTATTTTATTCCATTAACATTTAGAAGATATTTTTCATCCATTCTCTCAATTAATTCGTTAAGTTTAATTGGATCTTTTGGTAATTCACCACTGTAAATCGATTTATTATTTTTTAATAAATAAGCATAGTTTACTTTTGCAACATAAGCTGAATCAGAGTTGTAACGCAAGAATTTCGAATCATAACTAATTGGAGAAATTGTATCGATTGCACTATAAAGCAATTTACCTAAATCAACACCAAAGAAGTTATATTTGTGTTCTTTTGCATTATCTGAATTAACTAAACGAGCAAAATATTCATCGTCTAAAATAATATTTAATGTGTCCTCATTTTCGAAAAGAGGGAAGATTGGATTTAAACCAGTTTTATTGAAATATGAATATCATTCATACATTTCTTCTTTACTTTGATTTGCTAACTCTTCAAAATTGATTGTCTTATTCATTATTAAATAAGCTAAATTCGCAATATTTCTCGGTTGAGTTGTATAAGAATTAATATCTGCTAAAAATCAAATTAAAGTTTGTGGAATAAATGAAATAAATAATGGATTAGTCATCATTTCAGGTACACCAATAAATGATAGTCCACTAATTCCGTCAATGCTTTCAGTCACTTTAAGCAATAAGCTAGGATTGTTTTTGAATGACTCTCATGATCCTAAAGTGTTAATTAAATTAAAAGCAAGAATTGAATATAGACCTTTGTATTGATATTGTGAACCTAAAATTGCTAATTCTTTTTCTGTGTAATAGTAATAGTGATCTGAATCTGCAACTAATGACAATGTCGCACTAATGTCTAATTGATTTTTCTCAATAAAGTCTTTAAATAAAGGATTTAGTGCGATAAATGCTCTTAAGTCAGCATTTAGATAATCGCCTTTTGAATCTCTCGCAAAGAATAAATTGCTCATTTTTTGCGGATCAATCATTGAACGCGAAACAGCAAAATCTGTTTCTTCATATTTTAAAATGTTATGTGAATCATGACGAAGTAATTCAGGAGAATTAAAGTAATCAATAATTGATTTTTTATTTGCAAAACTTAATAAATTAAGTGCAAATGTTTGTTTGATACTTCAATCAATTTCTGGATTTCAAGCGAATAATCTAACTCAAATTTTAAAGAAAGGATAAATTTCTTCACCATAAGAGAAGTTATTTTTTGGTTGGAAAGGAATAATTGTTTGAAGTAGTGAATGTAATGCATTTCAGTATGAATTACCTTCGCTATTTACGAAAACATTGAAGATTTGCCCAATGTCCCCTAGGGACAATTTATCTTGAATCTTAAATGTTTTGGAATTATTTTGGAAAAATGCAAAGAATTCACTAATTGCTTGAATTTTGCTTTGCACTTCAGTGATTTCTTTATTTTCAAGGTAAATTTTATTTGGATCAATATCGAATCATGAATTTAAGAAATTACGTTCTTTTTCGCTTAATTGACTTAATTTATAGGCATCTGTAGCTTTTTTCAATTTAGCTTGAATGTTTAATAATGTTAAGTAATTGTCTTCAAATTCATTATTGACCACAACTGCGTTTGCATCCCTCTCAGTTGTTTTTTCAGTTATTAATGAAAAATTACTTATTAAGTCAAAAATGTCTAATTTATTTTCATCAGGGCTGGGGAATATTATTTTATTTTGATCATCAATATTAATTACCGAACCTTTGTCCGATAAGTTAAACATATCAATTAAGTTTTGTTTAAAAATCTTGTTAGCCCCAGGGGTACTGAATAATGATTTTAAGAATGCTTGTAGAATGTCCACACTATTAAATGTGTAAGCTGCACGTTGAACTTGGTTATAAAATGCTTTATCTTGACTCTCATTGTACTCCAAAATTGTATTAGTGAAAGTTTGCAATTTTAGAGAGTTTTTGAGTGATTCAGTGAAAATCTTTAAGTCAATTAATTTAATAATATTTTTAACTCCATTAACCACATTTAAAAACGGTTGATCCGCTGGATTAGGTTTGTTGATTTCTTCAAAAAGATTAATAACCACTTTACGCATGTTTTGTGGTAACATTCATAAAATTTTATTAATAATAGTTGCTTTATTGGTATTTTCTAAATCAAATGATAAATCAATATTTTCAATTATTTTAATTAAAACTGATTTAAAGTTGTTTGGATAAATCGACTCTAAGAATCAAGTAAATAATTGTATTGAACTTAACTTAATAATTCAAGTTTTATCATCTTTAGTGATTGATTTATTGTATTCCTTACTAATAAAATCATTAATTTTTTCAGCGAATGATTTTCAATCAACTGAAGCAACTAATTCACTTAATTGATCTAAAAGAGCAATTGGATCTTTAAAGAAGTTAGCAAACAATTCTTTAGGTAAAACAAGTGATAAATCACTACCACTTAAGTCCTTGATGAAAGTTAATAAATTACTAAACTGTTCTTCAAGATATATCTTTTGTTCTTCTACTGTTCCTTTGGTTAATAAAATGTTTTTTAAATTATTTAATACATCACTAACTAAAGTTGAAAAGTAGTCACCGCTAGATGTATGCGTTAAATAATAAAGAGCATCAAAACCAATTAAAGGAAAGATATTAGCTTTAATTTTTCCGTTTGCAAAAAGTGTAGTTAATTTATTTTTATTTGAACCATATTTTCCAGCTTCGACTATGTTATAAACGTTTTCTTTACTTAATAATCCGCTTTTTACTAAATCAGAGTTTAATAAGAATTTTTGAACCACATCAAACATTCCATTAATTGTTCCGAACTTAATTGCTTCATTAATAATGTCTAATGATGGTGTTCTTCAACCTAAAATAATTGAATTTAAGTTTTGGAAAGTTGGATCTACATCTGCTCATCCGTTAGGGTTTAAATATGAATATCTAACTGTAATATTTTTTGCTTTAAAGATTTCAAATACTTCTTCTAATGTAAATGATGTTTTATTTGTGTTACTAAAGACCGCTAATTCTCAACCATTGTTTGGACCAATTTGCGGTGTTACAAAAATATATTTATCTTTGTAAGTAGTAATCCCTAAATTATTAAATTTATTTACTTCTAAACCAGCTTGTCCTTTGGTAAAATCAGCTAATTTAAGAATTTTCTTTTGTGTGTATCCTTCTTTTTCACCATTTTCAGGATTAATGGTAGTTAATTTATCATAAATTATGTCTAATTTAATGTATTGGTTATTTGTCGATAAGTTTTTAAAAATATATTCAACAATTTTGTAAGCAATATATGGTGATAATTCATTTGATTTAAAGAATGAATTAGTTGAGTCAGCAATGTCGTTGATCCCAGTAGGGTACTTTTCTTCGTTGTAAAGTGTCCCAACATTTAGCTCAACACCTTGAACTTTTTTGTTTTTGTCCCCAACATTGACAAAGTTAAAGACATTTTTCTCGTTAGTTTCTGCATTAACTGAATCAACGGTGATATTTTCTCTTAAACCGATGTTTTTGAGTCCCACCTCAGCCTTAACAAAATCTAAAATTTTGGTCTTAGTAATAGTTAAAGCACCTTTTTTAATTGCTTGAATCCGTTCTTCTTTTACGTGGCTATCAGTTAGTGGTGCAAACGCATCATCAATTTTGTTATTACTAATTTCTTCAATTTCTAAAATGCTACGTGGTGCACTCAAGGTGTATTTCTCTGCAATACTTGGTTTGATTTGATTTTCAAAATTGTAATAAGAAAGTGGATGTAACAATTCTTCTTTTGCAAGAGAAACAGTTAATTCTGTTTTGTTTTTATTACCTAATTCATTACCTTCTTCATCAAAATATGTATTATAAGTAATGATTGTTTTAAATCAATATGAAAAATCTGAAACATCTTTTGGCAACTTCTTATCTGGTGAGTTTTGAATCAGTGATTCCATATATTCTTTATATGAACCGGTTCATTTATTTGAATTTACCTTGTCAAAAGTTGTGGTGTAGTGTAAACGATTAAATAAATTATATGTTTCTGATTTTGCAACTCAAGAAGTAGGTATAGAATATTTAACTTCTGGTTCAAAAGTAATTAATTGATCTAAACTTAAGTTTAAGTCCGAACTTACAAAGTTTTTTAAAGTAAAGTTGTCAACTATTTTATAATCTGAAACTTCATCTGCAAATTCTTTAATTAAGAATGTTTGTCCTAAATGTTCTTTATTTGTGACAAAATAAGAATTCAATTCACTTTCTAAACTGAATTTACTTAAGAATTTATTTGGTTCAATCTTAATTGCTTTTGATTCATCTTCTCATTCACGACCTTTGATTAAATTAAAGGTTGCTTCTTTTGTAAAAACGTTGATGTATAGAGTTGAGAACTGACTTAAAACAATATTTTGATTTTCTAATTGGTGAACATTCGCAATATCACTCAATTTATATTGCTTATCAAA
This sequence comes from Mycoplasmopsis pullorum, assembly GCF_001900245.1. Lineage (NCBI taxonomy): Bacteria > Bacillati > Mycoplasmatota > Mycoplasmoidales > Metamycoplasmataceae > Mycoplasmopsis > Mycoplasmopsis pullorum. The sequence continues at coordinate 328,462 of NZ_CP017813.1, read as the reverse complement.
GTGAATTTCTGAATTTAAGTCAATACTTAGTTGATTTTTTTTGATTGAATAAGTATTATCTTCGTGTTTTTCGTATAAATAAAATCTATAAGGACGACGGACACTGAAGCTGCTGTCGATATTTTTTAAGTCGAAATTAAGTGATGAATTATCATTTGAATTTTGGAAAATGTTATAAAGCTTTAAAAAATCTTCTTTTTTAACAAAATATGAATTTAAAACGTCGCTTTTAAGATTAAAATCTGCAACACTAACATAATCTGATTCAATTTTCTTTGGATCAATAATGTAATTAACTTTATAAAAGTTATCATTTTCAATATAACTTAAAGCTTTATTATAATATTTTGAAGCGTCTGGAGAATATTGATCGATATCATTAACATAGAATCCATCATTATATGCAGATCCATCCGAATGCACGTTTAAGTCAATTGTTAAATCATGCAATTTGGACACTTTGCTATATTTGTTGAATTGATTTGACATCGATTTGGTCATATCAACCATCAGAGTAAAAACTCCTGAAGTTAAAAATACCAAGATTGTCAATCCTGCTACAACAATTTTATTTTTAGAGATAGATTTAAATGTTTCCTTAAATAAATTTCACATATTACATCCTCGTTCTTATTATTAAATATATTTAATAATTTTATAATATTCTGTTCTTTTGTCGTGAAATTTAAAAAAACTCAAGCATTAAAAACTTGAGTTTTGAAAACTTAATAAAAAACGAATAAAGCGAATAGTCCAAAAAGTAAAATGAAAAAAATGAAATAAATAATAGGTTGTAAATAACTTTTTGGTCTTTTTTTCAAAATAATATTATTGTCTAATAATTGTTGATTTCTGTATTTGAGTTCCTTTTTCTTTAAATGATTATCAGTGCAGAAAACAATTATGAGTAACAATGTCGAAATTAAGGTAGGGATTGCAATTAAACCTAATGTCGAGATCGCTGTGAGTGCAGCAGCCGACTTGCTAGGATTATCTAAACCAAAATGTGGACTACTTAACAAAATTTCTTTGTAAATCATTTTTGCAAAATAATCAGCCGTCCCAGTCCCCCCGGGGGTGATTGAAATTGAATTCGCACTCTTAATCAAAATACTTGATGAAGTCATATTGAAGTATCAACCACCTATTAAATTATCTTGCAATAAATGAGCTGATTTTGCAAAAATCGCCGCTGGTCAAATCAATCACACAACAAACTTGTAAAAAAGTAATTCAGGGAATAGAATTTTCTTTTTAAAAATCAAATTCAGTCCATGTTTGATTTGATAAAACTCATACTTATATTTTGTATAAATTAAACGAGTGTCAAATGAACCGGTAATTGGTAATCATTCAATTAATCAAATTACAAAAGATAAGAATTTTCTTTGTAAATATAAATTCATCGAAACAACCAAGAAAATAGTTGCTACAGCTGTATCAAGGACCAAACCTAAAACTAAAAAGGTTAAAAATCAAACAGTTTCATTATTCATTTTTTTAAAGAAATCTCAGTAAAAATAGATTCCGATTGGTACAAATATTAGAACTAATAAAATGTTAACGATTTGTCAAAAAAATGTATTAACTATGATCGCAGATAATAAAGTTGAGTTTTTAACACCTCTTTTTTTCAAATATCAATAAGTCGCAATGTCTCCACCAATAGATTTAGGAGTAATATTTTGTGCAACTATACCTAAAACATTTGCAATAAAAATATCTAAAAATTTCGCTTTTTCATTTTGTACGTGAATTGCTTTTTTAATTATTAATGAGTTAAAAAATACGACAATAAGAAAGTATAAACAAATAAATGCAAAACCTGCTCTAGTATAGATATCCGTGTTCACAACTCTTCATAAAGTTGACAATGTTTTAGAAATATTGGTATTACCAATTCTTCCTGATTTATCTATATTATAGACCGAAAAAAATAAAAACACAAAAATACCAATGAATATCAAAATGAAGAAAAAGTATTTAAAAATTTGCTTTGTCATGTTTTTCTTGTTTCCGGTTTTATTCATAAAATCTAGAACAGATTCATTTAAATATTTTTCCTTAATAATTGCATTAATTTCAGAGTTTTCTTCTTTATTTTTTTGTACAACGTTGGTCAAAATTTCAATTTTTTGCTTTATATGTGAATAAGAAATTATTTGGTAATTACCATTAAAAAGGTGATTTTCATTAAGTGGTCTTTTGTTGATTGAAAATCTTCATATTCGATTAAATTGACAATTTTTTCATCACCAAAAAATTTTGCATTTTTAATTTTTCTTAAAAATTCAATTGCGGATTCATAGTCTATTTCGATACTTTTTTTGGTAAATATTGTTCAATCATAATTTCGTTTAATATTTAATAATTTATCAATTAATGTTAAATTATTTTTCTTATAAACTCAAATCATATCAATTAAATCCAAAGTAAATTGAATTGAATCGAATCAATTGGTAAATGAATCATATGGTATAAATTCATTCTCATGGTTAAATGCAAAAATTAAATTTTTTTGACCATTTTCATTAATTATTTGTTTTAAATTGCATTCAGAAGTGTATTCAAAAACTCGAATATTATTTCTTTGTGCAAATTGATTTATCAAAGTGCTTGTTTTTACTGATTTAACAATGTATGAATTAGGATTCAGTTCAATTTTATTTTCGTTTACCAAATAATCTAAATATAAAATTGCAATTTCATCTGTCTTTAAAAATTTGTAAACACTTTTTTCTTTTGGTGAAAAATTAAAACCTGTTTTATTTTTGTTAAAAATAAAAGTGGCATCATATTTTTTTAAGAAACTGTAAATTTTATTTTTCTTAAAATATTTAAAATCAGAAGCATTATCAATTCTTTTGTTGTTTTGAATTTCGTCATATTTAAAGGATAAATTGTTGAAAATGCCTTTAATATAGTCATCTTTGTCGGTAAAACTAAATAAGAAATTTATCTCTTTATCATATAAAAGTTTATATTTGCTAATTAAATAACTTTGATATTTTATGTAACTAATATCGTAATTTCAATCGATCGAATTTCGTGGTATATCAAAATTTAAGTAATCAAAATTACTTAACTCTTTCTCAATTTCATTAATAATTTCTTGACTTAATAAGTTTTTTTCATTACTTCAAAAGGATATTTCAAAATTTGTTTTATCAGGATCTAAAAACTTAAAATTGATACAATAATCGTATTTATTTTGCGAGTTAGCGTATTCTCAAAGATAAAACGGTACTTTTTTGTCGTCCTTAAAACGTGAAAGTTGAAAGTCATTTCTATTCAAAATTCTTGAAAAAATATTCAAATATAAGTCCGAAATATAACTCTTATCGTCATTTACAAAAATTTTTGCATTAGGTTTTATTCTTTTTATAACCTTGGAAAATGATTCTGCTAAACCAACAATTGTATGTTCATTAAAAAATATTGTCCCAACACCTGTTGGTGCAGAAATTTTATTTAAATTAAACTGCAAAGAACTCGAAAATGCGAGTTCAAGATCGTTTTTAAATTTATTGAAATTAATTGAAGCTAATTTTCGTACAAAAGATGAATCGTTAGATGTTGAATTTGTTCATTTTTTTAAAATATTATTTATATTCATTTTTTCACCTTTTTTGCAAGATATTAGTTTAAAGAAATTAAGATTATTTTTTCTGAACCATATTCACTAAAAATTCTTGAATTTCTTTACTTGCTTCATAGATAATCGCATGTCCTTTATTTTTTAAAACTAATGATTTTGATTCAAAATTATTTAATTTTTCGAGTGATTCAATTTGCACATAATGATCCTTATCACCAGTGATAATAAAATAATTATCTCCTTGAAATAAAGGACTAATATTTTTAGAAAGGTAATTTTTATTTAAGATTTGTTGATTAACCATATTCTCAAAATTTATTTTTCTTCGCTCAATTACTGACATAACTTTTTCTGCATATTGCACAGCACCTTTTTCAATAATTGGATTAATTTCACCAAAAAGATTTAAAAAAGATTCTTTAGCGTCGTTAATATTTGATGGTATTAATCATTTTTTGAGATTGTTAAATTCACTAATATCATCAATTAAATGTGGATTAAATGGAGCGAGTAAAACAACTTTTTTAACTTTTTTACAGTGTTTTTGAACATATAAAACACTGGCCGAACCAAGCGAATGAGAAACTAAATAAATTTCTTTTTCTGCGACTAATATTTTGTTTACAAACTCTAAAAGTAGATTTTGAAAATCTTCAATTAGAATATGTCTATCTGTTGATGATAAACCTGAACCAGGTAAATCTAAAGATGCAAAACGGAAATTTTTATTTTCAAATTCTTTAAATCTAAAAAATGTTTTTTGAGTATCAGCAAAACCGTGAACAAATAAAATAACTGGTTTGTCTAAATTGTCAATTTCGTAAGTGTAATTAATTTTAAACCCTAAAATTTCAGTATTCATTATTTACCAAAAACTAAGTTAGCTATTTCTTCAGGTTTTAAACTACCAAAGTATTCTTCAAAATTGTTAGAATCATTTAATTTATTTAAAAAGTCTAAAAATTCTTCTCTGTCGTAATTCTTTCCGATAATTAATTCACTAACTTCTTCAACATTTTTTTTACTTAAAAAGTCACCTTCGAAAGCAAAATCTTTAAATTTATCATTTTCAACTGTATATTTAACTTTTATAATTCCACCAGCAAATTTATCAACGTTTTCAGCCATGAAATTAGGGTTTTTACCATAAATTCACTCATGACTTTTACGGATATCTGACAATTCTTTTAATTGTTTAGTGTATTTTTGTGTTGGAATTTCTTCATAAGAAGCTCCGTAATTTTCAACAAAGAATTTAATTAAACGATCAATAAATTCATCAACTTTCATTGAATAATTTAACTCTTTTGCAATGTTTGTAACTCTTTGTCTAATCGATTGGATTCCTTTTGATTGAATTTTTAATTTACTTGGATTTAAAGCGTTTGATAATTTTGATAAATCCACATCAAAAAGCAACGTACCGTGTGAAACTATTCTGTTTTTGTGAATAAATTGTGCATTTCCACTGATTTTTGCTCCGTTACATAAGAGGTCATTACGACCATGGAAAACAGCATTTAAACCTAAAGAATTTAAAAAGTCAATAATTGGTTTTAAAAATCTTTCATAACCACCTTTTTTGTCATAATCTGTGATAAATGAAAAATTAATATTTCCTAAATCGTGATATACTGCTCCTCCACCACTAATTCTGCGTGCTAACTCGATTTTATTTGCTTCAACATAATCACGTTTAATTTCTTCATAAGCATTTTGATTTTTACCAATAATAACTGCATTATCATGTTGGTAAATCATTAATATATCACCACTCATTTCAGGATCTTTTGTAATAAGTTCTTCGTAACTTAAAGTAATATATGGTGATGTTTCTTTAACTCTATAAATTTTCATATTTTAATTATATTCTTCTCTTACTAAACCAGTATTTAATTTTAAAAATGTGGAATCATCAAAATCATGATTTTCCACTAAATTGCATTAATAAAAATAATTTTCTTATTTTGAAAATATACATAATTGTATCTGTAATAAATACAATTTTAGCGAGGTAGTCTTGAATAATATTAAATTTTTAGTTGCTATTCATATCCTAATAATGCTTTCTGAATCACCAGATAAGTTAACATCAGAAAAAAATAGCAAAAAGTATTAACACTAATCCGAGTTTTGTGCGAAAAATAATTACATTACTTGTTAAAGCGAATGTAATTCAGAAAAGCATCAGTTCAAATGGTTATACATTAAACAAAGTTGCTAACGGTAGATCAAGAAAAAATAATCTTAAAACTTTTATAAAGTTAGCTGTCCCCGGGGACAATTTAAAAAAATAAAAAATTTTTAAAAAAATATTTGGTCTTTTTTAAATCCATGTTAAAATAATATCAGTGGTTATAGCAAGAGGGATCACCTGAATCCATTCCGAACTCAGTAGTTAAGCCTCTTAGTGCCGACGATAGCCGAAAGGTGAAAATAGGGCGCCGCTTTTTTTTATTTCTTTTTTTACAAAATGAATAAGAAAAACGGTGTTTTTTATAACTTTTTTGATATAAAAAAATAAAAATTTAAACAAAAATAATAAAATATTAAATAAATTTGAATCAATATATAAATTAAAAGGAGTCCGAAATGCTAGAAGTACAAAATTTATCGAAAATTTTTAGTGATAAGAAGCTTTTTGAAGGTGTTAATATTAAGTTTACTGAAGGAAATACATACGGTATTATTGGAGCTAACGGAGCTGGAAAAAGTACATTTTTAAAAATTTTAGCTGGTGTTATTGAACCTACTTCAGGACAAATTATTAAAGAAAAAAATAAGAGAATCAGTGTTCTTTCACAAAATCATAATGAATATGACGACATGATTGTAACCGAGGTCGTGATCATGGGGAATACTGACTTATATAAAATTAAAGAACAAAAAGATGCAATTTATGCAAACCCTGAAGCAACAATGGATGATTACACATTAGCTGGTGAATTGGAAGAAAAGTATGGTGAACTTGGTGGTTGAACTGCGGAAAACGATGCACAGGAATTATTAAGTCATTTATCAATTCCTGCTGAAAAATGATATTTACAAATGAAGGATCTAACTGCTAATCAAAAAATTAAAGTTCTTTTAGCAAAAGCGTTATTTGGAAATCCTGATATCTTAATCATGGACGAACCAACTAACCACTTGGATCTTAAAAGTATTAAATGATTAGAAAACTTTTTAATTGATTATCCTAACGTTGTTATTGTTGTTTCTCACGACTCGGACTTCTTAGATTCAATTTGTACACACATCGTTGATATTGACTATTCAGAAGCTAAAATGTACACAGGTAACTATTCATTCTGAAAACAATCATCTGAATTAGCTCGTGAAATGATGAAACAATCAAACCTTAAAAAAGAAGCTCAAATTGAAAAACTTAAAGAATTCATCGCTCGTTTTAGTGCTAATGCTTCTAAATCGAAACAAGCTACAAGTAGAAAAAAATCACTTGAAAAAATTCAATTAGATGAAATTAAACCATCAAACCGTAAATATCCTTATGTGCGTTGAGACATGCACAGAGACCACGGAAAACAAATTTTAACAGTTGAAGATTTAACATATAAAAACGAAAATGGAGACGTTTTATTTGAAAATGTTTCATTTAGCTTAAATCCAGGTGAAAAGATGGTCCTAATCGGGGACGATGACATTGCAAAAACAAGATTATTACAAATTTTAGCTGGTGAGTTAGAACCTACATCTGGGACAGTTAACTGGGGACAAACAATTAAATTCAGTTATTTTCCAAATGAAAACTCTAAATACTTCCAAAATGATGAAAATATTCTTGAATGAATTAGTAAGTGACCTTTAGAAAACTCAACTCAAGAAACTAAAGATAACAGTGACTCGAGAATGCGTGGTTTCTTAGGTCGTATGCTTTTCTCAAATGATTCTGTTTTCAAAAATGTTAAAGTCACCTCCGGAGGGGAAAAAGCTCGTTTAATGTTTTCAAGAATGATGTTACTTGAAAGTAACTTTATTATTCTAGACCAACCTCTTGACCACCTTGATGCTGAAAGTATTGATTCTGTGATCGAGGGAGTTAAAACCTACAAAGGTGGAGCAATTTTCACTACCTATAATAGAGCATTTGTTAACCAATGTGCTGACGTTATTTTAGAACTTCAAGAACCAGGTAAAAGTTTCTTATTCCGTGGTACACTCGAAGAATACGAAGAAGCTATGGATTATTAAAATTGAAAAAACACCTCTTTATTCCGAGGTGTTTTTATTTATTGATTTAAAGGAATTTCGATCGATTTTTCAAATGTATATGTCTTGTTTTCAGGATTATTTGGTAAATTCGAAGTAGCTTGCAATAATATAGTTATTTTTGTTGCATCTTCGCTTTGATTCAACTCTTTTGAAACAACTTTTAAGATTTCAATGTTGTCAAAATAAAATTTAGCGCCTTGGTTTTTGGTTGCGATAAAATCATTTGAATTCAGTTCATTTACATCTTTATTTTTCGATTCTTCTTTTAATTCTAAAGAAACGGTTTTATTCGCAACATAATTAGTAATAAGTTCTTTAATAGTTTCTGAATAAAGCGAATTATCCTTATTTATAGGTTCTTTTTCACCGTCTATAAAAATCTCTAGAACATCATCTGGTAAATTATAACCGTTGTTAATTCCATTAATTGCACCTGATAGGAAAGTAAATAGGACTCATTTGTTAAACCTTAAGGGATTCTCATCGAGTACGTGGTATGTTGTTAATTCTTCGGATGCAATTTGTGTTTCTAATGCTCTAATTATGTGTCCTTTTTGGACCACATATGTTTCTTTTTCGTTAGTTATAGGGTTGACAAAATCAAGTGAATTACCAATACTTTCAGGTGAAAGGTTTTGATTAATTCATGTTGCATTATAATTGTGTCCAGGATGACCTTTGTAGTAAATATTGTACTCATCCGCATATTTGGAAGCAATATAAACTATTCTTTCTAAATCTGAATCATAACTGGTACCAATGATAATAATCGATGGTTTACCATTAATTTTTGTATCGACATAAACAATGTCACGTTCTTTTTCTCAGCTTAATCCAATTATTTTGCTTCATCAAGTAACTGAAAGTCGCTTACTGTCCCTGTCGCGAGCATTGAAAAGAATATCCTTAATTTCCTTGCTAGAATATTTCTCACCTTCTTCAGGTTCAAAAAAGGTTTTTACATTTTTAATTTTCTTATTCTTTAAACTTTGAACAGCATCATAATCTGAAAAATAACTAATAATTTTCGGATACATGTTAGTAATCAAATATTGACTCAAACGGTCTACGTATTTTGGTGCATTTTTTAATAAATTTCCATTTTCAGGATCTAAATATAAGTTATAAACTGCTGGTACATATTGATTTGAAACTCAGTTTCCAGTACCTAAAGAATCTTCAATTGCAATTACAGTTACGTTCGGATACTCAGTAGTTAAATTTGCATAACCAATTTCATCTTTAAAGTGGTCTGAGTTTACAAATAAATTAATTTTTTTATCTGGATTAGTTCCAATAATTCTCTTAAAATACTCTAAAGCTTCTGCATCAGAAAGCGAGTCCAAGTCTTCAACAGAAGATTTTTTATAATTTTTTTGTACTTTTTGAGCTTCTGTTTCATCTTTTGGTAATTCTCTTTTTTCACGTAAAAATGTTACAAATTCATCTCTATTTAATGACTTTTGGAATAATAATTTTGATGTATAAAGAAAATGTGTTTCTGATTTTGATAACATTGCTAAACGCACAAGGTTAAAGAACGTCATAATTCCATATGTCGAAAAATATAAATTAATGTCCGCTTCATCTTGAACTTCTAAGATGCTTTTTTTACTATCTAAATCACTAATTTGATAGTTAATAAAGTTATTTTTAGTTTTGTCTGATGTAATTTTCATTCCTTTTTTACTGCTTAAAATAGGCAAAACAATCGCTGCAGCACCAATTAGTGCGATGGAACTCGCAGAAGTTAAAATAGCTATTTTATTAGTTCTTTTCATAACTACATTATTATAATATTTTTAACTCTTAAACAATTAAATCCTTAAAAAACTTTATAATAATTATTATGAAAAATTTATCCTTGTGGTTTAAACCAGAATTGTATAAAACAAACATCAAATTATTGAATTTTATGTGTGTTTTCAACTTCATTAGCTGATTCTTATTGTTTTTCGGTCTATTTTATCTTTTATATCTACACAATATCGCGCTAAATATCGGAACAATCGAAAATATTAAATCGTCTGGTGCTTATTATCAAGTTATAATTCCGCTTTTTGTACTAGCTTTAGTATCTCAAACAACTCGCTTGACTATATTTGCAGTTATTTTGTGGTTTAACAAATCTAAATCTAGAATATTCTTTTTTGCTTTAATTTTTCCTTTTGATTTTGAAACCAAATTAAAATTCAATTTAACAATAAATCATAATCTTCAAAATGCAAATAAAATTATTTCAAATCAAATTACAAATAATTTTTTCATTTCTATTTTTGTACTTGTTGCATACGTTGTTTTAATGGTTGTTGATGCTCAAATTTTAAAAGTTTATTTTTATTATGTGTACCATAAATATTTTTGAATTCACGCTATCTATTTAACATTAATTTTTGGATATCTATTTTTATCAATTCATTGAAACGATATTTTAAAAATCAAATTAATAAATAGCAAAATTTCAAACCCTATCAGATTAAATGTAATTTGAAATCCTTGAGCAATTCAAGACTAATAAAGCTATTTTACAGTTGTTTTCGTATTAATAGTTCCACTGAATTTCATTAATTGTCCCCAGTTGGTGACAATTAAGATTAATAAAAAATCCCCACCTTAGTCGTGGGGATTTTAAAATTCTTATTTGTAAGGAATTACATGAATATGTGTATGAAATACACTTTGCTCTGCTTCTTTTCCGGTGTTAATTACAATTTTAAACGCAGGAATTCCTTGATCAATTACTCCTGAGTTTCCAAGTTACTCAAGCATAAAAAACAAATACACCTACGATATAGGCGTATTTGTTTTTTCGTGATTAAAATTACACACATAGAATTACGTCATGCATGCAATAAAGTCTTTGTAAATTTTTATGTTTTCTTTATGATTTTCATCTAAATCATTTATTATTTCCTGAACAACCTTACCATCAATTTCTTTTCTTGTAATTGTCATCATCCTTAAAGAATCAATAAACAGATCTAAAGTCACTCTTTGTATTTCTCCGTTGCTTTTATAATAATTTTTTAATTTGTAAAGAGAATATTTTAAAACAACGAGAGCAATAAAACACAATAAAAGATGTGCTAGTATGTGTTTTTCGCTGTGTACAAATACAGGTCTAACTTGTAAAGAAGATTTCAGTGTTCTAAAGTTTTCTTCTACTTTTCATTGTCTTTTATAAATTTCATTAGCTCTTGATGGTGTTAAGTTAAGAATATTGGTTTCAATAATATAAAAACCATCCTCTGATTCCTTTTTCTTTATTTTTTCTCAGTTTAATTTCGCGACCGTTTTACCATTTATATCCATATATTTCTTTTTGTATTCAGGAACTAATGAACTAAGATGTAGTTCTCCGTTAATAGCTTTTTGATTTAGTTTATCGATGAAATTGTTTCTTTTTAACTTGTCTAGTGTTCTTTTACCAGGACTAAAAAACACACATCATTTTCGGTATTGGCCATTAAATCTCTTTTTGTTTCATATAGATTCCACCATTTGTTCTTTTCAGAAAAAATCATCTCTGAAAGTATAGTTTTCGTCTTGTAAAATAAATTTTTTCATCTCGTTGCTTAAAGTATCTAATCTTTTTTGGAATATGTATTTAATACCTTTTTGTTCTAGAAAACGCAAATTCGCATTATTATTAATTCCACGATCAGCGACTATTGTAATGTCGTTTATTTTATAAAGAAATTGCAGTTCTAAAACAAACGATAACATTGTTTTACCATCCGCAGTATTCCCTGGAAAAACTTTATAGTGTAATGGTATTCCGTTTCAATCTACAGCCATAGCAATCACCACCTGATCTTCATTATGTTTTCCATCTTTTGAAAATCCGTTTTTTCTGATACCTTTTCGTGTGAAGCTTTCAAAATAAACAGTTGTATTATCAAAATGAATAATTTCATTATTACGGTTAGTTAATTCATTTATTTTGTTAAAAAGGTTTACTAAAACTGAATCTTTGTTTTCTAAAATAACATCAAGGTAGTTGTAAATTGATGTTTTTTTAACATTAATATCGTTTATGAAGTCATTCTTATTTTTGTATTGCGACATATAGCTTCTTGGCAAAATAATTCTTGTGGCTATAAAAAATTCTAAAACCTCTTCTAAAGATTTATGTTTGCTTTTTGGTAACGCTGAAAACAAATCTAGTTCTTTAATGATTTTGTAAATTAAATCGATACCAATATTTTGAATGCTCGTTTTTACTGAATTAGGTTTTAGTAATTTGAAAAACTCTTCTTTTGCACTTTGCTTATCCAAATTAACATCAATTTTACTTGCGATTTCTTTGATATCCTCAATAGAGGATAATGAATATTTTTCTTTTATATCTTCTCAATAGCCTAAACCGATTTGACTACCGTAACCTTTTTTAAAACCTTTTGAAATAGCTAAAACTAAATAATATTTTCCATTTTGCTTTTTCTTGCATAGATTGTAGTTCATACACTTATTATATCATTTTATGTGTGTAATGTAAGTAAAAAAATGAATTTTTTTATTTATTCATATATCTATGATATATGTGTAAAAAAAATGAGCCAATTATATGGCTCAACTTGGAAACTCAGGTTAAATATTTCACTGTTTCTCCTTTTGTACTAATTATATAATTTAATTCCAAAATATAAAAAACTAACTCATAAAAAGAGTTAGTTAATGTGCAATAAATATTGTTTGACTGTTATTGTGTAACGTCGTCTTCAGAGAATGTGTGTGTGTATTCTTCTGAGTGTGTTTTATTAATTTTATCGAATAATTTGTATTTAAGTATAATGGTTCTTTTTCCATTATCTTCGCTTGTTTCAAAAATAAGTCTTACTGATCTTTGTTTATCGCTAGTGTTGTCATGATCTGTGTAACCGGCAATTCTTACTTCTTTTTCTGTAGAAGTCTTATCAGCATCAATTATTTGATCAGCAGAATCGGTAAATCCAAAATTAGGTAAAATAAAAATTTTAGTTTTATCCTTTGCTCTTTTATTTACTTTTCAACCATCACGTTCATTATCAATTCTTCTTCCTTTTTGTTCGGTTGAATACAACTTATTGAAATGTTCTAACGTAATACCACTAACTTTAAATACTTGATTATTAGCAGCTAATTCTTTAGCTTTTTCAAAATTAGATTTTTCTTCTGTTTCTTCTTCAGTTTCAGTTGTAACTGTCGGCACTTCTGGAGTTGTGTGAGTTATGTTTTGAGTATATTGATTATTGTCATATGTATAAGTATATGTCAATTGATTGTCCTGAGTTTCCAAGTTACTCAAGCATAAAAAACAAATACGCCTACGATATAGGCGTATTTGTTTTTTCGTGATTAAAATTACACACATAGAATTACGTCATGCATGCAATAAAGTCTTTGTAAATTTTTATGTTTTCTTTATGATTTTCATCTAAATCATTTATTATTTCCTGAACAACCTTACCATCAATTTCTTTCTTTTCTTGTAATTGTTCATCATCCTTAAAGAATCAATAAACAGATCTAAAGTCACTCTTTGTATTTCTCCGTTGCTTTTATAATAATTTTTTAATTTGTTAAAGAGAATATTTTAAAACAACGAGAGCAATAAAACACAATAAAAGATGTGCTAGTATGTGTTTTTCGCTGTGTACAAATACAGGTCTAACTTGTAAAGAAGATTTCAGTGTTCTAAAGTTTTCTTCTACTTTTCATTGTCTTTTATAAATTTCATTAGCTCTTGATGGTGTTAAGTTAAGAATATTGGTTTCAATAATATAAAAACCATCCTCTGATTCCTTTTTCTTTATTTTTTCTCAGTTTAATTTCGCGACCGTTTTACCATTTATATCCATATATTTCTTTTTGTATTCAGGAACTAATGAACTAAGATGTAGTTCTCCGTTAATAGCTTTTTGATTTAGTTTATCGATGAAATTGTTTCTTTTTAACTTGTCTAGTGTTCTTTTACCAGGACTAAAAAACACACATCATTTTCGGTATTGGCCATTAAATCTCTTTTTGTTTCATATAGATTCCACCATTTGTTCTTTTCAGAAAAAATCATCTCTGAAAGTATAGTTTTCGTCTTGTAAAATAAATTTTTTCATCTCGTTGCTTAAAGTATCTAATCTTTTTTGGAATATGTATTTAATACCTTTTTGTTCTAGAAAACGCAAATTCGCATTATTATTAATTCCACGATCAGCGACTATTGTAATGTCGTTTATTTTATAAAGAAATTGCAGTTCTAAAACAAACGATAACATTGTTTTACCATCCGCAGTATTCCCTGGAAAAACTTTATAGTGTAATGGTATTCCGTTTCAATCTACAGCCATAGCAATCACCACCTGATCTTCATTATGTTTTCCATCTTTTGAAAATCCGTTTTTTCTGATACCTTTTCGTGTGAAGCTTTCAAAATAAACAGTTGTATTATCAAAATGAATAATTTCATTATTACGGTTAGTTAATTCATTTATTTTGTTAAAAAGGTTTACTAAAACTGAATCTTTGTTTTCTAAAATAACATCAAGGTAGTTGTAAATTGATGTTTTTTTAACATTAATATCGTTTATGAAGTCATTCTTATTTTTGTATTGCGACATATAGCTTCTTGGACAAATAATTCTTGTGGCTATAAAAAATTCTAAAAACCTCTTCTAAAGATTTATGTTTGCTTTTGGTAACGCTGAAAACAAATCTAGTTCTTTTAATGATTTTGTAAATTAAATCGATACCAATATTTGATTTGAATGCTCGTTTTTACTGAATTAGGTTTTAGTAATTTGAAAAACTCTTCTTTTGCACTTTGCTTATCCAAATTAACATCAATTTTACTTGCGATTTCTTTGATATCCTCAATAGAGGATAATGAATATTTTTCTTTTATATCTTCTCAATAGCCTAAACCGATTTGACTACCGTAACCTTTTTTAAAACCTTTTGAAATAGCTAAAACTAAATAATATTTTCCATTTTGCTTTTTCTTGCATAGATTGTAGTTCATACACTTATTATATCATTTTATGTGTGTAATGTAAGTAAAAAAATGAATTTTTTTTATTTATTCATATATCTATGATATATGTGTAAAAAAAATGAGCCAATTATATGGCTCAACTTGGAAACTCAGGATAGGTCAAAATTTTAACAATAAAGAAAAAAAGACGAAATACTTAGAATTTAAGCATTATCGTCTTTTAGTTTAAATGTTAATTAATCTTTAACTTTGAATTTCAAATCTTGAATTGTAGAGTTGTAGTAAATTGAAAGGATGTTATGAGCTTTCTCACTACCAACTATTCCATAACGACGAGCATCTAAAGCTTCACTAGTTTCACCAACTCCATTGTTAATTAAAATACCACCGATTCTATCCATACCAAAATATCTAAACTTGTCTTCACTGTTTGTTACAGCAGAATAATCTTGTATATTAGGAATATAGTTTACTGCTGGAGTATTAGAGGTATTTCTTATAACATTTCTTATTAGTTCAGCATCTGATTTTGATGATGGAATTTTAATTGTTCCATTCGAATCAAATAAAAGATTATTTTGATAAACATATTTTGTAAAGTTATCCGCAGATCAGACTTGTTTTTCTGCATCTGTTGTACCATTTCCATTATAACCGTCAGCCATTAATGATCTATTTTTACTAAAGGTATAAGAACTTAAATGATTAATATAAGAAGTTAAATCTTTGGTATTAGAATCAACTACAAATTTGAATTTTCATGTATAAAGTTGAACTCTAGGCATACTGTTTGCAACTGCATCAGCTCCAGTTTTGAACGTATAACCGTATTCTTCTTTATAACTTGAGTTATTACCTTGTTTTTTTTGTGCTACCTTATCATCCACATATCTTAAATCAGCTGAAATACTAATTGCTTGTGCAGGGAAGAAACCATGAACTACCAATTCTTTTGTTGTATCATCTAAATATGAAATGTATCTTGCTTTATCAATGTTAATCGAATCTGTTCATGAACCAGATAATGAATTTGTTCCAGGTACTGTAAATTTAATACCTAATTTTTCGTTTTTAATTAATAAGGCTGTTCTTTTTAATTTTGCTAATTCAGAATTATCATTACTGTCAACATTTAATTCTGATTCATCTTTTTTAGAATATTCGTAAGCTTCAGGTGTAACTTCTATTCTATTATTAAATCCTGTTCCATTGAAAATTTTTTCTTGTAGTCCGCTTCAGAATTTATTAAATAATTCATCATCTGTTTGATTGTTTTCTAATCATCCAGCATCTTTGAAGTTGAATATTGTTACACTAGAATTTTGTCCATATTGTTTTTGTTGATTATTAGTTTGGACAAAAACATTTCTTCCGCTTGGAAACTCAGCAGTTGATGAATTATTAAATCTAATTTCTAATGGATTTGTGTCATTTAAAACAAATTCAGTTGGAGTTAAGTTGTTAAAATCTACTGAATTTGGAGATACAAATTTATAAACAACATTTAATTTAATAGTTGTTGATGAATAATCACCAGCTGAGTTTCGTTTAAATTCGTATCAACTTCCATCACTACGTTTTTTAACAAGTACTCTTAAATTAGATGTATCTAATTTACCATTTTGATCAATAACTGTAAACTTAAATTCATCAAATAAATTAACTATTTCATTATAAGAAGTAATATCTAATTCACTTATGTTAGAATCTTGCGAACCTAAAGAAATAAGTAAATCAGTAAAATCTTTATATCTGGTTTGTTTTTTAGGTCTAATGTTTGTGTAATTTTCAACTACATCATTTAATAATAATAGTTTTCTTGGTTTATTTGCGAATGCATTAGCTTTTGTAATATCAAAAGCTGCAGTTGGAGTTACATTAGCTTTCAGATCTTCAAGTTCTTCACTTTCTAAATTATCTTCTAATCAGTTAAATAACTTTTTAGTATCGTTAATAGTTTTAATGAATTTAGCAGATTCAGTTCTCATTTGTTCTTCTTTTCTAGCTTCAAAATCTTCATTTGTTTCGCTAGTAGAAGTTTTTGTTAAACTATTTGCAGAATCAATAAAATGAGCATCTAATTGATCAACTAAAGTTTGATATGCAGTTTTTGCTTTTGCATATAAATAATCAATTGCTTTAAACGTATTTTCATCAGCTCTTGGTGATTTTAAATCATCCTTGATTTGAGTTAAATCATTTCTTAAAGTATAAATATTTACAAAATCAGATTTTAATTGAGTAGTTAAATCTTGTAATAATGCTTTAAGAGTTTTTAACTCAATTGCATTATTCCCCATAACTAGGGAATTATCTGAAAAAATTATTTTGTCATAATTAGTTTCATCTTGTGAATTGGTTGCAATTCCTAAGAATGAATTATAAGCATTTAAGAATTGATTGTTAAATGAGTTAACAACTTCTCACATTCCTAATTGTTGAAAAATATTTTTATCACCTGCATTTTGAACTTGAATTAACGATTCAATTAATTCTTTAAACTCACGAATAATACCTTTTTTGTTAGTTACAGAATCTTCTTTAGCAACATATTTTTTCACATTATTGTGGTAAATAGTGTTAAAGCTACTAATTTCAGATTGAATATGACTAATTGAATTTGCAATTACATATTTTACTTTTTGAGCAAAAGGAGATAAATTAGTTTTATCTTCATCTGAAACATGATAATTATTTTGGAATGCAGTTGTATCACTTAATGATGCTAATAACAAGCTTGCTTTTGGTTCATTATTGTTAAAATTATTAACCAATTTACTATTATAAAGATCTAAACTAATGTCAGAACCATCACGAACATCAGTGTTTTCAAAAACTTCTTTTAAACTCTTCAAGTTTTTAAGAACATTTGATAATTTTTCTTGTTGTTCAACTCAAATTTTTTCTTGTTGATTGTTAAATTCTTGAGTTGCATAATAAATTTTCAAGTTTACCGCTTTTAAAGTAACATCATTATCAAGAGTTGTATTTAACTGTGTAAATGCACTATCACTATAAACAATTTTCTTTAAGTCATTTATTGCTTTTTCATCATAAGTACTTGTTTTGGTTCATGAATTTTCAGTAATTTCTTGACTTAATTTTTCAGTTTTTGCTAATAATTCTTTAACTTGATTAAATTTCTCGTTTCTAATTTCTTTAATTTTGTCTAGAATTTTGAATCTAATACGAGCTTTATTTAATTCATTGTTTGGAGTATCTTTAATAGTTGAATTAGCTTCTTGAATTAATTCATCTAATTGACTATATAACTCTTTAGTTTTTGGAGTATCAATAATACTTCCACCACCATTAGGATTTTGTTTTTGTTGTGAAATTTCTTGTGCTTTCGAAATAACTCTTCTTAATTCTTTAGTATCTTCGAAAACTTGTAAGATAACGTAATTATCATTAACAGTCACTGATGTAGTATCATCTAAAGAATTAACACTCTTGTAAGTCGGATCGTTATTTTTATCGACAATTGCATCTTTAAGGTATTTATCTTTAACAGCGATTAAACTTTGGCTATTTTTTGCTGTTTGAGCAAATTCACGTTTAAATTCATCTAATAGATTATTAATTGGTTTAGTATCAGTAGAAGCTAAAGTTGAGCTATCAATAATATTTTTAACACTTTGATATCTCGCAAGAATTTCAACTTCAGTAACAGCAATTTTGATTTCTTCTTGTGATTGAAGAATTTGTTCTTGAGTGTTAAAAGTTTTATAACCTTCTTTAGCTTTTTTGATTATTTGTTGTAAATCACTAATTTTTGCAACTAAAGTAGGATCAACTGAATAAGTAGAGTTAATTAAATTTTCAGAATTCTTAATAAGAGTTGATAACTTAATAAATTCAGGTTGTAATTTTTGTTCTTTTAATTGACCATCAACTAAAACCGATTCAATTTGTGGAATTTGAGTTGCTTTTAACACCACATTTTGACGGATTTGCTCAACTCTTTTACTTAAAGCATTATAAAGTTCTAAATGATTTTCTTTTAATTCTTGGTAACTTAATCCATTTGCTGCATCACTTGTTTTATATGCATTTAAGATATCATTTAATCATTTTCTTTTTTCATTTAGACGAGCAATTTCAACTAATGAATCTTCTAAGATTTGAGTTTTTGTTGCAATTTCTTCGTTTTCTGGATCGCTAGCAAATAATTGAGAAGCAGTGTTGTTTCATAATTTTGCAATTAATAATTTAGCATCTACTAAATCCCCATCAAAATATCCAGCTCTTGATTTATTTTGATATTCACCAATTTTAATTGATACTTTTTCGTATTCATTAACAATTTCTAACGCTTTTTGTGCTTTAACTTTAATTTTTTCTAAAGTTTCATGATTATTTTCTTTAAAAGCTTCTTGTTGAATAGCTTCTAATCATTCCTTAACTTCGGTACGTTTAACGTCACTTTGTTGAGCATTATAAGTGTAATATTCAATTACTTTATTTTTGTCAAGTGCCTGTTTAATAATTTCATTAATTTCTTTAACAATTTTAGCTTTAACTGATAAAGCTTCAATTTGTTTTCCTTTTTCTAAAATCGCACTTGAATTTGCTTCAGCTGCAGTTTCTAAGGTATGAAGTTCATTAATTAAGTTTTGCATTTCTTTATTAATTACTTTTAAGCTCGTATCATCTTGAGTACTATCAATGAAATCTTTAGCATCTTTTACTTGAACTGAAGCTTTTGATGTAGCATCTATTTTATCTCTATAAATTTGAGTTATTTTATCTAAATTCTCTAATTCAGAAATTGAATTTGCAGAGTTGATTTGATTAAATAAATTATTATAGATATTGTTTAAAGCATCTGTTCCTGTTGCATCATAAGGACTAATTTCATCTGCTGATAATTTTCTCAAGTCTTTTAATAAAAGTTTTGATTCAAGACGTTTTGATTCTAAATCAAGGTATTTTTGGAATTTGTCTGTTAAATTTAACTTTTTATTTTCAATTTCTTCAGGTGTATTAATTGAACTAGCAAATGAATCACTTAACATATCATTTAATAATTCAAGATCTTTATTAATTAAATCAATTTCTGCAGATGTTAACTTACCTACATCACCATCAGCTTTAGCTGCATCAGCAGCTAATCGTTCTTTTAAAGTTTTTATTTTATCAGCAACTAAAGTTTGCTTGTTAAATAAATCATTCGCTTTTTCAATTTTTAATTGATCAGTAGCAACATCATAGTTAGTATAATCATTTTTAGAATCTTTAATATTAGCCAAGATGTTATCAGTCAGTGTCTCAATTGCATTTTGTAAAGTTTTATAACCAGATTTTTCATCAGGAGTTAAATTATTATATTCATTTGTTGAATCTTCGTCGTTTGGTTGTACTTTTTCTCTTAAATCTTCAGCAAATTTAACTGCTTTATCTCTTTGGAAAGCGAATTTCATTTCTTCATATAAATCATCTAAATCAGCAAGTGAAGTAGTTGGAGATTCTTTCGCAGCAAGATATTGATCAACAACACCCTTATAAAAAGGGAATTTATCTGGATTCGCTTCATATTGAGGATCTAAACTATTTTTAAGTTTTTCGATTTTATGAATTTTAGCTTGGAAATCTTCTACATTTTTTGCTATTTGAGCGTCAATTTCAGCTAATTTAGCCTGAATTTCAGCGTTTTTAGCATTAATTTCAGCAGGTGTTGAAGTTTTTGAATCTAATAAAATTTGTGCTTGTTGTTTTAAATCGTCTAATTCTTTAAGCACTTGTGACTGAATTTCGACACCAGTTACTTGATCAATTTTTTCTGCTAAATCATTTTTTAATGTTTCATTTAAGTTTCTTTTTGCTTCTTCACGATCTACAATTGCACTTAAATTATTAGTTTTTTCAGCAATAACTTCAGGAGAATCAGTTAAATTAATATCATTTTGAGCCATTGCTTTTTTCAATTCAGCAATAATCTTAGCGTTTTTATCAGAATCAGCTTGTTCTTGTTCTAATGAATTGATTAAATCATTTGCTCTTTTTAGTTGTTCAACAAGTGGCGGATAAGCTTCTAATTTTTCTCTTGCGTCACGCACATCATTAGCATTAGTTTTATTTGCTAAAGCTTCTTGTGCAAATTGATCAATTTTTGAAAGTCCAGCGTTAATTGCTTCAGCTTCAGGTGAAGTTGCTGAAAGTCAATTTGACTGAATTTCATTATTTAAAGAAACAATCTTGTCTTTTTCAATCGCAACTTCGACATCATTAACTTCATTTTGAGCTTTAACATTTAAAGCTGAAACTTCCTCTGAGTTTGGAATTGAATCACTTTTAATTTTATTAATTAAATCACTAATTTCACCGTTGACGTTGTAAGCTTTTGGTAATTCATTATTAGTGTATGTTCCACGTGTTAGTGCACTTTCAGCTTCGTCAATTTTTGGTTGCAGACCGTCCAGTTGAGTATCTTGTAATTCTTTTGCCAGTGAAAGGATTTGTTCTAATTTGATTACTTCATCCTTATTTTTTTCTAAATTGCCATCGTTTAGTACACTTCGGTTAAATTCCTCTTTTAATGAATCGTATTTGTCCAAAATTGCTTGTTCCATTGGAGTGAAACCACTAGCATTAAGAGTATTAGGAAATGTTTCATTGATTTTTTTCTTTAAATCATTAAACATTGCCTCTTGTTCTTCGTAACTAATTTTTTGTTTTAATGCATCATTATCTGCTGCTAATTCTGCTTCAGCTGCTTTAATTTGTTCAGCAGTTGAAGTTGGATTTAATAAAATATTTTTTAAAACATCTTCTTTGTCGCTAACTACTTGAGTTTCAGCTTGTGCGTTAGGTCATTTTTTAGCTTTTTTAAGTAAATCCTCAGCACGATCAACTTCATTTAATGCTTCTTTAGCTAAGTTTGCTTTTTCAGTATTTTCATTAATTTGATCGTAAATATCATTTAGTTTTTCGTTGATTTCATCAACATTTTCAGGTGTTAATTCTGCTTTAAGAGCGGCAATATCGTTTTTATAACCTTCTAAATTAGCAATAAACACTTCTTCGAATTTACTAGGTTTATAGTTTGAATTATTTTTCTTGTTGAATAAATCATTTAAGTGAGCTTCTTTTTCTTGAATTAAGTCTTCAAGACGAATTGTGTTATCTAAAGCTGGTTTTTTAGCGATAAAGTCATTCATTTGAGTAATGACATTTTTTAGTGAAGTAATAGTATTTGGTGTACTTTGATCTGCAACATTAATTGCTAAACCATTTAAACGATCTAATTCTTTTAAAACTTCAGCATTTGAAGAATTTGCAGTATTTGAGTATTGATTTCTTAAACTTTGAAGATAATCATTTAAATCTTGAACTTGAGATTCGTAATCACCTTTTAATTCGTTTGATCAAGTTTTATAGATCGCTCTAAGCTGTTCATCAGGCAAATCTGCTAAATTTTCACTTCCACTAATTTTGTTTCTTAATTCATCTAAATCAGTGTCAACATCATTACTTAATTGTGGTTGTTTTTTCAATCACTTAATATCTTCTTCTAAATTATCAAGCTCACTCATCATCACTTTTGATTCTTGAGTTGCTTTTTCAAATAATTGCTTCATTTTATCGAGAATTTTTGCAGCTTCTTCAGGAGTTTTCGCTTTTTTTAATTGATCTTCTAAATCATCTAATTTTAACTTATTACCATCTGAAATAAATCTTCTTGCATAGGCATTGTCAATTTTTGTTTCGAGAGCTTTAAAATTATCTTCAAGATTTTTTAAATTATTGAATTTATCAGTAATATCTTTTTTGATTTTTGACAACTCAGCTGAAGTAGATGGTAAATTGGTTAAATCAGGTAAATTAGTTTCAAAAGCAGTTCGCAATACATCAAGTTTTGGTAAATTAGCATCAACAAAATCCTGAATTGTATTTTTCAATTCATTTGGATCTTTTTTGTTGTCACTAATCAGTAAAATTGATGATTTTAAATCTTCAATTGCATCATCTAATTTAGTTTCTGAATTTAAGTTATTTTTAGTATTTTCATACTGTTTAATTGCAGCTTCAATTTGTTTTTTTAATGCTGGATCACTAGCATTTGCTAAAGCTTCTTTAGCTTGGTCTAAAAGTGAATCACCACTAATAACCTTGGCATCAATTCTATCTTTAAGTTCTTTTAAATTATTTAATTTATTTTGAACAATGCTTTCTTTGATCTCTAGGTTGTTAAGTGAGAATTCGCCAGATTCAGAATAATCTTCAAGGTCATTTACTGCAAAGTCAAAATCACCTTTTAATAATGGATAAGGAAAGTCTTTGCTCAATTCTTTCCCTTGAGCAACTAATTCAGCGGCAGGATTTAAGTATTCTTGTTGTTTTGCATAAGATTTATCAAAATAATTTTCATAATCTTGTAAATCTTTAGATAAATCATACTCAGGATTTGCTTCATATTTTTCGATTGCGTTTTGTAATTTAAGGTAAGCATCAGAATTAAAGTCAGATTTTAAAGTGGTTTCACGTAATAATTTATTTTGTTGGTCTAATAGGTTTTTTAGAATATTAAATTCAGCTTTAGAAATATCATTTGTAAATAAAGATGCTACTTCTTTAGTAATATCATTAAGTGATTCAGACAATTTTTTAACTTTTTCATTATCACTTAAATTTTTATCATTAAGAACTTTGTTATATTCATCTATTTTTTCTAAACTTTCTGGACTCAATTTATTTTTAAGTTCAGAATTTTTAATTTGTGCAATTGTAACAGCACTATTTTTGATATTAATAAGAGCTAAATTACCAAAACCAGAACCCTGCTTTTCGTGAATGAAAGCTAAAAATCCACCTGTTAGTGCAGCTGTAGCTACTGCTACAGCAGTTATTTTCGTTAAAATTTTCTTATTTTTCATATTAACATCCTTTTTTATTCTGAATCATTACCTAATTCAAGATCAGTTTTGTAAATTTTTAATTTGTAATCGAAGTTAAAGACGTTTATAAATCCATTTGTTGCAAATGCAATATCATTTGTATTTAAGTTACCTCTTGTTGAATATGTTCATCTATCATAATTTGAGTAAGTATATCCATCTTCTTTATTTTTCTCAACAATATCAGTGAATATGTCTTTAGCAACTTTAACTGATAATTCTTCTTTTTGTACTTTTGTCATGTTGTCATTTATCGCTTCTGTTTTACTTAGGTATAATCAACCAAAATTATTTCAAGGTAAACCACCGTTGAAGTGATTTGATGTAGAAGTAGGAACCATTTCGAATCCAAGAAGAATAAGACCTACCTTTTTAGTACTTACTTCAAAAACAGGAATACCAATTCTTTGTGGTAAATAAGATCTAGTTCCGTAATTATCAGGTTGAATTAATTTTCAGAAAGTAGTATCAGATAAAATTTGTACATTTTTACCGCTAAATGACAAAGTATTTTGTTTAAGTGAAGCAGTTATTGAAATTCTTTCTTTTTGAACTTTTAAATTATGTTTTCACTCTTTCATTAATTGTTGGAATAATTCTTCTTTATTGCTTGTTGCATTATCTACTTTATTTTTTATAAAGTTTAAGTTAGGATCATAAGTAAATAATTTGTCATTTGTTAAATCATTTAAAACAAAACTTCTTTCTAACAATTGATTAATTTTATCAGCGTTATATAATGCTAAGAAATTTTGTTGTGGATATAAACTTTGAATTTCGCTAAATCCAGTAGCGATAATACCTGGAGCAACTTCTGGAGTTAAACCACCTAAGCTATAATCGAATAAATTTGCATCATTACGAGATTCATTTAATTTTCTATGGTAATCACTACCTTTATAAAAACTCTTCATTAATTCATCATTAATGATTACAGATGAGAAAGTGTTAAATCTAGTTTGTGTATTTGGACGAACAGCAGAAACATCACCAACATCTGAAAATACTGTATTATTCGCAACAGCATTATCATATTTTATATAAACATTGTATTTAATATTTTTATAACTTGGATTAGCTTGGAAAACCTCTGTTAAAAATTTAGAATTAGCAGTATTTTTATCTTTGTAAATGTACATTTTAACATTTTGTGTGTTAAATGGCATTTCTGTTTGTTTTAAAAACGAAAATCTTTTGAATAAATTATTTATAAATGATTGATTGTTAATTAGAACAGCAGTTTGTTCTGTACCATTAACAGTTAAATCTTGACCATTTTGATTATTTAAAGCAGCTACTCAAGCATCAGAGTATTTTCCTTCTTTTAGTTCCAAATCGTTAAAATTCATGTTTAAGCTGTCAATTTCTGATTGTTTGAACATGTATTCGAATAAATCACTCTTGTTAACCGGATTATTTAATCAATCTCTAAGTGCTCTAGCTGATGTTAACATACGTTTAACTTTTAATAGAATTTGTGCCGGAGTATCTAAGTTATTAGCATCTAATTCTTTTCGAATAAAATTAGAATCAATTTCGTTTCTTAATGTAATTGCTTGATCTTTTTGATTTTTGAAAGCTTTTAAGAATTTAGTAAAGATTTTGTTAACATTTGGATCTTCATTGTAATAATCAGGATTAGCATTATTAACTAATAATTTTAAGAATTCCGAAATATTTGATCTAGCATCAACATAAGTTGTATAAACTTTTTTCAATGAATTTGCATCATTTGCACTAGTTCCGAAAACAAAATTATTAAATTTAGTATTAGTGTCTAAGATCGCTTTTGCATAATCTAAGAATTTATTTTTTGATTCAACTAAAGCGTCTTTATCTGCATCAGCGTTTGGTTCATTTAGATTGTCATCATTTGCATTTGCACCAAAAGCTTCAGAAGCTATAAAGGCATTTTTATTTGTGTCGGTATTAGTATTAAAATGTAAATCATTGATTAAAAATGCTGAATTAGGATTATCATTATCATTTTTAGCAGTTTCAAGCTCATCTTTTGCTTCATCAAATTCTGATTTAAAACTTTTTAGTTTTAACTTAGTTTTTTCTTTTAAAGCAGTGTATTTAGAATTCAATTTATTCTTTTTATTCTTAATATTTTCAACTGTTTCAGTATATAAGTTGTATTCATCATCTGAATATTGAATTTGATTGTTATTTGTATATTCATCATCAATATTTCATGTATCAGCATTTTCTTTACTGTATGATTCTTGACCTGGAATATTGTGAATTAAAGTGATTAATTCATCAATATCACTTTGTGAAATCTTAAATAATTTTTTAAGTTCATCAGCATTAATACCTTTAGTATTAATTTGTGAATCACTACCATTAAATACTTGGACATATTGTTTTGATTTTGCAACTAATGATTTTAAGCTATTGTTTTCAAAATTAAAAATATTAGTTAATTGTTGTTTTACAAGTTTTTGAGATTCAGCAATTGCATTAATTGCTTCGCTAATAAATTCAGCTTTGTTTTCATCATTAGCTTTAGCTTCTACAGTTTCTAAATCAGTAATTGCTTTTTGTTCAAATTCATTAACTAAAACACTTGATTGATTTGAGTAGTTAGCGTCAGTATACTGTTTAATGTCTTTAGCAAGATTCTTTTGAGTTTTTAATTCTTTTAATTTTTGATCTCTTAGTTTTGCAATTAAACCAATTGATGGATTATTGATGATATCTTCTTGTAATACTTTATTAATTTCGTCGTGAATTGGATTTTTTAATTGTGAATTACCTTCAACAATTTTTTCTCCTAATCTATCATATAAAGTATTCATTAACGGAGTATCGGTATTTACACCATTATCAACTTTTCTTGCATCATAGATTTTTTGTGCTTCGCTTAAAGCTTTTTTCAAGTTAATTGAGTTTCTTAATGCAGTTGAAACTGAAGTATCATTATCACCATTTAAGTATCTTGTTTTTAACTCTTGCATATTTTCAGATGTTAAATAATCTGAATTGTACAACTCAGTAAATGCGTTATTAATAATAGTTTGTAATGGAGTAAATTCTTCTTGAGTAAATCAAATATTATCGTTATTTGCTGGATTTGTTGTTCTATCAGCAGCTTGTTTATATGAATCAAGAGCTTTTTGTTGTTTTACATATTCTTCGTAGAAACTTAATTTATCTCATTGAAAATCTAGTGATTTCTTTCATTTATTAAGTGAACTTCGGTCATCAGTTAAAGCAACTAATGAAGCAAGGTTTTCACCGTTAAGGTTAAATGTTGCCTTAATAAATTTAATCTCTTGTTCAAGTTGAGTAATTAATGATGACATATGTTTGTTAGCACTCATGTCACCATCAGCTTTAACTTTTTCAATTTCAAGTTCTAATTTGAATACACGATCCGCAATTTCTTTGTATGTTTCAAACTTGTTAACGAAATTATTTACTAGAACCATATAATTGTCTAAATCTTCATTTGCGACAGAATTTTTTACATATTCTAACATTTGAACTAAAACATCGCTTACTTGATTATTAAACAATTGATATCTTGCTTTGCTTCTTGTTTCATCAATGCCTGATTCGTTTTCAGTTGCTTCTCTAGGTAAAATAGTACTTAATTTATCATTAATAGCTTCTTTTAATGAGTTTGCACCATTAATTTTTAATTGTCTTGTTGTATATAAATTGTATCTATCATCAATATTTGCAGTTAATGAATTTGATTTATTATCGATAATATCATTTTTTCATTGCAATGCTTTATTTTTGAGTGACATTTGTTGTGCTGAATTTGCATCATCAAAACTTTTATCATATAAAGCATCTGATAAGTTGCTAATTTGATCTTCAAGTTCTTTAATCTTGAATTCAGCAAATTTAATGTTGTAGAAAATAACGTGATTTTCGTTTTGTTTTTCAGCTAATTTAGTATTTTTATCTTTAATTTGTGCAACTACTTCGCTAATTGAAGCTTTGGTTTCACTAATTTTAGAATCAAGAACTTGAATTGTCGCTTCGTCATATACTTTTCCGTAATGTTGTTGAGCTTCAATTTCTCTTTTTCTTTCTTTTAAAGTTTCTAATTCTAAAACTAAAACAAATTCACGGTTTTTCAAACGAGAAAGTTCGTTAAATAAATCATCTAATGCGTTTACTGTTTTGTTAAATTCATTCTTAAGGTTAGACAATTTATTTTGTTTAATTTGAGTAATTTGGTTACTTAATTCTGTGTATTTAGCTTCAATTTCTGAAACTGATAAGTTTGAAAAATCATTGCTTAATGAATTGTTAAAAATAGTTTCACGGTTCGCTATTTCAGCTGGTTGATTGTTTTTAATAGCTGAATTTAAAATTGCTTCACCAATGTGTTTTGCATCAAATTCATATCCGTAATCTTGATTAACTGCATTTGTAGAATTAAGATTACTAAATGTACTTGCTTTAGCAGTATTATCCGCTTTAACAGCATTGTATTTAGATGTAATTGTATTTTCTTGGTTAGCAATTAAGTTTTCAAATCTTAATAAACTATCTTTTAAAATGTTAATTTCTTTTTTGATATTTAACATTATTTGTTTTGGATAATTAATTTTAATTCCAAAGTATTTATAAACAGTTAATGCATTTTGCATTCCTTGTTTAACATTTTCTTTAGTTAAAGTACTAAATGATTCAGGAGTATCAGCGTCGCTTAATTTGAATTCTTGAGAATCGATGTTTCCAAAACCATCTGAATAAGTTAAATCTTCTAGTTTTTTGACTGCTACTTCATATTCATCGTTAAATTGTTTAATTGCATTTAATGTATCAATATAGTTATCAGCATCATTTTCTAATTCATTAATTTCATTAACATTTGGATTTAGGTATTCTTCTTTAGCTTTGACTTGTAAATCTTCTTCAAAACGTTTTTTGAATGCTTCGATAATTGGATCGGCTGGATTTGCTGTACCTAAAGCTTCTTCAACTTTATCAGCAATGTTTTGCACTTTACCAGCTAAGACTGAAATTTCAGCAAAGTTTTGTTGAATTTTCTTAATTTCATCTTCAATTTTCTTAATTTTGTCTTTACCTTTAACTTCAGCTAATTTAGTTTCTAATTCAGCAAGTTTTTGAGCTAAAGAACCATCGCCATCTTTTAATTGTTTTTGAATTGCTGGATCGGTTGAATCATCCAATTTCTTTTGCAATTCATCAATTTTACTTTTAACATTTTCACGATAAGTTTCTTCAGAAAGCGAATCAGCTTTAGCCTGTGCTAAGTTATCAGCTTTTTGGTTAACTGTTGCGACTTTGTCATTTGCTGGATCGATTAAATTATTATTAATTGCATTTAAAATGATTTCTGGATTCTTGCTGTCGGTGTATGCATCTAAAAGATCTTTTGCATCAGTAGCATAAGTATTTAATGCATCTAATTTAGCAATATATTCCTTAAGTTCATTTGAACTTAATTCATTTGCTGAATCACTTGGATGAACCGCATCATTTCAGTTTTGCAATGCATTATTAATGGTATTTTTAAGTTTATCAGTTGGTGATTCTGTTTCATTTTCAGGAGCTGTTGTTTCAGCAAAAGTACCAAGTTTTTCTTCAACTTTAGCTTTTTTATAGTCAAAAACATCTTTTAAGTAATTAAGATTCATTTTCGCTTTTAATTCGTTAATTAAAGCTGGAGTTGCAGGGTTGCTAAAGTTACCTTCAGCATCTTTAAGTTTTTCAATTTCAGCTCAAGCAGCATTTAAGCTAGCAAGATCATTCTCGCTCATTCCACGTTTTGATAAAGCTTCTTGTTTAAGTTGATCATAAAGTGCTTTTGCATCTTTAAATGAATCACTTAATTCTTTTTCAAGACGTTTTTTCTCAAGTTTAGCTAAATCATTTTTTCTTAGAATATCATTTTTTAATTTACTTAATTGTGCTGCACTTAGACTTGGATTTGCTAAAGCTTCTTTGAATTTAGCAATTTCATCAGCTAAAGCAGGTTCTGAAGTTGCAAAAATCGCTTTTTCTTTATCAGCTTCAGAATATACTTGTTCCAAGTTTGCAATTGCATCAATGATTTCTTGTTTAGTTTCGATTTTGTTTAATTCTTCAGAAATAGCTTGAATTTTAGCATTCACTTGTTCTGGTGAATCACTTAATGAAAGAGGATTTGCAGCAATAACATCTTTAAGTTGTTGTGCAATTAAAGCATCTTCAGGATCAGTTAAGTTTTTGTATGCTAATTGTGCTTCTTTGATTTTTTCAGCTAAAGGCAATGAATTTTCAACTTGTGTTTTCATTTGTGCTAAAGCTTGTGGACTAGTTGAAGAATTTGCTACTGCATCAGCTAAATTTTTCTGAGTAGTTAAATTATTTGTTACTAAATTGGCTAATTCTTGGTATTCTGGAGTGTCGGTTTCTTCAGCTGGAGTAATGTATTCAGCTAAATCAGCGATTGAATCTCTTAGTTTAGCTCTTTCTTGTTCAACTTTTAAGTTTTCAATTTCAGCATTTGCATCATTTTTAAGTGAGTCATACACACTAGGTCCAACTAATGGATTTTCAAGACCTTTAATAAAGTTGTTAATTTCAGCTAATTTTGACTCAGCTGAAGCAGTGCTTGCTTTAGGTGTTCCAGTGTCTAATTTTGCATTTGTATCTGAAGTACGTTGAATTTCGTTAGCTAATTCTCTACGTTTTTTCTCTAAATCAGCAGCAGGAGCAATGTTA
Source organism: Mycoplasmopsis pullorum (assembly GCF_001900245.1). Lineage (NCBI taxonomy): Bacteria > Bacillati > Mycoplasmatota > Mycoplasmoidales > Metamycoplasmataceae > Mycoplasmopsis > Mycoplasmopsis pullorum. The sequence goes on along the minus strand of NZ_CP017813.1, from coordinate 298,068 downwards.
TTTTGCAATTCTTTGATTTTTTCAATCGCATCATAATATTCACTTGGTGAAGTTTCAGGATTATCTAAAATTGCTTTTTGTTTTTCTAATTCAGCTCTTAATTTTGCTTCTAATTCACTTGGAACAACACCATTACGGTATGGTGAAAAAGCGTTGTTTAACGCTGCAAGTGCTTTTTTGTAGTATTGATCTGAGATTAAAGAATTTTGTTTGTCACGAATAATATCTTCTAAATCTTTCAGTTTTTGAATTTCAGCTTCAATGTCGTAGTATTTAGGATCTTCAAAGACACCGTTTTGCTCTTCCATTAAGTTGTTTGCATCTTCAATTTCACCTAATAATTGTTCTTTAATATCAGGATTTGCATCAAGTGATTTGATTGCATCTTTTAATCTTTTTTGACGATCCATCAATCTTTGCAAGTCAGGTAATTGTGAATCTAATTCGTCAATTTTAGCTTTTAGAGCATCAATTTCAGCTTCTTTTTGAGCATTTGTTTTATATGGATCTGAGTAAATTGAATTAATTTTATTTAATAATTCATTCGCTTTATCTCTTAAGATTTTAGCTTGCGGATCTTGTTGATTTTGCAATGGCATTTGTGCAATTCGATCTTTAATATCACTTGTGTAAGCATTGATGTCGTTAACTTTTTTATTAAGTGCTGCATCATCAAGTATTTTTTTGTATTGATCGATTCTAGGTTCAATTTGAGCATTGGTTGAGCTTGATAAATCATTAGTTAAAGGTTCAGCATGCATTTGCAAGTTTTGAATTTGAGCTTTAATTGCGTCTGAAATACTTGGATCGTTAATTACATCTTTTCCTTTAGCAATTAAGTTCTTTAATTCAGCTTTATTAGCGTCACGTAATAAGTCATAAAGTTTAGCAACTTCATCTTCAGCTGCTCAAGTTAAGTCATTTTCTGAGTCTAATTCGTCTCACTGATCTAAATTTTGTGCTTTAAGTGCGTCGATTTTACTTTGTAAAGCAGCAATTTTGTCCGCATCAGCATCTGGATCGTTTTTTCTAACATTAACTTTAGCTTGTAAATTAGCTAAATCGTCATTAACTTTTTGAGCACGAACTAATTTTTCAACTACTTCGTCAATTTTTCCGTTTTCATCCCCTGATAACTCATCTAAATTTTCACCGTTAATTGAATCTAAAATTGCATTTAATTCTTGTGCTTGCGGAGCTAAAATAATTCCTTGTGCTAAAGCGTCTTGAATCATTTGACGAGTTTTGTTGACTGAATTTTGATTACTTTGTGCTTTGTCAATTAAAGCTTTAGCTTCTTGTTTTAAGTTGACTAAATCATCGTGTTTAAGTTTTGGATCGTTTAATTTAGCTTGAATTTGTTCTAATTGTGCATGTAAAGTATCATTTAGATTTGTATGAGCAAAAGTAGGTGCAGCATCTAGAATGTTTTGCACTTCATTCTTAATTTCATCATCAGCTTTATTTAAGTCATCAAGATTATTAACAATTGCTTCAACCGCTTGTTCTAAATGTAAAATTTCGTCTAATTTGTTGTTGGCAAAACTAGCATTTGGACTAGCTGCTTGAGCATTGTATGCATCAAGTTGAGCTAATAATTTTTCCTTTTCAGCTTGTGGTAAGTTTGACGCTAAAACGCTGTTTTTAGCTTGTGCTGATCTTTCTAAGTATTTTTTGTATTCATTTTCAGTCGCTTTTTTAGCGTTGATTAAGTCGTTGTAAGCTTTGTCTAAGCTATTTGTTAATTCGCTAACGTTTTCAGCTGAAAGAACGTTGTTGCTAAAAGTAGCATCAAGTGCTTTAATAATCGCTTCAGCTTTAGCTTTTTCTTCAGGTTTAAAGTAATCGCCATTATTTCTTAATTCATCTTTTAGTTTTCATAATGTCTGTTGAGACGGAGCTAAAATATCACTTTGTCTGTCATAAAGTGATTGTGTTGATTCTTTTAACTGGTCTGATAAGTCAAGTTTATCCGCTGGTGTTAAGTTTTGGTCTTTAATTGTGTTGATTAAATCCCCAGCTTTTTCTAAAAACTGAGTTTTTAATTCAGGATCTTTAATTTCATTAACAATGTCATTTAATGATGAAGAAATGTTTTCATTTGAACCATTACGAATCGCTTCATTAAGTTTTGCATATGCTAATTCACGTTGAATTCTGTCTTGGATTTTTTGTGCTTGAGCCGAATTCATGTTTGGATTATTTTTCATTTCACTTAATTCTTGCATTAATGTTAAGACAGTTTCTTCAGTTTCTTTTGATAAAGTCGAAGTTTGAGTTTCAGAATTCATGTGACTAAGCAAGTAATCACTTAACATTTTTTCTGCGTTGAAAATTTGACCAAATGATTTTTCTTTGATAATCACACCTGAGTCAGTGACATTTTCATTAAGTGCTAGTAAAACGCCAGTTAAACCTGCAGCAGCAATTCCAGCAATTGCTGCTGTTGAATTTAAGATTTTTTTCTTGTTCATTTTTTCTCCGTTCTGAGTGTCTTTTGCGTGCTAAAATTGCGCACTAAAAAATCGCTCAATAGACTATATTTTATTAATGTATAAATTTTAAATGATTTCGTCTAAAATGTTAAATTTTATTCCAAACTTAAAAAATTACTTTTTCACCTATGAAATAGATGTTTTATAAAAATGTCTTTTTCAAAAAAAAAAAAAAAAAAGACGTTTTTTTCGAAAAATCACTAAATTTTTTGAAATTTTCAAAACAAATAATTAGTTCTAAATCTTGAACGGACAAGCAATTAAAAATTCGAATTTTTTGCTTCAAAAAATGTTGATTTTTAGATTGCAAAACATATTAAAATATTCTCAACCAATGCAGGAATTTTGCTAATTAATAATGTATAATTTAAAATAACTATGAAAAGAAAACCGCCTATTTTACCCGCAAAAAGTTCACATCGTATTTCTAATAAGTGAACAATTAGAAAAATGGTTTTTGTTGCGATTTTGATTGCAATTTCAGTAACTTTTACCATTGTCGGTTCACAAATTGTACCGTTTATTTCAATTGCTTCATTTAAGTTTAGTTTTATTGGTTTACCAGTTAAAATTTCTGGTTTAATTTTCGGTCCTTTTATTGGTTTTTTTGTTGGTTCTATTTCAGATTTATTATCACTTTTATTTGTGCCACCAGGTGGATGACATATTCTCTATACTCTAGCTACTGGAATGAATGGTTTTGTCGCTGGAGTAATTGGTTGATTCTTTTTAGTTTACTTAAAATACTATTTTGGTGGCGAATTTCGAATTGAAAATTATTATGCAAAAATTTATAAATTAAATGTGCAATATGAAAAATATATTCAATTAAACAAAATTAATAAAGCTGAAAAAGTCTTGAATAAAATCATTTTTTACGATAATAAAATTCAAAATGTCAAAAATGCTGGAACAATGACTGCTTTATTAAATATTAATTTAATCATTTCAATCATCATGATGTTATCAGTCATCATTTTTATCTCAATTATCATCGGTATTCAAGTTGATTCCAAAGCATTTGTTGAAAACTTAATTAAAAATAGATGAATTACACTCGCTTTTATGATTAGTGGTACATCAAGCATGACTATTTTTATTATTGTTGCTCGTTTCAAATTAAGTCCATCACGTTATTTAATTGCCGTACCAATTATTGTTATGTCAGCATTTTTAGAATTAATTAATATTCCAATTCTTTCAATTGCGGACAATATTTCACTTGGAAGTGGTACAGTGGATAAAATTTTAGACTGAATTGTTTCACACGTGTTAATGAGTCCAGTTAAAATTTGATTTAACTTATTAGTTATTTACTATTCATATTCAGTTATCTCATCATTAGTATTTAAAAATCAAAATCTTAGTTATTAAAATAAGGAGTTTATAAAATGAATAAACAAAGAATTTTCGCAATCGAAAATCTTTTTGAACCATTAAATAAAAAGAATGGTTCTTCATTTTTTAATATTCCTTTGTTAGAAATTTATAGTAATGAAAGAAGTGCGATTGTCATTGATCAAGAGAGCACTTTTTTTGATTTAGAAAACTTCTGATACAAGTTTTTATACAACGAAACAGCATCATACGTATTAAATGAATTTAAAAGTAAGAATCGTAGTTACAACGTTATTTATGGTAAAAACGATACTTTTAATGAAATTTTTACTTTTTCACTTGAAGAGTTGTTGGAGAAAAATTTTGATATTCCAATTTATCAAATCTGAGATTATGCATACAACTCAAAAATTGATAACTCCGAAATTTTGAACTTGAAAAATATTTTGAATAAGTATGATATTGAGTTTAAAACCAAAATCTTGAGTATTTTAGATAAATCATCAAAAAGTATTATTGAAATTAACGACAAAATCAATGATGATTTATTAATTTTGTCAAACGATTTAAGTTCGCGTTGATTCTCGCTTAAGGATGAAGAATTTCAAAGTCGCTTGGACAAAATTAAAGATTTATTGAATGAATTTAAAAATGAAAACTTAACATTTTTCTTTAAGTTTTATTATGAAATGTTTCAAATTTATAAGAATTTCAAGCAAGAATATGAGCAACAACAAAAAAATGAAGCCGATTCAGATGAGTCGATTTTTGATATTGAGAAAAAGCTTAAATTCCTAAAACAATTTAACAGTAGTTCAAACAATATCATTCAACAAAAATTACTAATTCGTGACTTAAAATTCGAGAATACTTTTTTTAAAAATCAACTCAAAGACATCATTAAACGAAATAAAAAATATAAAAAATATATTATTTATAAAATTAAAAACAACATTAAAACCAACAAACGCAAAATTCAATTACTCACAAGTAATACAAAGGAATATTTATACCTTTATAAAAAAATTGCAGTTAAAAAGAAAAGTTTAAGTTTTTGAAAATATTATGTTAATAAGGCAAAATATTTAGACACAAATGAGCTCTCAAATATTGTTAAAGCAATTATTAACGAAGAAGAATTTTTCATTTTGAATAATTTGAGCACCATCAGCGAATTATCAGGTTTTTGAGATAAATGAAAAATCAAAGCTCGAATCTTTAATAACTATAATTTCAACTTCAATAGTTATATTGAAAATTCAAGAAATAAAAAGATTTTTCTGAATCAAGAAGCTCAAAAACGTGCTGACATGATTAAAGAAATTGAAAAAATTAAATTTAAAAACAAGTTGGACCTATCAAAACAACTCGAACAACAAAAATTTAATGATTTTATAAAATTACACAAAGCAGAATATAGATGAAATAAACAATCGCGTGATAAATTGTTTAAAACAACAATTCTTAAATCTGCTCCAAAAGTTAAACGTTTTGAAAAGAACCTTAAGAAACAAATTCGTTCAATTGAAGCAACAGTTAAAGTGATTGCAGATGTGGTTGATAAAAAATCAAAAGTTTCGAATAAAATTAATGAATTAAATCAATTTGTTAATACAAACTTAAATAGTTTTGAATCATTTAGCAAATGACCTTTAGTTTCAAGCTTTATTTATGAGCTAATTAGTTTCCTTTCGAATAAATTCTTATTTTCAAATCAATTCGCTCTTTCATTTTTAGCAATTCAAAAAATGATTTTAGCTATGTCATTTGTTTCAATTAATTTCTCATCATATTTAAAATCGTATTTTGAAAATGAGATTGATGATGTAATTAAATTAAAATTAATCAAGATTTTGATTACACAACCAAAACTAGCTTTTGTTAAAGATGATGAATCAGTCATCACAAATCAAATTCGTAAAGACTTTTTAAAAATTTTAAATATCATTTGTTCAAACAATAAAATTCCATTTGTATTTATTACAAAAAATTTCGAATTAGCTAAAAATAATTTTGACAGTTTGACAATTTTCTATAAAAATAACTTAATTGAGAGTGGAAAAACAATTGAAATTTTAAATAAACCAATTAATCCATACACTCAGGAATTAGTGCATAAGCACACGAACAAGAGTTTTAGTGAATTTTGACCATGAATCTATAATGACGTTTTCTTTTTAAAAGAAACAAATACTCACTATGTTTGTTCATCGCAAGCCAACTTTCTAAAATGAAATCGTGTGAACATGCTAGAATCAGAGTTTGAAAATAGTAATTCAAATGAACTCAAATCTGAAATTTTAGAAGATGTAGATAAGTACTTTAAACCAATTAACGAAAATAAAGAACAACAAATGTTCTTTAAATGACAAAATAATATTTATATTGGTTCGGACTTATTCAAACTGACTCCAAAAGATAAACAAAGTAAAACATCATTGGTGACTGAATTGGAAAACGCTCCAAGCGATTCAAGCGAATTTCAATTTAATGATGAATTAATTTATTAAAATGTTATATAATATATTGGACTCGCCGTCATAGCTCAGCAGGCAGAGCACATCCATGGTAAGGATGGGGTCGCTGGTTCAAGTCCAGTTGTCGGCACCATATCATTATTATAATGTTGTATTAGATATTGTTCTCTGAACAATATTTTTTTATTTTTATGTGAAATTTAAACTATAATTTTCATATGCAAAAAACTTATACAGCTAAGGACATTAAGCAACTAAAAGGACTTGAAGCAGTCCGTAAAAGACCTGGTATGTACATCGGAGGTACCGATAGTGCTGGACTTCATCATTTAGTTTGAGAAATTGTAGATAACTCCATTGATGAAGCGTTAGTTGGATACGCAAATCATATAAAAGTCACATTAGAAAAAAATGGTTTTATAACTGTTGAAGATAATGGACGTGGAATTCCAGTCGATCAAACCGAAGATGGTCGTAGTGGTGTAGAATTGATTTTTACCGAATTACACGCCGGTGGTAAATTTGACGATTCAGTATATAAAAGTGCTGGTGGACTTCATGGTGTAGGTTCTTCGGTAGTTAATGCTTTATCAACTGAATTAATTGTTGAAGTTTATCGTGATGGAAAAGCATACCGTACTAAATTTATTCAAGATGATATAGTTGAAAGAACACATGTAATTGGAAACACTAATAAACGTGGTACAAAAGTATCATTTAAACCAGATTATACCTTCTTTAAAAAAGCAAAAATCAATCCAGATACAATTAGCGAACGTCTTAAAGAAAGTTGTTTTTTAATCTCTGGATTGCAAATTGACTTAATTAATAAATTTGATGATACTGAAGAAACATATAAATATGACAATGGTATTTCAGAATTTGTTAGCTTTATAAACGATTCTAAAACACCACTAACTACAGTGTACACATTCAAAGATGAACAAAAAAATATTCAGGTTGAACTGGGTTTCCAGTACACCGACTCATACAACGAATTAATTCAAAGTTTCGTAAACAACGTTAAAACACGTGATGGCGGTACACACGAAACAGGTTTAAAAACAGCTTTTACCAAAGTTTTTAATGACTTTGCAAGTGATGAAAACTTACTTAAAAACAAAGCGGCGTTTGAGGGAAGTGATATTCGTGAGGGGCTTACTGTTGTACTCTCATTAAAAGTACCTGAAAACCATTTAGAATTCGTTGGACAAACTAAGGATAAACTAGGGACACCTGAAGCTAAAGGAGTTGTTGAAGAACTAGTTACAAAATTCTTAAAGCAATGAATTACAGAAAATAAACAAATCGCTAAGAAAATTTTAGAAAAAATCAAACGTGCTTACGATATTCGTAATGAAGAAAAAAAACGTAAGCAAGAATTGCGTAAAAGTAAAAACTTACTTAAAGAAAAAATGATTATTTCTGATAAGTTAACTCCTGCTCAAAGTCGTAAACCAATGGAAAAAGAGTTGTTCCTAGTCGAAGGGGACTCTGCTGGCGGCTCAGCTAAAAGTGGTCGTGACCGTAAATATCAAGCAATTTTACCTTTAAGAGGGAAAGTTATAAATGCTCAGAAGTCCAATTTATTAGATGTATTGAAGAACACCGAAATTGGGACAATCATAAACGCAATAGGGGCTGGTTACGGAAAAGATTTTGATATCACGAAAGCTCAATACGGTAAAGTAATATTAATGACCGACGCGGACACTGATGGGGCTCACATTCAAATCTTATTATTAACATTTTTCTATCGTTTTATGAAACCACTAATTGAAGAAGGTAGAGTTTTTATTGCGTTACCACCTTTATTTAAAGTGTTTAATAAAACTAAAAAAACAGTTAAATATGCTTGAGATGAACAAGAATTAAAAAGCATAATGGCTACTGAAAAAGGTGCGACTGAAATTCAAAGATATAAAGGACTTGGTGAAATGAACTCTACTCAGTTATGAGAAACCACCATGGATCCAAAGACCAGAACAATCATAAAAGTTACCATTGATGATGCATCACTTGCAGAAAGAAGAGTTTCGATCCTGATGGGACAAAATGCTAATTCGAGAAAAGAATGAATTGATAAGAATGTTGACTTTTCAAATTCAGAGGAATTTATCGAAAACTTGATTTAACACACATTAAATGTGTGTTTTTCTTTTTGTTTTGTCACCTAATTTGAATCAACATTACTGGGGACAATAAAGTCTAAACTGGGGTATAGTGAACGACAAAAAAGATGCAATTAAGCATCTTATAATGATTCTATTTTATTTATAAATATTTTGAAGCATCTTCGTTGATTAGACACAAACAAATCGCTTCAGGACCAGTGTGAATTGAAACTACGGAAGGTAAATATAATACAAAAGGTTTAAATCCGAATTGATTTTTGATTTCTTGAACTGTTTCTTCTAATAAATAGTCTGCAGGATTTGAAAAAGAATGCAATAAAACAAAAGTCGGATTTGATGAGTTGATTAACTCTTTTTTCTCAGCAACTTTACTTAAAACAGTTTTGTTGAAGATACGGCCTTTTCCTTCTTTGAGTAGTTGACCGTCTTCAAATTTGATAATAGGGACAATTTTAAATAATTTCGCAATTGTTGCAGCTGCAGGATGTAAACGACCACCTTTAACCAAGAAAGTATTGTGTTTAGGTATTAGTGAAATCGAAGCATAATCAGGTTTGAGTTTAATTTCACTTAAAGCAGTTTCAAAAGGTACATTATTTTTGATTTTTTCTTCAAATTTTAATAATTCATAAACAATAAACTGAGCAATTGAACGTGATTCTAAAACTCTTAAGTTAGGATAATCTGATTCTAAAAGTTTTAGCGATTGATATTGACCAGATAAAAATTTACTAATTGGAAAAATTACAATGTTTTCGTATTCATCCTTAATTGAATTTAACAAATCAATTACTTCACCAAGTTTAGTTGAAGAAGTTTTTGCATTATCAGAATTTTCATTAAAAATATCAAATAAGTTTTGAGTCGATAAATTAATTCCATCATCATAAATCACATTATCAATTTCAATATGCAACGGAATAAAAAATCAACCTAATTCCAATGTTTGTTCTTTTGTTAAACCGGATGACGAATCCACAATAATAGCAACTTTTTTCATAGCTTAATTATATTATAAAATTGCTTTGTTTCATTTTTTATTTACACAAAACTATTTATAATTATAATATTATGTTATTAGGTAGAAATATATATAAAAACTTTGATAAAACAACAATAATTGTAGTAGATGCAAGCTTAAATGTGACAAATAAAATTGAAGCGGATGATATTGTTATTTTTTATGACAAAAACAATTGTGTAGCTTCAATAGTCCTTAATAATTGCGATTATTTTAGAAATACTAATAAAACATTTTATACATTAAATAACGAACAATTTGAATATATTAGCGACTTAGTTAAAAAAATAAATTCAGATTTAATCATTAATAACACCGTAAAATTTCAATATGGTAAGATTACAAAACGCACTCAACATCCTAAGTCGGATAAATTATTTATTATTGATATTTTTAACGGTGAAAAAACTATTACATTAGTCACCAATACACTTGATTCACAGGAAGATAAAGTTGTGGTTTTTGCACATATTGGAGCACAAACTTTTTCTGGTATCGACGTAAAAATGTCTGAACTAATCGGAGTTAAAAGTCCAGGTATGTTAGTTGGTTACAACTCGCTTGGTTTAAGTGGAGAAGGTTTAATTTTTGGTGATGATTCATTAATTGGACAAGAATTTCAAATTTAATAAGAAAAAAGGAGATATATGTCAATTCTAAATGAACTAAAAAATCGAAACATTTTGAAGAATTTATCAAGTCTTGAAAAAATGAATAAATTAGAAAATTCAGGTTGCGGAGTTTACGCTGGTTTTGATCCGACCGCACAAAGTTTACACTTAGGTAACTACATTCAAATTGTTAATTTACTACGTTTTAAACAATTTGGTTTTGATGTTTATGCAATCTTAGGTGGAGCAACAGGGATGATTGGTGATCCGTCATTTCGTAACTCAGAAAGAAAGCTTTTAGATCAAGAAACATTATTGTTTAATAAAAACAAAATTAGACAACAATTGGAAAAATTTGGTCTAAAAGTAATCGATAACTACGATTTTTACAAAGATATGAACATTATCGAATTTCTTTCAAAAGTCGGAAAATTAGTTAATGTTAGTTACATGATCGCAAAAGATTCGGTTGCATCAAGACTGGAAAATGGTTTAAGTTTCACCGAATTTAGTTACCAATTAATTCAAGGATGAGACTTTTTAACACTTTACAAAGATAAAAATGTGTGCATTCAATTTGGTGGATCAGACCAGTGAGGTAATATTACAACTGGTTTAGATATGATTTCAACAACTTTCGGAAATGACCATAAAGCAGTCGCATTAACAGCACAATTATTAACTGATGAAAATGGTAATAAATTTGGTAAATCAACAGGTGGTGGAAACTTATGATTAGATAAGGAAATGAATAAACCATTTAGTCTATACCAATTTTTGTACAATCAACCAGATTCACAAATTAAAAACTTATTGATGTGATTAACATTTTTAAGTGTTGAAGAAATTAATCAAATTGTTGCTGAACACGAAAAAGAACCGGCAAAAAGAAAAGCACAAGAAATTTTAGCTTTTGAAGTGGTAAAAGATATTCATTCACGTGAGGATGCTGAAATTGCTCAAAACATTTCAAAAATTATGTTCGATAAGTCATTTAATCCGTTCGAATTAGACACATCTGCCGTTGAACAAATGTTCTCACAAATGAGTAATTTAGAATTAAGTGGAAATAAATCATTGTTTGAACAACTTTTAGACTTAAAAGTTTTTAATTCAAAACGTGAAATTCGCGAAATGTTAGCAACTGGTGCAATTAAATGAAATGATCAAACAATTGAATCAGAAGATTTTGTTGTCGCTTCAGAACAATTCGATTCAAAATACGCATTATTAAAAAAAGGTAAGAAGAATTTATATTTAGTTAAAATTAATTAAAAAGATAAAATAAAAAACCACAACAGTGGCTTATTTTTGACATCTAGATGTCGGCTCTTTTTAATTATAAAACAAAAAATAAAAAAGTTAGTGAACTTTTGGAGTAAATTATGGCAATGAACTTAAAACATAAAGAAGATATTTGTGTAATCGGAACTGGTCGCTTCGGTCAAGCAATTATTGGTCAATTGTTAAAAATGAATAAGAGTGTTTTTGTAATTGACAAAATGGAAGAAAACGTCAAAATGTACGCAAACGAAGTCGAGCGCGCTGTGGTTGCAGATGCAGCTGATATGAAAGCACTTGAAGCACTAAAAATTTATCAAATGGAAACTGTTGTTGTAGCAGTTCCAGATAATATTGAAATTGTTGCTGCTCTATTAGAATTAGGAATTAAAAACATTATCGCTCGAGCAACAAGTAAGAGACATGCTCGTGTTTTAAAACAAATTGGTGTTAATGTGATTATTCGTCCTGAAAGTGAATCAGGAATTCGGACTGCATTAATTGCAGCTAACGATAACTTTATCAAATATTCACAAAATTTACTTGAATTAGGAGATAATTTCGTTGTCGGAACTACTATTATTAAAAACGTTGAACTCGATGGAAAAATGATCCGTGAACTAGCTTTAAATAATAAAGGTGTTACAATTATTCTAATTAAAAGAAACGAAAAATCAATGCGTGCTCAAGGGGATACTAAAATTTTTCTTGATGACTTAGTATCTTTAGTTGGTAAAGTAGAAGACGTTACAAATGTTTTAGGCTTATTTAATGAATGCTAGAAAGTGAACTTGTTTCACTTTTTTTATATCTTTCCCAGTTTCTAGTATAAATTAAAAAATTTTTTTTGCATTTCATAATAGGTTTATTTTTCATACTAGGAACTGGGAATAATAAGTTGAATGTGATTTTTTAATTTATGTGTGTAATTTTATGAATATAAAACACGAATATAGCTATTTTACAGTAATATTCTTGTTTTTTACATTTTTTGAGTTTTTTGGAGCGATTTAATAAATTTCTAGATTTTTTAATCTGTATCAAACCTTTTGGTATCTTCAAATTATCAGTATCCTAATCCAACTTGCTTTACATAGCAACCTTTAAATCCCTTTGAAATTGCTAAAACTAAATAATGTTTAACTTTTGTTTCTTTTTAATTAAATTATAGTCCATATCACATCTATTATGTCTATAATGTATGTAATTTGTAGTAAAAAATAATTAAAATTTTCGCTCTTTCATATATTTAAAGATATATGAAAGGAAAAAAGAATAACTCTTAAGAAAGTGTCAAACTTGCAAACGCAGAATACAATTAACCAACAAAAAGAAAAAACCACATACTTTTACAAAGTATGTGGCATGAATTTACCGATAAAAATCTATCATTATAACTTATAAAATTTACATCGGTTCAAAGTATGCTAAAGAATTGAATTAAAAAAAGAAAAATAGACCAAAAAAGATGGCCTATAGATGTAAAAGTTTTATAAGACAAAAAATTTTTTTATTTTGCCAATAGATATTAAGGTAAATAAGGTAATTTAATTATGTTGTTTTTAAATGGTGCCCGAGACAGGATTTGAACCTGCATGGATTGCTCCACTAGATCCTTAGTCTAGCGTGTCTGCCAATTTCACCACTCGGGCATATAAGCGTGCAAATATTATAACACGCTTTTTTAATAAAAATTAAATATTTTTTCGTTTTTTTATTCAACAATTTCTGCTGTATCTTCGGTTGAATCATTATTTGAATTTGCAGCTTGTTGTTGTGCTGCATAGTTAGCAAAATTTTTCATTACGTTTTCAATTTCGTCAAGTTTTTGTTTTAAGTTTGCAATATCTTTTTTCTCGATTAATTCTTTAATTTCCTTAACTAATTTTTCACTTTCTTCTTTAGCTTTAGCGTCTAATTTATCACCTTGTTCAGCGTTAGCTTTTTCAATTTGTGAAACTAAAGTTTCAGCACGCACGATGGTTTCAACTTCTTCTTTACGTTTTGCATCTGCTTCTCTGTTTTCTTCAGCTTCTTTAACCATACGATTAATTTCTTCTTCACTTAATTTTGAGTTATTTTCAATTGTAATTGTTTGTTCTTGGTTTGTTTTTTTGTCTTTAGCTGTAACTTTAGTAATACCGTTAACGTCAATTGAGAATGACACTTCAATTTGTGGAACTCCACGAGGTGCTGGTTCAATTCCACTTAAGTTGAATTGACCAAGTAATTTGTTATCACTTGCCATTTGACGTTCACCTTGCACAACACGAATTGTTACTTCAGTTTGGTTATCTGCAGCTGTTGAGAAAATTTGTGATTTAGTTGTAGGAATTTTGGTGTTTCTTGGAATTAAAGGAGTAGCAATCCCACCTTCAGTTTCGATTCCTAAAGTTAAAGGTGTAACGTCTAAAAGTAAGATATCATCAATATCACCAGCTAAAACGGCACCTTGGATTGCAGCACCGATAGCAACCACTTCGTCAGGGTTAATTGAACGGTTAGGTTCTTTTCCTAAAGTTCTTTTTACCATTTCTTGCACAGCTGGAATTCTAGTTGAACCACCAACTAATAATACTTCATGCAAGTCATTTGCTGTAATTCCAGCTTCTTTAAGAGCGTCTTCAATTGGTTTTCTAGTTTTATCAACTAAATATGCTGTCATTGCGTCAAATTCGCTACGTTTTAGCTCTAATTCTACGTTAACAGGTCCATTTTCTGTAACTGCTAGGAATGGTAAATTAATGTTTGCAACTGATTGACTTGATAAGTCGATTTTCGCTTTTTCAGCTGTCTCTTTTAAACGAGCCATTGCCATTTTGTCTTGACTTGGATCGTAGTTGTAGTTTTCTTTAATTTTGTTAATCATTCATTTAACAATTTCGTTATCTCAATCATCACCACCTAAGTGATTGTCCCCAGATGTTGAAAGTACTTCGAATGTTCCTTCTTCAAGTTCTAAAACAGACACGTCAAAGGTACCACCACCTAAGTCGTACACAAGCACTTTCATTGATTTTTCACCTTTATCAAGACCAAAAGCTAATGCAGCTGCAGTTGGTTCGTTGATAATACGTAAAACATCTAAACCAGCAATTTTACCAGCAATTTTAGTTGCTTCACGTTGTGCATTATCAAAATATGCAGGAACTGTAATAACAGCTTTTGACACTTTTTGACCTAATTTCTTTTCAGCATATTCTTTTAAATAAGAAAGAATCATAGCTGAAATTTCTTCAGGTTTATAATCTTTATTATTTGCATGAACTGTTTTACTTGTTCCCATTAGTCGCTTGATTGATGCGATTGTATTAGGGTTAGTTTCGATTTGTCTTTTTGCTACTTCACCAACAATAATTTCGTCATTTTTAAAACTTACAACTGATGGAGTTGTTCTTTTACCGTTTGGATTTTCTAAAACAATTGGATTTTTTCCTTCAACTATGGCAACTACTGAGTTAGTTGTCCCTAAGTCGATTCCTAAAATAATTTCTTTCGCCATATTTGCCTCCTATGGTTAAACTTGTATTTCTTTTTTCGCTTTACTGTAAATATTTTAGCACATTTTTTAGCAGTTCAAAGCTTTTTCTGCTAATTTTTTTTGTAAATTACAACTGTCGCTGGTTTTACCACACGGCCGTTTAATTTAAGCCCGAAAGCTTTATTTTGTTTAATCTCATTATCATTCTTGTTTTGATCGTAAACAATATCAATTGCATAATGTTGTTCAGGATCGTATTCGTCCCCAACTTGTCCCTCGATGATTTCGAGTCCGTGTTGATTTAAAACATCATTAAATTGTTTTTCAATCATTTTAAATCCATAAACATAATTTTGGACACTTGAGTCACTACTATTTTCCCCGGCACGAGTTGCTAATTTAAAATTATTATAAGGTGTAAGAAAATCCTCAGCAAATGATTGTAACGCATAAGCTTTTGCAGCATTAATTTCGTTTTTTAAGCTTTCATTGTTTGCTAACTTGCTTTTAGAAATTTCTTCTTGAGCTTTAGCGGTCAATTCTTTTGCTTTATCTAAATAAGTTTGTGCTGTTTTTTGAATTTCAACCTCAAGATTTTTAATTTTTAATTTCAAAATTTCATTTTCAGCAGATAACAATTCAATTTGTGAATCTTTTTCTTTTGTTGACTCTTCTAAATGTTGATTAATTTCTTTTTGTTTAATAATTTGTGCATCAGTTATTTTAATTAATGCTTTTTTATTTGCTCAATCAGGATTAGGACAATTTTTTGGAAAAATAAATTGAACTTCCATGTTTGAGTGGAAATTACGATTAATTAAAAAATCATCTAATCGGTTGATGTAGCTTCTATTACCAACTTTTAATTCGAGTTCTTTAGTATAAGGAATTTGTTCGTGACCATCTAGAAAAAAACTAAATTGTCCCTTTATGATATCACCATTATGAATTTTAATTTTCTTTTTATTTGTACTTGTATTTTGATTATTATTCATCATTTTTACCATCCTTTGAATCGTTTTTTGTTCGTACTAATTCTTCTAATAAACAAATCGCTCCACGCATTGAGGCGTAATCGCTTTTAGTTGCTCCGATAATTGTAATTTCAGTTACTTGATTATCTAATTCGAGTTTTTTGGATAAAAATGCACCATCAGAATCAACTGAAATTTTAAGTCGTTCATCATCATTTTTTTGTTCGCTCTCAATTAATTCTCAAATTGATTGATTTTCAAGCATATTAAGCATTTTGTGCAATTGTTCACGTGAAATATCTTCACTTAAAATAATATTGTTTCTTCCGTAAACATTAGTTTTGACTTGAGTTTGAAATTGGAAAACATTTTCAATAAAACTTTCGAATAGATCTTCGTAATTGTGAACTGCTTGAGCTAAAATACTTTTAAGACTCAAGGCACGTTGTGCAAGTTGATAAATCGGAACATCAACTAAACGTTCTTTAAAAAGTCGAATTGCAATTCTTAAATCTTCAATTTCGTTTTTACTTGTATTTAAGTAGATCATTTTTGAAAATACTTCACCGGTAGAAATGACTAAAACCACTGTAGCACTGGATTCACTTAGTGGTACCAATTGAATACTTTTAAGTAGTGCATTGGAATTAGATTGTGCCGTAACAATCGTAAGTCCAGTAGCTTCGGTAATGATTTTAGCAGCTTCATCAACAGTATTATCAATGTTTTTTTTACGTTGGTGAAATAACTTACGTAATTTTTTAAGCATATTACTTTCTTCATCTTGACTCAAGAAACGAGCATAGTAGTCCAAACCTTTAATTGTCGGAATCCGTCCAGATGAGCTGTAAGCTTTTTCAAGGTAACCCTCATTTTCTAAATCATTCATTAAATAACGAATTTTTGCACTAGACATATTTAATTTATAATGATCTAAAATCTTGCTTGAAGATATCGCATCTCCTTGCTCGATATACATTTTAGTAGTTAACTTAAGAATCTCTTCGTGTTTAGAACTAATTTTTTTCATGTAATATATTTTATCAAGTTTTTTGAAAAATTAGCAAAGTAAATATATAATTGCTAAAAAAATCTGCAAAATCAGTCGCAGATTGGACAATTTTAGATAAAATAAATAATATGAATCCAACTCAAACACAAAAACTTTACTTTTTAGCACAAATTAATGAAACAACATCGAAAAACTTTTATAAAGAAAATTCAGCACTATTTTATAGTATGGCGGCGATTTTTGTTGTTCTTGGAATTTTAGCGTTTGTATATTATTTTTTAACAAAACACAAAATTCAAGACTACAAAAATGAACAACTAAAGACTTTTCGCGAAAACCATCCCAGAGATAAGCACAAGACCTATGAACAAGCTGGTTTATATTTACCATCTTGACAAAGAGCAAAGTACAATTTACCGCTGTTTTTAGGTTTAGTTTTTGTGATTATTGGAGTTTATTTATTTTTCGCACCAATTATGGCATAAAATTAATCATAAGTGTCGAAACTTTTCCATAGTATATCATGCTCATTGTTAAAACAATGAGCTTTTTATTTATTTTTATAGATAATAAATAAGTTACTTTCTTTAATAAAGAAAGAATAGTAACAATTAAAGAAAGGAGAAAAATGAAGACATTAATAGCAAAAATTCCTTTTTTGAAAAACAAAAAAGAGAAAAAAGCGACTGACAATAGTAATTCAGGAAAAGCTAGAAAAATTCTTTCGAAAATTTCTGGTGCATTTATGTTACCTATTTCAGTTATGGCTATTGCTGGATTTTTCTTAGGTGTTGGTGCAGCTATTGCGACTCAAGGTAGCTCAACCAACAATTTCGCTTTAGAAACATTTGGTAAATTTATTTCGATTTTAGGTGATCCTGTCTTTAGTGCATTACCGTTGCTTTTTGCTGCTGCTTTTGTTATTGCTTTTACAGATGAAGCTGGTGTTGCTGTTTTTGCAGCAATTATTGGTTACTTTGTCTTTAATGCAATTCAAAGTGTGTTTATCTTTGATGTTACAACTGGTTACTCAATTTTATTCACTGGAGCTGGTCGTGATCCAGAAACATTGGAAAAATTAGTCGGGACTACTTTGGGGACAAAATCACTTCAAACATCTGTTTTTGGTGGTTTAACAGTAGGTTTAGTAGTTCAATATTTATACAATAGATTTCATCAAATTCAATTACCACAAGTAATTTCTTTCTTTGGTGGTAAACGTTTTGTAGCAATCGTTACTATCCCTTCAATGATTGTCTTAGCTTTCTTATATTTACTATTTTGACCATGAGTTGGAGTAGCATTAAGTAAATTTGGTAACGCTTTAGGGAAAGTTCCATACGGATTTGAATCATTTATTTTTGGATATGTAGAAAGATCATTGGTACCATTTGGTCTGCACCACGTTTTCTATGCTCCGTTATGATACTCAAATGCTGGTGGTGACTTAAATGAAAGTTTACAAGTATGAGAAAACGGAAAAGAAGGTTTAGTTCTAGGTTCTGCATTATTAGAACTTAAGAAACAAATTAGTTTAGATCCTAACAAATACGTTGGTGATTCAACTGCGTCAAATGCATTATTGAAGTTTCCATTTAATGATGTTTCGTGATCAATTAATGGTAAAGAATACTCAATGCCACTATTCAAATTCATTTCAGATGAATTAGGATTTAAAATTGGAAGATTTATGGATGGTAAATTCTCATTCATGATCTTCGGATTACCCGGGGCTGGTCTTGCAATGATTCTTGCAGCTCCAAAAGAAAATCGTAAAGTTGCTTTAGGGACAGTTTTACCATCAGTAATTACCTGTATCGTAACTGGGGTTACTGAACCAATTGAATTTACATTCTTATTCTTAGCACCTTGATTATTCTGAGGTGTACACGCATTCTTATGTGCAGTATCATTCATGCTAGCAAACATTCTTGGAGTGCATGTCCCAATGGCCTTTTCAGGGGGAATGTTAGACTTAATTATTTATGGTGTTATTCCTTTTGCTAAAGGGACAAACTTCTATTGAACATTAATTGTTGGAATTCCTTACTTCTTTGTTTACTTTGGAATTTTCTACACATTAATTGTTAAATTCAAGATTGAAACACCAGGTAGAGGTTCAAATACTAAATTATTTACCAAAGCCGATTACTTAAAGAAAAAAGATTCTAATTCGTCAGTTGATCCAAGAGCTTTAGCTGTTGTTTTAGCTTATGGTGGAATTGACAATATTAGTGCATTTAACAACTGTGCATCACGTTTAAGATATGACGTTGTTGATGCAAATAAAGTAAGTGATGAAGCTTTAAAAGCTGCTGGGGCAAGTGGAGTTAAACGTGAAGGAAGTAAACACGTTCAAGCAATCTTTGGTCCACAAGCTGAGCAACTTAATTCATTAATTAAGGCACAACGTGAAAAAATTAAAGAATACATTTTACAACATCCAGAATTATTAAATGACAAAGTTGAAAACTTAATTGAACAAGAAACTCAACCTGCTAATAAAGCAAGCGACGGAAAAGTTGTTGAATTAAGTGCACCAGCACTTGGTAAAGTTAAAACTTTAGCAACATTAAATGATGGAGTATTCTCAGAAAAAATGTCAGGAGAGGGATTCGTAGTTGAATTCGCTGCTGAACACAACGCAAGTATTTTCTCACCAGTAGATGGGACAATTACTTTAGTATTCCCTACTAAACATGCTTACGGAATTACAACCGAAGATGGTATTAATGTATTATTACACATTGGTATTGACACAGTAAACTTAAACGGAAAAGGATTCGAAGCTTGTGTTGAACAAGGTCAAAAAGTTAAAAAAGGTGACTTAGTTGCTAAAGTTAACTTAGACGTTGTTCGTGATGCGAAACTAAAGAGTGATTTAGTAACTGTAATTCTTCCTGATTCATCAAAAACAAGTGTTAAAATTCAAAAATTAAACACTAATGTATCAAGCAAAGAAACTACTATTGCTTTAGTTAAGTAATAAAAAATAGGAAATTGGTTTTTCCTATTTTTTATTACTTAAATCATAGTTTTCGTTACTAAAGATCTCATCATAAGAGTATTTGCGAAAATCAAAAGCGAGAGCTTTAAGTATAATTAAAAATAATGTAAATCGTTCTTTATGTGTTTGTCTTTTGATATATAGAAATCCGACAAAAATCAATAAAATCATTATTAAAATTCATCATGCTGCAAAAAGCATCATCAAATAAAAAATAATCATGCAAAAGATCGTTTTAACAACCACACTACCATTTTCAAAACTTGGTTTATAAAAATTACCAAGTAAAGTTCAAACAAATCAAATCCACAAAAAGGCTAATCCAATAAAGAATAAAGGTAAAAGAAATCCACCATTCTGAAAAACTGCCATAAAAAATGGATTTCATTTAACAAATCTTCTTTTTATCTTGTCATTTCTTCTGTTTTTGCTCATAGGTGAGAATATTATATAAAATATAAGTATGAGTATCAGCAAAAAAATAAAATTACTATCATCATTCGGTGTACTTTTAACATGCACCAATCTTTCGTCTGCTTGCAGTTTAGTATCTAATGATACTAATTCATATGAATTTCAAGCAGATACAAAAAATTATACAAGTGAGCAATTTTTCTATTTATTCGATCGTCAAGTAGTTAATAATCTTATAAAAATTAACAACAAATTTATATATCAAATTCAATATGAAAATAATCAAAAAAATGAATCTAACAAATTTGATTTAAATAAGAATAAACTTATAAACTTATTTTTTAGGCCAAGTAATCATTTTGGTTTTAAAGAAGCAAAACGAGTAAATATTGATGACGTCATCGCTTTTCCTACAGGAATCGATTTTGAAAAAGATAATAGTTATACAATTCGAACTAAATTCGAAGATCTTTATCCAAATGAAATAATAAAACCAAATATTCACTATCTATATTCAATGTTAAATGAAAAATCTAGTTATTGAAAAAATATTTTTCCTGAGTTTATTCCTCCAAAAAAACTAAGAATTGAAAGTTTTAAAAATAATGATAAACAAATAGAAATTTATGAACATATAATTAATTTCTATTTGAGAGCTTTTAGATTTGACAAAGAATATCTTGTTTCAATAAATGATATCGAAAAAATAAATGACAATTTACTCGCCTTAAAATTAAAAAATTATTCAGATAATCAAGATTTAACAACTCTTTATCTTGGCAATTTCTTTGAATATTCAACAATTAATCCGAGTTACTCGTTTAAAAATACAAGTGAAAATATTACATTTAATGAATATATTTCAGATCCTGAATTACTAATTAATGCAAGTGCTCTAAATTTTACTAGTTTTGATTCTTTACTTGAAAATGGTAACAATTTTAATGCAAAAGGTTTTAATTATCTAATTTCAAATGAAAAAGAGATGTTCTATGTAGAAGTTCCAGATTACAAAAAAACAGAAGATATTGCATATTGAATTGAAATACCAAAAGCAGATGATGGGGACAGTCAATTTGCGGAATTTGTCCCAGAGAGGAATGTTGCAAAAATATATGTCCATGTACAAAAAATGCCACATGGTGATTTTGTTAAATATCCATGATATTCTGTTGATTTTAATTCACACCATCATTTAATGAGTAATTATAAAACAATTCAAAACGGTGAAATTGTGAATTGAGATTACAAAAAAAATAACTTTACTGACTATAAAACAGTATCTAGAGAGTTTATTCAAGGTATTATTAACCAATTACAAAATAAATTAAAAAATAATTTAAGTATTTGAGATGGTCGTCGTCAAAATCAAATTGAAGCGTATGAAATGTATGAAGCATCAAAAAAATCAGGTTTATCTTGATCACTTTATTGATTTTCATTTTTACTTAACGATGAAATATTAAAATATATGATATCTCGAGATCAAGATTTTAATTCAAGTATCAAATACGTTGAGGTAAGAGTTAAATCATTTGAGAATCCCGGTAAATTAATTATCGAATTGTGATTTTACGATTACAATAACAGAGAAATTCAATTTGAATTCGGTAACACTTTCGAACTTAAAGGTTTTAAAGGATCGGTATAATAAAAAATCAAGACGTTAATTTATTAAACATTTTGACGTCTTGATTTTTTATTATTATCCTGTAGTTAAGTCACTTTGGACATATTCAAACTTGTTGGAGTAGTTTTTAAATCCTCAAACTAAAATTGTTGAACTAATACCAAATTGACCGATAAACATTAATAAAGTTAATGCAATTTTACTTCCAATATTAAAGTATTTAGTCATACCGGTTGAAAGACCGGTAGTACCGAAAGCACTAGATACTTCGAAAATAATTTGTGTCATTGAGAAATATTGATCTTCCTTGCTTTGAAGGCCGTCATTAACTTTACTATAGTGTGTTTTTATATTTCCACCATAACTTTCAAAGCTCGTTGAACAAATTAAACTAATAATAATAAGCAAGAAAATACTGATAACAAAAACTAAAAGTGCTTGTTTTTCAGTTTCTAATGAAATTGTTCTTTTAAACATTCTAGTACGTGGTTTGCCAAGTATTTTATTAAATAACATTGCAACTATAATCGCAAAAGTTGTCGTTCGGATTCCCCCTCCAGTCGAAGCTGGGGCCGCTCCGATAAACATCATAATCAACAGTATTACGGCAGTATTCGAATTTAGTTGGCTCATGTCAATGAACGAAAAACCGGCACTACGTGTTGATAATGAACAGAAAAATAAAGCAAAAGATTTCGCAAAAATACTTCCGTTCATTTCCATGTTTCAAAACGTATTATTTGAATTCGAAAGAATTTCAGTGAGTGAAATAAGTAAAAATCCAAAAATTGTTACTAATAAATATGTTGTAAGTGAAACCTTTGAAAACAAACTAAAATGATATTTATTCTTTTTACCAGTAATTTTATGAACAATAAAACAGTAAATATCATAAATAGTTGGATATCCTAATCCACCAATTAATAATAAAATAATAAAAATTGCTTGTAAGCCATAGTTTAAATAATATGGCATAAATGAATTTTCACCAAGAATGTCAAATCCAGCGTTATTTAAAGCACTAATTGAATGGAAAAATCCAAAACGAAATGACATTGATCAATTTCCTTTAGGATTAATAAAGCTTGCAGGATCTACGAAATCTTTTGGATGCTCTGGTCCGACAAAATAGAAATAAAAAGTCAGAATAAAACCGAAAATTAAACACACCAATAATAAGAATTTAACTGCTGTAACAACCAATTTAAAGGTTTGAGCAATATCATCACTACCACGTTCGTTGTTTATCAATTTAATCTCAGATAAAGTTGTAGTTTTACGTCTAAATAATCAATTAATCAAAAAGAGTTTCAATGCGAAAACACCAATTCCACCGAGTAAAATGAGAATCGCGATGATACTTTGACCAAACATGTTTCACTGCCTAAAAGTGTCAACCACAACTAATCCAGTGTCAGAAAATGCACTCGCAGTAATAAAAAGTGCATTAATATAGCTAATTCGTGGAATTGCTTTTTGTTTACCAGTTAACTCAACTAAGTAACTAGTATTTTGTGTCCAAGGAGAATACAGTAATAAAGAAGCTAGGATGACGATTAATAAGTAAATTAATAAAATGTACTTATGAGTACCTAACTTTTTACGAATAATATTGAAATTTTTTCAATTCATAATATTAAATTTTATAGTAAATAAATAAAAAATTATTCCGTGATGGAATAATTAATTATTTTTTTAAAACACAAATAACATCTTTCGGTTTAACTTCACGAGCTAAATTAGTAATTTTTTTGAATTGAGAGTCGTTTGTTACAACTAATATAACATTTGGATTTAATTTTTCTGAAACTAGACGAGCAACATCGACTGTTACTAATTTATCACCAGCTTTAATTTCTTGTCCTTGAACAACATGAGCTTCAAAACCTAATCCACCATTTTTAACAGTGTTAATTCCAACGTGAACCATAACTTCAGTTCCGTGTGAGTCAACGATTGTGTAAGCGTGTTTGGTAGGGAATGCTAAAACGACTTTACCTGAAATAGGTGATAAAACGTCAACGCTTTTTTCGTGAGAAATGTCAATTACAAATCCTTCACCTAACATTTTTTCAGAGAAAACACCATCATTTAAACTTTCAAGCGGCATAATAGCTCCAGCTGCAGGTGCTAAAAGCTTAACTTTATCAATACTTTCAGTTTGTACTTCAGAAGTATCTGATAAAACAGCTTTAGAAGCTAAGTTACCATCTTGTAGGTGAGCGTTTTTAGCTAATTCTTTCTTTAAAACTGGTTGAGCAAGTCTAATTTGTGAGTTAATAAATTCTGATTGATCTCCGAATTTAACTTCAACATATCTAGGTCCTAAAACTAAAACTTCTTCAGCACCAAGTTTTTTTAGTTCTTCAGCATTTACTAATGAACTATTTTTAACGTCGTATCTTAATCTTGTAACACCATTATTAAAACCTGTAATGTTGTCGATTCCACCTAAGTTAGTAACAACATTTCTAATAAAATCATCAACTACAACATTTGTGTTTTCAGAACTTTTTTCTTTATTAAAAAGTCCTTTAATTTTTTTCATTAAATCCATAAATATCTCCAAATTTTTATGTTTTTTATATGCTGTATAAATTATATTTTAAAGTTTAAAATTTATATAAATCGATAAATCAACTAATATAATAAATATGTTATCTTTTCCACGTTGCGAAAAGGTCTTTCAAAGAGAAAAAATTATATAATCAAAAGGATTTTAAGGAAATAAATGAATCGAATTGAAGAACTGCAAAATATTGAAAAAAATCTCCTTTCGCTTGGATTTTGAAAACAAGAAAATTACATCTATGGTTTTAATTATTTGTTTAATGGTGTAGTGTACACCTTGTTTTTATCATTGCATCAAGTCAAAAGATCTAATCCCAAAAGTATGTTTACGTATTGAAAAAAATATCAAGGTCCTCCGTTTCAAAATCCACAAACACCAAGAATAATTTATCTTCATAAAAATATTTATAAAGAATTATTGAGTCCGCGTTTGTTAATTAATAGCAAGTTTCAAAAATGACTCGATCAGATTTTATATTACTATGAAACAGTTATAAAAGAAACAGAGAATTTAACTGACGACTTTTATTTAGATGGATCTGCTTTTTCATTTTTTGGTCAAAAATATCAAATTTTCTGATTTAATAACCAACAAAATGAAGTCCAAATTGATGAACTAAATCGTAAGATTAATGTGTATGTGGAAAATCAAATTTACAAATATATGAGTAAGCGAAATTCATTTTTTATGAGTTTTTTAGAAAATGCTCTCTACTCAAAAATTCAGTCGATACAGAGTAAATGAGAAAAAGAATTGAATTTACCAAGTTCACAAATTGGAATCGCAGCAAAATTGCGAAGAAAAAATGTAATTGCTCAAAATTGAGTTCAAAAAAATCGCATTGAATACATTTTTAAGATGGTTTTTTGAAATCAAATCATAATTGAAAATATTGTTGTACATGAATTATTACATTCGTATTTTAAAAATAATCATTTTTCAAATCCGCATAATGCTCAATTTTATAAAAAAGGTAATGAGTTAATTAAAGATTTTGACCTTTTAGAGAATTTATTGTAAGCAAAATAAAAGCACACATTCTACAATCAGAATATGTGCATTTTTATTAATCAATCACAAATTTATTGTCTTTAATATCCATTAAGTATTTCGCATTTGGTTGAAGTTTGTTTTGGATAATGTCATAAGCAATCACATTTTCCACATTCTTTTGGATGTATCTTTTAATTGGACGAGCTCCGAATTCAGGATCGTATGCATCATCAACAATTTTAGTTATAACACTTTCACTAAAGTCGATTTTAACGTTTTTAGCATCAAAAATTCGTTTTTCAAGTTTTGAAAGTTCAAGTTTAACAATCAGTTTAAGATTTTCCTTGCTTAAAGGTTTAAATGGAACAATTTCATCAATCCGGTTAATAAATTCTGGTTTAAAGAATTTTAATAAAATTTCACGTAATTTAGTTTGGTTAATATCTTTTTTAGAGTTGATTATTTCTTCACTTCCTAAGTTTGAAGTCATAATTACAATTAAATTACGACAGTTGATTTGTTTACCTTTTGAATTTGTAATCATTCCGTTATCTAATAATTGTAAGAATATATTAAGTACATCTTTATGAGCTTTTTCGATTTCGTCTAACAATAAAATTGTGTATGGATTTTTACGGATTCTTTCTGCTAAATTACCTCCGTCATTGTATCCAATATAACCAGCTGGAGCACCAATAATTTTTGCTACTGAATGTTTTTCCATGAATTCAGACATATCTAAACGAATCATTTGTTTTTCACTGTCAAATAATTCATAAGCTAATTTACGAGCTAATTCAGTTTTACCAACCCCAGTAGGTCCTAAAAATAGAAAACTTGCTAATGGTTTATTTGGATCATTAATTGCAGCTTTAGTTCGAATGATAGCTTGCGAAACTAATTCGACAGCTTTTTTTTGTCCAATTAGAACTTCATTTAATTTTTGTTCCATGTTCATCAATTTAGATTTTTCAGTTTCAAGTAACTTATTAACAGGGATTTTAGTTCATTTTGAAACAATGTTAGCCACTTCTTCTTGAGTAACTGTATCACGAACTAATGCTGAATTATCATTTTCAATTTCTTGAGATAAATCGTTGATTTTAGTTTGCAATGATGGAATTTCACTATATTTAATTTTTGATGCTAAAGCATAGTCACCATCATTTTGAGCTAAAGTCATTTTGTGATTCAATGTATCTAATTGTTCTTGTAATTTTGATAAATTATGTAATCTATTTTTCTCTAAATCTCATTTTTGGTTTAATTGATTAATTTGTCCATTAACTGTTTCAATTTGCTCTTTAATCTTATTAATTGCTTCTTTTGAAGCTGTTTTTGAAGATTTAAGAGCAGCTTTTTCCATTTCTAATTTAATTTTTTCGTTTTTAGCTTTTTCTAATTCTTCAGGTTGGAAATTGATTTCTGTTTTTATTGTTGCTGCAGCTTCATCAATTAAATCGATTGCTTTATCAGGTAAAAATCTATCATTAATGTATCTACTTGATAATTCTGCAGCTGCAATTAAAGCATTATCTTCAATTTTAACCTTATGGAATCTTTCTAATCTTTCTTTTAAACCACGTAAAATAGTAATCGTGTCATTAATTGAAGGTTCATTAACATCAATTCTTTGCATTCTTCTTTCGAGTGCTGGATCACTTTCGATATATTTACGGAATTCATCAAATGTAGTTGCTCCAATTAAATGTAAAACACCACGTGCCATTAATGGTTTAATGATATTTGCTGCATCCATACCTGAATCCGCACCAGTTTTACCAGCACCGATTAACATATGAATTTCATCAATGAAAACAATAATTTCATCTTTTTTGTCTTCAATTTCTTTAATTACGTCTTTTAATCTTTGTTCAAATTGACCTTGATATGATGCTCCAGCAATTAAAGAAGCTAAATCCAATTCAATCACTTCACATTTTTTTAAGTGTTCAGGAACTTGATTCTCAATAATTTTACGAGCAAGTCCCTCAACAATAGCGGTTTTACCAACCCCTGGTTCACCAACTAAAATAGGATTATTTTTAGTCTTACGACTTAAAATTCTAATCATTCTTCTAATTTCTTCATCACGACCAATAACTGGTTCTAATTTATTTTCTTTTGCTAAATTAGTTAAATTTCTACCATATTTAACTAATGCACTTTCATTTTTTTCGTATTTCATTTCCATAAATAACAACCTCCTTGCTCGTTGTATATTTATAATTTTACCACAAATTTTAGCAGTCTATACAATTAATTGCTAAATTTTATTTTTTGTTTTTATTTGTGGTTTTCTCTGTTATAATAAGTTAGCTTATTTTGAGATATAAAAATTAATGTCTTGATTTAAGTAATTAATAAAAAATATATAAAAAAGTTTTTTAAAAAATTTTTTTATTATATAATTATTTAGCAACTCACAAGTTGCCCAGGTGGCGGAATAGGTAGACGCAAGGGACTTAAAATCCCTCGGTTGTTAAAGACCGTGCTGGTTCAAGTCCAGTTCTGGGCACCATTAAAAAATGGAGATGCGCTCTTAGCTCAGCAGGTAGAGCAAATGGCTTTTAACCATTGGGTCGGAGGTTCGAATCCTCTAGAGCGTACCATTTCAATATATTTGACCAAGCGACTTTCTAAGTCGCTTTTTTTATGCATTTTTTGTGCTAAAAATGTGCAAATTTGTGAAACAAAAAGAAAAAACTAAGGAAATGAAAAACCAAAATGATAAAATTAATAAGGTATATTTTATTAAATAAAACTAATAAAATTCAATACAATAATCACAAAATTTTAAGGAGAAAAAATGACACCACACATTAATGCAAAAAAAGATGAAATTGCTAAAATTGTTATTATGCCAGGAGATCCTTTAAGAGCTCAATTTATTGCAGAAAACTTTTTAGAACCTGGATATAAAAAAGTAAATACAGTTAGAAATATGTTTATGTTTACTGGAAAATATCAGGGTAAAGAAATAACTGTTGCTGGAAGCGGAATGGGATGTCCATCGATTGGAATCTATTCATATGAATTATTCAATTTTTATGATGTTGACATGATTGTAAGAATTGGTTCAGCAGGTTCATATAAAAAAGATTTAGGTTTATATGAAGTAGTTTTAGCTACAGAAGCATTTGCAGATTCAGATGCTTTTAGACGTTTAGTTTCAGGTAAAGAAGGACGTGTTGTTAGTGCTAATTCTGAAGCGTGTGACCAAATTCGTTCAATTGCAAATGACTTAAATATAAAATTACATGAAGGACGTGTACACAGTTCAGACGTTTTCTATTCTTCGGTACCACTTGAAGAAAGAATTAAAGAATCTGAAGCTCTTTGTGTCGAAATGGAATCATACGCATTATTCACAAATGCAGAAAAATTAGGTAAAAAAGCTGCTTGCTTATTAACAATTAGTGATAACTTAATCACACATGAAGAAACAAGTGCTCAAGAACGTCAAACTGCATTTACTAAAATGATGGAAATTGCTCTAAGATTAGCAAAATAGAAATAAGGTAAAAAATGCGTGTAGTAGATATTATTGAAAAGAAGCGTTTAAATCATTCATTAGATGAACAAGAAATTAAATTTCTCTTAGATACTTATGTTACAGGTCAAACACCTGATTATCAAATGTCAGCATTCCTAATGGCTGTTATGTTTAATGGAATGAACTCATTTGAAATTGCAAAATTCACCGAAATTATGATGCATTCAGGTGACGTGATGGATCTATCAGAAATTCCTGGAATTAAAGTGGACAAACACTCTACTGGTGGTGTTGGGGACAAAACAACTTTATCAGTAGCCCCAATTGTAGCCGCTTGTGGAGCTCCTGTGGCCAAAATGAGTGGACGTGGACTTGGACACACTGGTGGAACAATTGACAAATTAGAATCTATCCCCGGTTTTACTGTTGAATTGAGTGAAGAAGAATTTATTAAACAAGTTAAAGAACACGAAATTGCCGTGGTGGGACAATCAAGTCAACTAGTACCTGCTGACAAAAAAATTTACGCTCTTCGTGATGTAACCAGTACAGTTGAATCGATTCCTTTAATTGCAAGTAGTATTATGTCTAAAAAATTAGCTACAGGTTCAAATGCAATTTTATTAGATGTTAAATGTGGTAATGGTGCATTTATGAAAGATTTAGAAAGTGCTAAAAAATTAGCACAAACCATGATCAACATCGGTAAAGAATTAAATGTTGATGTGCGCGCTGAAATTACCAACATGTCTCGTCCAATTGGACGTGAAATTGGAAACAAAAATGAAGTTTTAGAAGCGATTGCTACTCTTAAAGGTGAAGGTCCTGCTGATTTTACTGAATTAGTCTATAGCTCATGTGCAACTATTTTAGAACAAGCTAAATTAGTAAAATCTCATGATGAAGGACTTCAAAAAGTTAAAGAAGTAATTGAAAATGGTAAAGCATTAGAAAAATTCTATGAATTTGTTCAATTACAAAAAGGTGACGTAGAACAATTAAAAGACAAAAACTTCTGACATCCAGAATACTCAGTTGAAGTTAAAGCTCACGAAGATGGTTTCCTTGAAATTTTTGATGCTCTAACATTCGGAATTGTAGCTATGAAATTAGGTGCTGGTCGTGCAACTAAAGAAGATTCAATTGACAATGAAGCAGGTATTACTTTAGTTAAAAAAACAAATGAACCTGTACAAAAAGGTGATACCATTTTTAAACTTTACTCGTCAAAACCAATTGATTTAGAATTAATTGATGAATTGAAAAATGGTTACAAAATTAACAAAGAAAAAGTTGAAAATAAAATAATTTTAGCTAAATTAAAGTAAAAATGGAGATATTACAAAATGAATTACAATAAAATGATTGATCATACATATTTAAAACCTGAAGCGACACAGAAAGATATTGACAAACTAATTCAAGAAGCAATTCAATATGATGTTAAAACTGTTTGTGTGAATTCTTCATGAGTAAAATATGCTAAAGAAAAATTAGTTAATAGTGGTATTGGAATTACTTCTGTTGTTGGATTTCCTTTAGGTGCTATGATTTCTCAAGCTAAAGCACATGAAGCAAAACTTGCAATTGATCATGGTGCAGACGAAATAGACATGGTTATTAACATTGGTAGATTAAAACAAAAAGACTATGAATATGTTTTAAACGACATTAAAGCTGTTAAATCTGCTTGTGGATCGCACATCTTAAAAGTTATTATCGAAACAGCACTTTTAACTGCCGATGAAATTAAAAAAGCAACTGAAATTGTTTTAAAATCAGGTGCTGAATTTGTTAAAACTTCAACTGGTTTTTCATATCGTGGTGCATCACTTGAAGATATTCAAATTATGAAATCAGTCGTAGTTGATCAAATTGAAATTAAAGCTGCTGGTGGAATTTCTAATTTAGATGATTTAATCGCGATGTACAATGCAGGAGCTACTCGCTTTGGTACTTCTAGAACTGTTTCAATTTTAGAAGGTAAAGAAGCTAAAGGCGGATACTAGAAAACAAAAAAGGATGGTTTAAGTTCCATCCTTTTTCTTTAGCTTGAAAAGATTTTTTCCAATAAAAATTCTCGTTTGATTTCCTGACACTGACCAGTTTGGAGATTTAATGAATCAAGGTGCATGTTACCTATACTTATTCTTTTTAAACTCAGCACTTCGTTACCAACACTTTTAAACATTTTCTTTATTTGATGAAATTTGCCTTCGCTAATTTGAATCAAAACAGTTTTTTTATCCTCTGAATCGAGATATCAAACTTTGCATGGTTTAGCAATTAGATCTTTGTCATATTGAATTCCTGATTCAATTTTTTCACATTCTTCTTGAGTTAAATCTTGTTTTAATTTCACTAAATATGTTTTAGTAATATCTTTTTTACCATGGAATAATTCATGATACATTTTTGTATCATCACTCACTATCATTAATCCTTCTGTGTCCACGTCTAAACGACCAAAAATAATCAAATTTTTTCGTTTTGATGGTACTAAAGTTAAGACTGATAAATATTTATTCTCATCAACGGTCGAACTTACATAATTTTTTGGTTTATTCAAAACAAAATATTCAAATTCTTTGTACTGAATAATTTTGCCATCAAAATTGATCAAATCACAATTAGGATTAATATCAATTGATTTATTTATAGTTATACCATTAACGATAATCTTTTTGCGTTGAATTATTTTTTTGATCTCGCTTCTGCTCAAACCAATTTGATCTGACAAAAATTTTTCGATTCTCATAATAACTATTTTTCAAAAACCAATACCTGATATGGGGTTATTTTTCTATCTAAAAGTTCATATTTCGAGTTAAAAATTAATTTATTACCGCTAAAATCTAAAAAGAAATTTTTCTTGGAAAGGTTATAATAAGCGATCAAATTTCGTTCTTCCAATTTAATTTTAAAAAGAACTAAATTTTTATTAACAAATGATATTTTAACCTTATGTACTTGTGAAATAGGTATTTGCATTTGATAATAAAATTTGTGAACTTTTGATAAAAAGTCAATTAAATATTTTTCCATGTCTAAATTTGCAGAAACAACATCTTTTTCAAAATTAAAATTTTTAATAAGAAAGTTTTTAAAATTAACGTCAAATTTATCAAAATTATTAAAATAATTAATTAAAATCGATGGGCTAATCAAGAATAATAATGTTAATCAAGAAGTAATATAATCAATTGAGTAAAAAGTAGTAATTTGATTGTTATTAATAAATTCACTTAAATAAAAGTTTCAAAATGGACTAATTCCTTTTTTATTGTAGTAAGTGATAGTTTTAAGCACGTCCTTAAAATTTTGTTTTTTAATTTCTACATTGTAGACAATATCAATAAAAACGTTCATTTTTTTGAATTCTTTGAAAAGTTTTTTATCAAAAATTTCTTCTTTGAGTAAAAACTTAATTTTCATATCTAAACTCGCTTTACTCAATAAATAATCCATTTCATTTAAAGAGTCTTTAATATCGTTTTTATTTTTTAAAAAAACAAAATTAGTTAAATTAGTAAACACTATTCCATCAATTAGAAATGATTCTTTAAAATACTTTAAAACATAATAAAGTGACAGTTTAAATTTGTTTTCACCGCTCTCTGATAAATTCAAATTTAAAGCTTGAGTTTTTAAAAAATCAGATACGTCGTATTTTTCTTCTGCGTTTTGTTTTTTTTGAACTCAATAGTTATTTTTTTCTGTTTTTCCAGATTCAAAATCTTTAAAATCTAAAATTCTTTTTAGGTTTGACTCATATTCATAAATATCATTAATATCCATCTCAAAAAAAACAAATAAACCGTTTCGACGAATTTCTGCCAAAAATAATTTGATAGTTCTAATTATTTCTTGCTTATTTTTGATTTGATTTTGATCATTTGAAAATAGGAAATTAAAAATTGCATGAATATTTGGAATTACAACTATTGGTTGAATATGACTTAAAATTTGAATTCTTTCTTTGGTTGAAATCAAGTATTTTTCAATTATTTCTAAATTATTAGATAACAAGATATTTTTATCTAAATAAATGTAGGTTTTGTTACTTTTGTTAGTTTTAAAAAAACCTAATTTTCGCTTAGTTGTTTCCAAAATATTTAATCAAGAAAACTTCGAATGCTTGTTCATCATTTACTCCTTTTGTTTTTAAGTCATATTCTAAATTTGACAATGTATTTATGATTTCTTCAATTTTTCGAACACCAAATTTCATTAGTAAATTGTTTGCTTTTTTAATTCTAAATTCATGTATTTTTAAATAAGTTGCGATTTGTAATAATGTAAAATCTAAATTTTTGAATGAATTGATTTTAGAAGCTAAACAAAATAGTCTCGAAATTTGACCAATCATTTGAAGAATTGTATCACCTTCATGAAGTCTTTCCTTATATTTAGACCAAATCAAAACAAAATCTCCAGATTCGATAGAATTCGAAAAAGCAAAAGTGTCGTCACTATTGTACTGTGGAACACTTTTATTAATTATGTCAATAGTTATATTTTTATCCTCTAATAATAACTTGTCGATTTCTGAAATTATAATACTTAAGTTATTCGGTAAAATCTCTGTTAATAAAAGAGCATCAGAAATAGTTAGTTTACCACCACAAGCATTAACATAATCTACTAAAACTTTTGGTAAGTCTTTATTTTTAATTTTCTTAGTTTCAATTACTTTAAAATTACCGAGAACGAAATTGGTAAAACTATTTTTTGCAATCGTTGTGTCATTGTGAATAAAAACTATTTCATTTTGATCATTTTTTTCTTTTAAATAATTTAAAAAATAATCAATACCTTCAATTTTTGCTTTTGAATCATTAAAAATCGGAAAATCGCGAAATATATATAATTTCGGTTCTGAAAATAAACTAAAAGAACTCATTCTATCGACTATTTCGATCAAATTTGAATAATTATCAAAATCTTCAATATTCAATTTACTAAAATTGTTTTTAATGTTATTAAGTTCTTGATTTATAAAATAAGTTTCTTCGCCAAAAAGTAAATACATAATAAATATATTATATTTACAATTTTTTATTAATACAAATGTTTTTTCATATTATAAATTGTATTGAATTACTCAATGCAACAATTATTGCAAAACCAAATCAATGAAATGTTCAATCAAATTCCAAAATTCATACTCATTTTGATAAAAATTCAAAAATATGATCTACGAACATAAAATAACTGTCTAAAAATTTATAAAAAGGAAAAAAGAATATTGCTATATAAAAAGTAATTTCCATCAATGGACTTAATAGCGGTACATACAAAAAAGTTGTGATATTTAGTTGGTGACGATATCATATATTTAAAAATTGCGAATTAACCTGCACCAAAACAAACAGAATAATGCTCAAATATATTTTCTTTTTGTATTCGAACAAAAATAAAAAGTAAATGCATTGAGAAATTAAAAATGTGTATCAAAAACTCGTATTATAAATTGAATGTGGTATGAACAAGCAAATCGCAATGAATATTTTTGCATTCATAATAAATTTTTGTTGTCGATAGTTTCCAATAAAAGTTCATAAACTTAAAAACAAAAACGACCTGATTGTAGCAATTGAGAGTTTACACATTAAAAAATAAATGGAAATTACTATGAATTTGATTATTTTTTTAGTCATAGGATTTTTAACTTTTTTAAGTAACAAATCTAAGATAAAGTATGCAAAGCTAAAATGCATTCCGCTAACAACAACAAAATGCATAATACCTAATTTAAGAAATGTGTA
The DNA here is from genome assembly GCF_001900245.1 of Mycoplasmopsis pullorum. Lineage (NCBI taxonomy): Bacteria > Bacillati > Mycoplasmatota > Mycoplasmoidales > Metamycoplasmataceae > Mycoplasmopsis > Mycoplasmopsis pullorum. The sequence goes on along the minus strand of NZ_CP017813.1, from coordinate 263,363 downwards.
ATAAATTTCTACTTTAAGATCATGGTAACCATATCCAAATACTAAATTAATAAAATATTTTTTGTAATACTTAGGATAATTTTCAAACAAACCTTTAATATGGTGTTGGATAGTTGGAGATGCATTTTTTTCTATAATGTTATCAACCTTTAAAAAACCGATTGTATGAAATGTGAAATAGCTGATTTTGGTTTCGTCTGAGCTTTTGAGAATTTTTATATCTCCACTGTAGCGATATCCCTCTTTTAAATATTGAGATGAAATTAACATATATCGATTAGTATTTCATGAAATTAAATATCCTTTTGGAGTTTTATCTAAAACCAAAAATTCTGATATTTGATGTTTATCATAAAAATAATTAATTGTGTTAATTAATATATATGTTATTAATAAACCTAATAAAGTAACAAAAATTAGTTTATAAGTTTTAGAAAAAAGAATCAATAATATAGCTAATATTATTATTCCGGCACTCATTAAATAATTGAATTCAACTCAATTGTAAATAAATAAAATAATCAAAAATAAATTTAATGTGTAATTTAATTCTCTAGTATTAAATATTTTTGCAATCGCTTGAGTGTAACTGGACCAACTCCTTGTACATTTCCAATATCTTCTCACGTTAAATTTGTGTCCTTATCGTTTTTTAATTTTATGATGGCTTCTGCAATTTTTATTTTAATTCCATATCGGACTAATTCAGATGGTGATGTAATATCATTAAATTTTATTTTTTCGTCTTTAAAAGGAATAAAAATCACGTCATTTAACTTTGCAAAACTACTCAAACTAAACGAACTAATGTCAGATGTTTCGTTTATTTTTGCTTTTAAAAATAATTCTCGATATGTTAGCGGTTGCATTGAAGATACTTTTGCATACTTAACCGCTCCACTTAATTGGTAAACATATTCATTAGTTTTTGTTATGTATTTTTCACTAATAGAGCTTTTTTGAACTAAATTATGATTTGAGATAACTACAGTTACACTTAATGCTAATAAAAGGATAATTAAAATTAAATACATTTTTCAAGGTTTACTATTTTTCATCTCATTATTAATGAGCAATAAAATTCAATTTTCAAAAAAAAAAAAAAAAAAACTTTTTTGGTTTTGGTTTGTAGTTCTTTCGTTTGAGTGTTTGTTTTTTTAGAAAATTGTGGTATTATTTTTTTGACATCGGCTAACAGCGGCCATTTTGGTTGAGGAAAATCCGCACTAGCACGAACTGAGATGTTCGTAGTGTTCATGTCAAGTTTAATAAACTTGAGCCTAGACGACAAGTGCCACAGAGACGAGAATTGTGAAACGGGTAAACTCCATGAGCTAGAAACTAAAATTTTGGTATAGGAATTTTAAATAGGAAAATGAACTTATTTAAAAAATTACTCATGTAATTAGATAAATTGTTAGCACCTTGAATAAAGGTACAGAAAGCGGTTTATAGATGTTATAAAAAAGATAGCATTATCGCTATCTTTTTTATTTTTGTCTTTTTAAGATTCTAAAAAATCTAAAGCACTTACAACCTTAAGTTTTAAGAAATTCATAAAAATTTCAGCTGTTGCTAGTGCAGATAAATAACTGTCACTAATATCATCTCAAGTGTAAGCTAAATCAAAAAATTTGACACAATCGTAAAGTTGGGGATACTTATGTCCTTTTCAATTCCCCTCTAGTTTGGTAACGTTAATTCCCTCATACATTAAATCATATTGCTTAGCTAAAGGGAATTGAATGAATCCACCTCATCTTTTAATATTCAAACCAACAAAATATTCATTTTGTCCACAGAAATTAAATAATTCAATAAAGTCCGAATTAAAATCATCTGAATATGATTCTTGTGTGTTTCGTAATGAATCCTTGCGTTTTTGTGCTAATTTTACTTTACTTAAACCGTGAAAATCCAAAAACTTCTCAGGTTCATTATTTTTATATGAGTAATATCGTGTAAAGTCACCGATCTTTTTAAAAATCCCAGTTTTTTTGTTAATTTCAAATTTAATTGCACTAATTGACAAAACAGTTTCACCAACATCATATCCGTTGGTTTTAATATCTAAAAATACGATTTCTTTAGTATCTGAACTCATTTTTTAATTAAATTCCTTTAAATTTTCGTTTTTACGATATTCTCTTCCTTCTTTAGCTTCTAATTGTCCGTTTAAGACAGTAGCATCAGCAGAAAAGGAATTATTTAATTTAAAAATTGATGCACCAACACCATAATAGTCTACTGGGGCACCTTCAGCTTCAAAGTGTGCAATTTTCTTAGCATCAAAACCACTAGAAACAACTATTTTATAGCTGGTTGCACCTATTTCATCCAATGCTTTTCTTAGACGTTTTACTTGTTCGACATTCACACCATAATGTGGTTCTTCATTGTCAAACATGTGGTCAATCATGTTTTTAGATGTATCGATCCGAACACCTCACACTTTTGTCCCCATCGCGTCCCAGACTTTCTTGGCATCACTAATAATATCATTGTGATAGTCGATTAAAGCAATTAACTTATTATTTGGAAAATGTTTATGGTATGCTTGCATTGCGGCGACAACATCTCCATTAAAACCTTGAAGTAATACGTGCGGTACACTACCAAAAACTTCATCCGAATCAATAAATTTTTGAGCAGGAGTTGAAACTAATTTAACACCAGCTAAAGCTACTGCTTTGCCATCAACAAACTGATTTAAGTAATGATCAGCTCTGTCTCCCATGAATATCACGGGTTTCCCTTGTGCCGCTTGGACACAAGAATAGGCATTAGTAGCTATCGAAGTTGAACGAGCTAAAATACCGTCAATCATACCTTCTCAAATACCGAAATCTTGATAATTTCCTTCTAATTCTAAAACAATATCTAAATTATTAATTATTGTTCCATCAGGTATGTATCTGATTTTATATTTGCTAGTATCTGTTTCATTTTTTAATAGTTCCAATACTTCGCTCATTCCAGCAAGCATCGCATTATCTTTACGTTGAAAAAATTGCAAAATAATAACATTGTTTGGTTTTTCATGTTCCAAAATTGTTTTAGTTTTTTCAAAATAACTAGCTATAAATTGTCTTTTATCCATCGAAACCTCATTTTTTCTATGTTATTATATTTTACAATAATTTTTAAGCTTTAAAAATAGTAGCAACTAACCTATTTAGCTACTACTATTTTTTGTTCCTCTAAAGTATAAACAACATCACTCGATTCTAAATTATACTCATAATTATCAATCTCCGGATTTGTTGTTCTGACTATTTGCATAATGAACTCATAAACCATAATCATTGCAAGTACATCATTTTCGCAATACTCTTTTAATTTTTCCGAAATATAATTTCAAACATTATCATCAGTGATTCCAACATAACGCTTGATCGCTTCATCCATTGCCATCGTACCTTTTTGAATTTTTAGACTTTTATATGGTTTGATTAAAGTTTTCAATTTTAATTGATTTGAAGTAATAACATGCTCAATTTTCTTAATTGAGTGAGTATAATGAAGCTGTTTTAAAAAGACATTATTACTTAATTTATGTAACAATTTTTCTGAAGTTTTATAGGTTGAAAGATCTACATTTGATTTAACAATTTTATTGTCTTGGATCTCAAAAGCAATTTTATGTTCGTATCCCGGTGTGGAATTTAAGGTAGAGCTCGCTTTAAAACAGTCTGCTAAATCGATTGTATTACTATTAATGTGCTGGACTAAAAAACTAAATTTGGTTCAATGATCGTATCCCTTAGCTAAAAAAGCTTTATAAAATTCTACATCTTCAACAATTGCGTCAGTGTCATAGTAATTTTGGTTATTTTCCAGGAAATTTCTAGCTCGCTCAAAAGCGTTTTTAACCATATCTTCAATTTCGCTATTACGCGAATTTTCATATGTTTTGTTAAATACTACAAAGTTGTCCGCACCATTAGAATAAATCTTCTCTATAAATTCAACTAAGTCGATCAATTTCATATTATTAGTATCAATTACAAGGTTTTCGCGATGACACTCTTCTCCATTTACAGTCTCAATTATTGAGACTTGGTTCACTATTTGCTGGTATGAAAAATTACCATTAATAATTGGCAAAATTGAAGACAGTCCCTCATAGTCGTATCAAATTGTTCTAGCATTTTTTACGTGTATTTTTTTAATGACATTTAATGTAGACAATCGTCAAAAATTTGGACAATTTATGAATTCTTGATCGAAATTTTTAGTATCTTTTACTAAAAATTGTTTGTCAGGAGCACCGTACAATTTTGATGAATTTTCACGAAAATGTGGACCAAACAAAGTTTGGGCTAACTTTAATTTAATCGGTTGCTCTAAATGTTTTACTTTTTCATTTCAAACTGATAAATCAAAATCATTATTTTGAAAATCGTCAAAATTATTAATATTTTTACCAAGAAAGAAGTTATAAAGTGTTTTTGAATTTAATTGTGGATTTTCTAAATACAAATTCAAAATATTATTAATAACGTACTTAAACGATTCACAAATATTAACAATATTTTTTTCATTGTCTCAAGAATCGTATTTAATTGCGACTACATCATCTTTAATCTGAAAAATCGGATTTTTTGTATACATATAATTTGCACTGGCCAAATCGAAAAGAGTTAAATTCTTATAGTGTCCAAATTCTTTTGCTTTTTCTAAAAATAGTCCGCTATTTTTTAAATAACTTGCTTGTTTTTCGAGTTGGCCGTTCCCAAGGGCAGCTTTACCTTTAGCAAACGATCCTGCTCTTTGTTCACGAAATTTGATTTGTCCCCTTGTGGACGATTTTTCGTATTTGTCGATTAAATCCATTAAATAAACCGATATATCTTCAACTTTTATACCAATATTTTGCAAAACACTTAAGTCATAAAATGCTTTTTGATAATATTCTTTGTTTACTGACATAGAATATTTTAAATACACTATTTTATTAGCTTTTTTATCTCAAATAAAAAAAGTAGATTTAATTGGTAAATCATTATTTGGAGTTTTTAAAACAAAATGTGGATCGACAATTAAATCAATTGCATCATCATTAAGTGCGTTTTGTGTGTTATTTCACTTATTTTCTAAATTGTCCAACATTGGAACATAAAAAATATGATTGAAATTAATATTGTTTTTTTGAGCATAGGAATGAATCGCTTGCTCTTTGTAAATGTTAAATGTTTTATTATAAGCTCCTATTACTTCATCATTGTGACCATCAAAACTTAAGTTTTCGATATCAAGTGATCACATCAAATCTGGCCCATCCAAATCATCTTCATCATTTAAAAAATCGAAATTTTCTAAATCAGAATTTCAAATTTGATTATGTAGATTTAATAAGGTTGTATCTATTTCTTTATCAAAAACAAAAAAAGGTGTCTCTCACCTCATTTTGTCAAAAATATTAAAGTCAATATTCTTAATTTTCATCTAAATCAGCTTTTCCTTCTTTTTTTCACTTTTCTAATAACTCTTGTCATTCAGCTTCATTTTGACATCTCAAATAGTCCACTTGATCCTTATCTACAGACGGATTTCATTGAGGGGACACTTTAGTGTTAGTATAAAATTTATATCATTCTTTTACACGGTTTGCATCATCTTGAGCTTCTAAATAATTGGTGTCAAAAACATAAGTTTTAAGATATCTTTTTGATACATCGATTTTATCCGGATCTTCATAGTCCCCTTCTTCGTCACGTAAGAACAATGCAACAATTAGATATTTTTTAGCATTCATTAAATATGAATAAAGTTGTGCTTGTTTACGATAAGCTAACGGAACATTTTTAACATTGTGAATGTCTTTTTTTTCTCATTCACTTAACTTTTTTTCACCGACTGTTTTAGCTTCAAGAATAATACCACCTCTTTGAGCAATAAAACCATCTGGTACACCACCTAAAACATCGTCTTTACCTTCAAAATAATCGTAATTATAATCAGCTGATTGGAATGTTTGGATAACTAAATCATTAAAACCGTTCTTTTTCAGTAATTTACCTAAAGCTTCCATAATTTTAGGTTCTAAAATAACTCCAGCATTAATGTATTTTTTCATTAAAACTGGTTTTGCTAGTCTAGTGATATGGCAAAAAGCAGCAAATTGAGTTTTGAAATTGTCTACCTCAAGCACATTAGGAATTTGTGAACCACCAATTTTTTTGTACTTTTGCATTTTATTATTTGAATGCAATTGTTCATACATATGATCAGATAAAACTAGAGTTCGATTATTTTCATCTAAAAAATAATCACGATTATTAAAATATTTTCTTAGCGCCATATCTTCCTACTTTAAGAAATTAGTTACTACTGTTTTAGAAATAACTTCAACATTATCAAAATTTGGATACCCACTTTGATTTATTAACACTTGTGGAGGTACGATATAGTCAAAACAAATATTTACTAAATTGTCAAAACTAGTTTCTGTATTATCATTATCCACACCTTCGACAAAATTATTTGGATCAACATATTTTTCAATCCGAATTGCAGTAATTTTAACCGAATGATCAGAACCAACTATGTCTCTAATTTTTCTTAAATTACCTTTAAAAAAGTCAAGTTCGTTTGGTAATCTCAAATCATCAATCAAATATAAGGTGTTTTCATTATTTTTAACACCTTCTTGAATGTAGTTAGAAATTTTATTAAAAACTTTTTCAGTTCATACATTAATATTAATTGCACGACCAACTTCCCCAGTAGCGATTCAAAGTGGTCTGGCAATTTCTTTATCTACACCATCTCATTGCAATTCATCTAAAATTGGTTTAGTAATTGCTTTAATTGGTTCAGCAAGTGATAAAATGTAGATTTTTTGAAATTCATCAACTGCTTTTTTTGCTAAATCTTGGCTTAAGAGACCTTTTCCGCTTCTACGTTTACCATTTAATAAAACAATATTATGCTTTGTCATTTTAGCTCCTTTAGTAGAGTTTGTTTTGATTAAATAATAACATTTAAAACGGTTGCAAAAAAATAAAAAAAATATTTTAATTAAGTTGCAATAAAATCATCATTTTTCTTAGTTGTGATTGAAAATATTGCCGGATTGATTTTTCTCATTTGTAACTTTTCGATTAATTGACTTAATAGATAGTATTTACTTGACGGATCGACTCTTCAAATGAATTGATAAGCTAATTTATTAAATAATTTTTTATCCATTTTGTAAAAAGTATTAATTCTGGCAATGAAAAATTTTTCACATTCAACCACTTTGACTTTTATATCCTCATTTGTTTCAATAAACTTTTCATCATCACCTAAAAATGTTAACAATATGAAAAAAATTTTCTTATTTGTTTTAGCAAACGGTATGACAAAACCATCTCAAAACGAATTATCACATGATCAAATCGACAAATATTCTTGACGAATTCTGTAAATGTTCATTAAATCTATTCTTTGTGTACTCATAGCACTTTTATTCTATGAAAAAAGTGCAGTAATTTTTTCTCGATTTTGTTCGTGTGATTTTTTTCACAAATCAAAGACTTATGTTCGATTATTTGCATGAATAATTTTGGATAAATAATATATAATTTAGATTATTTATAAACAATATTAAGGAGCTAACAATGATTAATGTTAACGAATTTAAGCCAGGAATTACTTTTCAAGATGAAGGTGATATTTTTATCGTTTTAGAAGCTCAACACTCAAAACAAGGTCGTGGACAAGCAAACGTTAAAGCTAAAGTTAAAAACTTAAGAACTGGATCAACTACAATCAAAACATATACCGGTGGAGACAAGGTAAAACCTGCTCACATTGACAAAAGAAGAATGAATTTTCTTTACTCAGACGGGGAAAACATTATTTTAATGGACAATGAAACTTTTGAACAAGTGGAAATTCCAGTGAAAAATGTTGAATGAGAATTAAACTTCTTAAAAGAAGGTTCTGAAGTACAAATTAGAAAATTTGAAGAAGAAGTTTTAGATATTGAATTACCAATTAATGTTGATTTATTAGTTCAATCAGCACCTGATGCAGTTAAAGGAAACACAACAACCAATCCACAAAAGAAAGTTATTCTTGAAACTGGTTTCGAAATGGAAACACCAATGTTCATCAAAGAAGGTGACTCAATTATTGTTTCGACTGAAACTGGTAAATACGTAGGAAAAAATAATAAATAATGAATTTAGTATCGGTCAAATATAAATCCAAACAATTTTATTTGGTTGAAGAAAGTGCTTTTTTTCAAGTAATTGAAAAAACAATTGAAAGTTTACCAAATATCAAATTAAAAAATGAACCAAGAATTAGTTTTTATAGTGATGAAAATAATATTTCAATTCACTTGAACATTAAAATCAAAAGCAAATCGAAAATTGATCTTGAAGTCAAAAATCTAACAAGTTCATTAGAATTAGAAATTTCAAAATTAATCGATATTAAACCAAAAAACATTCAAATTGCTTTTTCTGGTTTTTATTAATAAAAAAATAATAATTTATCGAAAAAATGTAAAATTCTAGTATAAATAAGAAATATTTATTCAAAAAAATATTGCAATGGAAAATAAAATTTAGATTTTATTCCACTATGTATATATGATATTAACTTTAGTTAAGGAGAAAAAATGTCAAAGAAAAAAATGTATGCAATTATTGGTTTAGCTGCAGCAACTGGTGTTCTAAGTGTTAGTTTAGCTGCTTCTGTTCCTGTTCTTGTATCACAAAAAAATGACTGAAAAGAAAAACACCAAAAATTACAAGATTCAAATAGCAAATTACACACAACATTAGACCAAAAAAATGCTGAATATAACCAATTAAAAGCTCAATACGACAAATTAAAAGCTGACAAAGAAAAATCTGATGCTGAAAAAACAGCTTTACAAGCTACAATTCAAAACTTGAATGTACAATTACAATCTGCTAACGAAAAAGCTCAAGCAAATCAAGATAAAATTAGTCAATTAGAATCTCAAATTGCTGAATTGCAAGTTAAAGCAAACAACGGTGACTCAGAAGCTTTAGCTGCTAAGGAAACTGAATTAGCTGTTAAAGTTGCTGAAATCCAAAAATTAACTAGAGATAACAGCTTATTAAGAGTAAAAATCAAAAAATTATTAGCTGAGAAAAAAGAATTAACAAAACTTTTAGAACAAGCTAAAGCTAATAATAATCCTGAAGGTGAACAACCTGTGGTTCGAGAAAATAATGAAGAACCAGCTCCAAACAATCAACCAGTTGCCGAAGGATCACCAAATGATCACTCCCCAAAAGCTGATGAAGATGATGAAGCAGAAGAACCTGAATCTCCTAAACCATCTACTACTGTAGAAGAAGACACTGGACCAGAAGCGACTGACTCAGCTGCTCACGATACAGAAGTAAGCTCAGCTGGTGGCGATACAGAAGTAAGTTCTTAATAATAAAATTGAAATACAAGAAAAAAATCTTGTATTTTTTTTAATTTTTTTGTTTTTTTCGCTTCTTATACATGAGGAGAGAAAATGACATTTTTAAAAAATAAAAAAATTTTATGAATTGGATTTGCGGGAATTATTATTCTTTCTTTAACAGGTACAGCTACTTATCAAGGTTTAAATTTGAATTTTACTCGTGATTTAAACAGTATAACAAGCAAAAAATTAGAGTATGCTAAAAACAATATTAAGATTTTAGAAACCGATAATGCTAAATTAAAGGATAAAAGCGAAAAAATCGAAAAAGAAATCACTTCAGTAAATTCTGAATTATCCTTGGAGCGTGAAAAAGTCATCGAAATTAACAAAAAACTAGATGAAGTGACCAAATTAAAGAACGAATACATTAATATTTCCAATACCTTGAGCAATGAAAAAATACAAGCAAACTTAAAAATTGAAAACTTAGAAAAAACCTTAACAAACAAAGACAAAATTATTAGCGATTTAACCTTAAATATTAATAAAAATGAAGAAGAAATTAATACATTATTAAGTGAATTAAACCACTTTAAAATCGAAACACTCAATTATATTGATCAAGTTTTACGTTTATCAAACGAAAACTTAACTAATTTTCAACGGATAAGAGAATTGGATACAATCAATTCTGATTTTTATAATAGAATTTTGACTCAAATGCATGAATTTATCAACTTTTTAAACATCTATAGAGACGAAATTTCGAAAATTGAAATCAATATTGAAAATAGTAAATATTTAAACGAAACAATTAAACTTTTTTATTCACAAATATCTAAAAATATCCATATTATAGACTCATACAAAAATTCACTTTTTGAATATATTAGTAATAAATTAATCAACGAAAAGAATAAAGTTGCTGAACTAGAAGCGTCAATTCTTTTCAAAGAAGACTTAATTGATAAATTAGAAAAAGAAAAGACTTCAAATCTTGAAAAAATTGACGAATTAACCAATAAAATAAATAGTTTAGAAACTTTAATTAATAATAAAGACATTGAAATCAAGAACAAAAACGAAATCATTGAAAATATGAAAAGAACAATTTCAATTCAATTAGAAAACTTCCATCGTTATGCAATCAATTTACTTAAAGACATTAATATTGATAATAGCGAAATTAGAGATTTGATTGAAAAAACTGAATTAAATATTGCTAATTCATTTGATTTACTGAGTGATTCTGAATTTACTAATGAAGTGATTAGTGGTAGAAATTATAAAATATATCATGATTTTATTCATGCTAGTTCGGTCTACACTACCATTTTTTCGGAGGTTTCAAATTTCAATATTGAATTTATTAAAATCATCGAAAAAGAGAATGAAAAATACAATAACATAATTACTGATTTACAAGGTAATAATGAAAAAATGAAACATAAAAATAATGAGTTGAAAAATGAGATTAATTTATTAAACGCGACGATAGAAAACAATAAAAACTTGATTAATTCCTACAATGGTGACATTGAATTATTAAAAGCTGAAATTGCAAAAATCAATGCTAATCATGAATTAGCAATTAAAGAAAAAGATGCTGCAATTGAATCGTTAAACAATAAAATTAATGAGAAAAATAAAACTATTGACCGCTTAAGAATTGAAAATTCAAATTTTGAGCGAGAAATTAATGCAATTAAAGAAAAAAATAGAGAGTTAGAAAGTAAAATCACTCTTTTATCAGACGAATTAAAAGCTGAAAAAGTTAAAAACATGAACCTAAACTCGGAAATTTTGATTTTGAATGAGAAAAATAAACGATTAGAAGCATTGTTATTTGAAAAAGATGAGTTAATCAATCGCTTGAGAACTGATAATTTACGAATCAATAATTTATTGTTAGCTGCAAATGAAGACAATGACAGAATTATGAAAATTAATAGAGAATTAGAAGAGAAAATAGAAAAAATCAGAGAAAAAAACGAATCTAATAATAATGAAATTGATAATTTAAATACCGAAATTAGTGCAATTAATGAAGAGAATCGCAATTTAAAAACTAAAATTCAAGAATTAAATGGTCGCATTAGTGAAATTGAAACTCAAAATGAAGCATTAAATACTCAAATTGAAAAATTAAGAGTTCAAAATGAATCGTTAGTTAAAAATAATGAAAAACTTATTCAGGACTTTAATAGATTAAAAACTTACTTTAAAGAAATAATTTTAAATATTAGGCAATTAATTAATGAATTAGCTGATAAAGAACTTGAATATGATTATGTATTTAGCGGTTCATCATATCCTGCTTTACCTATTGATACTGTAATTAATCGTGAATCTGCTAAGAAATATTACGAGTTCACACGTCAAACATGTCAAAGAATTTTGACTACTTTGATGGAAGCAGAAAATTACTTGAGCTAAGAGAATAAAAAATGAAGTGTTTGTAATATAACACTTCATTTTTTGTATTAAATTTAAATTATTTAACAATTGACATAACTTCAGCAGCGAAGTTTGATTGAGCTTTTTCAATCCCTTCACCAACTTCAAATCTGTATGCAGCAAGTAATTCACAGTTATGATTTTTTAAATATTGTTCAACTGATAAACTATCGTCCATTACAAATGGTTGTTTAACTAAAACGATTTCTGATAACTGTTTGTTTAATCAACCATTTTTAATTTGTTCTTGAATGTTTGCTGGTTTGCTTGCAAAGTTAGCAGGTTCTGTAAATTGTGATTTGATATCTTCTAATCTTTTAGCAGGAATGTCGCTTAATAAAACGAATTCTGGATTCATAGCTGATAAGTGCATTGCAACTGCACGAGCAGCTTCAGCATCTGAACCTTTAACTTTAACAATAGCACCAACTAAGTTGTTAGCGTGTACGTAACGTCCTAAAACTTCACCTTCAGCAGCTGTAACTTTTAAGCTACGACGAAATGAAATTTTTTCTCCGATTGTAGCAGTTGCGTTTGCACATGCTTGTTCGATTGTTTCACCTGAAGCTAATTTAGCTTGTAAAATTTCTTCGTGTGAAGTTGCGTTTGAATTTAAAACTGCTTGAGCAATTTCTGATAATAATTTACCAAACTTTTCATTTTTAGCAGCAAAGTCTGTTTCTGAGTTTAATTCAACTAAAACAGCTTCTTTGTCGTCACCAGCGATCGCTACTAAACCTTCAGCAGCAATTCTTCCAGCTTTTTTAGCAGCTTTAGCAATTCCGTTTTCACGTAATCACTCAACAGCAGCTTCTAAATCTCAATTTGTAGCTTCTAAAGCTTTTTTACAGTCAGCAAAACCAGAATTTGTTCTTGCTCTTAATTCTTTAACTAAATTTAAGTCAGCCATTATTATTCTCCTTGAACTTCTTGTTGAACCGCAGGTCTTTTGTTAAAAACTTTTTTTGGTTGTTTTACTGATTGGAATTCAGGTAAAACAATTTTTTCATCAGGTTGGTAAGCAAATAATTCTTGACCACCTTGTGCTTTAACAATAGCATCTGCTAAAATTGTGAAAATTAAAGAAATACATTTTGCAGAATCGTCGTTTGCAGGAATTCCAAAATCAACAAAATCAGGATCTGAGTTAGTGTCTAATAAAGCAATAACTTTAATTCCTTTTCTTTTAGCTTCTTTAATTGCGATTTCATCTTCGTTTGGATCAGCAACAATCATAACGTTTGGAATACGTTTCATTGAACGGATACCTTCTAAGTTTTTGTGTAACTTATCTAATTCTTTTTGGAATAAGATTCCTTCTTTTTTGGTGTATCCTTCAAATCCATTAGCAGCTTTAGCTTCTAACTCTTCCATTTTTTTAACACGAGACATAATTGTTGAGTGGTTTGTTAATGTTCCACCTAATCAACGTTCTGTAACATAGAATGAGTTTGTTCTTTGTGCAGCTTCTTTAACAGCATTTTGTGCTTGTTTTTTTGTACCAACAAAAATAAATGAAGCTTTTTTAGCAGCTAATTTGTAAACTAATGAGTAAGCAAATTCTAAGTATTTTTGTGTTTTTGTAATGTCGATAATGTGAGCACCTTTGTTCTTTTTGTTTGGAACGATGTGGTCTTTCATTTTTGGATTTCAAGCGTGAGCTTTGTGTCCAAAGTATGCTCCAGCTTCTAATAATTTATCTTTTGAAACGATTGGAGTTGTTTTCTTTTCAACAGCTTTTTCAACTGTTGCAGTTGTTTTTTCTTTTTTTTCTGTCATTTTTATCCTTATTTTTTAGTTTGTTAGTTTGACATCCGTTTCCAACGCCTAGCACTTACTTTATGCAAGCACACCCCATGCGAATCCGCGGATGTAATTGGTTAATTTATAATTGTGAATTTGAATATTTAAAAATTCTTTTTTATTTTAACATATTTTTTGTTTTTTTCGTGGACTAATATGAATTAATTTTGCTTTTTTCCAAACAAAAAATTCCAAGTCATTTAACTCGGAATTTTGAATTATTTTTGATGTGCTTCGTGGTAAGCTTCGATTCTTGAAAGTGCTTTTTTCAACTTCAATTCCAAACGCATTTCATCAGTAGCTGAGTATTTTTTGTTTTTCAACTCATTCAAAGCTCAATTACGATCGCGTTCAGCACGATGTAAATCAATATCATTGTAATTAATTACGTCATCAGTAATAATATTAATTTGACCTGCATCTGCATAAACTAAACCACCACCAATAAAAAATTTTTGATAATCTGGATCACCGCTTTGATTAATATTTAACGAACCAATTTCAATGTTTGAAAATAAAGGTGAACGATTTGGTTGTAGTCCGATGTATCCATCAGCTGTTTTTAAAGTTACAATCTTAACTTTTCCTTCAAAAAACACTTTATCTGGAGTAGTTATTGTTAAATAAACTTTATTATTCATTTTTATTGTTTTTTAGCTCTTTCAATTACATCATCAATACTTCCTGCATAACGGAAGATATCTTCTGGATAGTCATCAAAATCACCATTTAAAATTGCTTTGAAACTTCTGATTGTTTCACTTAAAGGTACGTAAGCACCTTTAATACCAGAGAATTTTTCGGCAACGTGGAAAGGTTGAGATAAGAAGTTTCTGATTCTACGTGCTCTGGCAACGATTTTCTTATCTTCTTCTGAAAGTTCCCCAATCCCCAAAATAGCAATAATATCAACTAACTCTTTGAATCTTTGTAAAATGCTAATTACACCTTGAGCAACCATGTAGTGGTCTTGTCCAACAACTAAAGGATCGAGTAATCTTGATGAAGATTCTAACGGATCAATTGCAGGATAAATTCCTAATGAGGCTATGTTTCTGTCTAAAACGGTTTTTGCATCCAAGTGCGAGAATGTAGTCGCAGGTGCCGGGTCAGTTAAGTCGTCAGCTGGGACATATACCGCTTGAACAGATGTAATTGAACCACGACGTGTCGAAGTAATTCTTTCCTGTAATTGTCCCATCTCGGTAGCCAATGTTGGTTGGTATCCCACCGCACTTGGCATTCTACCAAGCAACGCAGACACCTCAGAACCAGCTTGTGTAAATCTAAAAATGTTATCAATAAATAATAAAACGTCTTGGTTTTGCTTATCTCTGAAATATTCAGCCATAGTAAGTCCAGTTAAGGCAACTCTCATACGAGCCCCTGGGGGTTCGTTCATTTGCCCAAAAACTAAAGCAGTTTTATCAAGAACTCCGGCAGCTTTCATTTCGTAGTAAAGATCGTTTCCTTCTCTTGTTCTTTCCCCAACTCCAGCAAAAACTGATAAACCATTGTGTTGTGTGGCGATGTTATTAATTAATTCTTGAACTAGAACTGTTTTACCAACTCCAGCTCCGCCAAAAAGACCGATTTTTCCACCTTTTGCATAAGGGATTAACAAGTCGATAACTTTTATCCCAGTTTCTAAAATCTCAGATGAAGTTTTTTGTTCTTCATATGACGGACTAGGTGCATGAATAGGATTTTTCTCTACATTTTCTAACTTTTGACCTTCGTCAATTGTGTTTCCTAACACGTCAAACATACGTCCTAAAACTTCATTACCAACAGGTACTGAAATTGCATATCCTGTATCGATAACTTCCATTCCACGACTTAAACCATTTGTAGAAACCATCGCAATTGTTCTAACAGTATCATCCCCAATATGTTGTGCAACTTCTAAAGTATAAATTTTACCTTCATGTCTTATTTCAAGAGCATTTAGTAATTTTGGTAGTTTAGAATTTGCAAATCTAACATCGATTACAGGTCCTAAAATTTGTACTACTTTTCCTATATTTTTCATTTAGTCTCCTATTATGTAGCGTCAGCTCCAGAAACAATTTCTGAAATTTCTTGCGTGATTAAACTTTGTCTTGTTCTGTTGAATTCTAAATGAAGATCATTTAATAATTCATCTGCATTGTCTGTTGAATTTTCCATCGCATTTCTCCGTGAAGCCATTTCTGAAACTTTCGAAGAAATACCAAGAGAATAAATTAAACTCGAAATGTATAAAGGAATTGCATTTTTTAAAACTGTTTGCGGATCAGGTTCGAATTCAATCTCACTTCCTAATTCTTGAGAACTAAAATTCTCTTTTTCAATAGGTAAGAGTTGTGCACAGCTAGCAGTCTGCACCACATTATTGATAAATTTTGTGTAAATTACTTTGATTGAACCAATTTCACCTTTTTCGAACAATTCAAGTGCAATTTTTGCGACTGAATTGGTTAAATTGTATTCTATTTTTTCACCATAATTCGCAATTTCATGAATCATTAAATCTTTCATTCATGAATAATAAATGTTTGAAATTCCTTTTGCACCAAAAACAATCAATTTGTCTTCCTTGTTTACAGTTGTTTTTAACAAATTAAAAATGTTTGAATTATAAGAACCGCATAAACCTAAATCACTTGTGATAACAATATATAAAGTGCTATTTGATTTATTACTTGGAAAAATGTTTTTTAAGTCAATAGGTGATAAATTAATCAAAATTTTTGAAAATGTGTCTTCTAAAACATTTTTAAATTTTTCAACATTAACATACATTTCGCGATATTTTCTTAATTTTGATGCAGCTACTAATTCCATTGCATGAGTAATTTTCTTAGTGTTTCCAACAACAGCAATACGATTTTTTAATGAGTTTAAACTAGACATTATTCAACCTCGTTAAATTTTTTAGGAAATGGTTTGTATTTTTGCGGATCATAATTAGGAATAGATGCGATGATATCTTTTACGATGTGAACTAATGCTTTTTCTAAAGTTTTATAGTTCTCTGGAGAAATAACTTTGGTTTCATTTATTTCTTCAAATATTGTGTGTCCCTCAGTGTTACCTTCAAGATATTTAATAATTGCGTCACGATATTCGTGGATATTTTCTTTTGGTAATGGATTAATAATTCTTTCTTTTACTCCAAGCAGAATTACCGCTTGAGCAACTTGAGAAATTGGTGAATATTGTTCTTGTTTTAATAACTCATAAACTTTAGCACCATGGTCTAAAATACTTTTAGTTGAATCGTCCAAGTCACTACCAAATTGTGCAAAGGCTAACATTTCATTATATTGTGCTAAATCTAATTTTAGCGAACCAACAACACTTTTCATAGCTTTAGTTTGAGCTGATGAACCAACACGACTAACTGAAAAACCAACGTCCACTGCAGGTCTTTGACCAGAGTTGAATAAGTTTTCTTTAGTGAAAATTTGTCCATCTGTAATTGAAATAACATTAGTTGGAATATATGCTGAAATATCCCCTTGTTGTGTTTCAATAATTGGCAATGCAGTAATTGAACCACCACCATATTCTGGGGTTACACGTGCTGCACGTTCAAGTAATTGCGAGTGTAAGTAGAAAACGTCCCCGGGGTAAGCCTCACGACCAGGCGGTCTTCTAAGTAAAAGCGAAAGCGTTCTATAAGCAATAGCATGTTTTGATAAATCATCGTACACAATTAAAACATCATTCCCTTTTTCCATTCACTCCTCAGCAATTGTTACACCAGTATAAGGTGCGATGTATTGTTGAGGGGCTACTTCTGAAGCTCCAGAAACCACAACTGTTGTATATTCCATTGCTCCAGTATCAGAAAGTTTTTTAACAATTTGAGCAACAGTTGAGTTTTTTTGTCCAATTGCAACGTAGACACATTTTACATTTTTATCTTTTTGGTTAATGATGGTGTCAATCGCAATTGCTGTTTTACCTGTTTGTCTGTCCCCGATAATCAATTCACGTTGTCCCTTACCAATCGGAATCATTGAATCGATTGCAATGATACCTGTTTCTAAAGGTTGATTAACTTCTTTACGACTCATAACCCCTGGAGCAACTCTAAATATTTCACGTGTACGTCCTTTAATTACACCTTTTCCATCGATTGCTTCACCTAGAGAGTTAACTACACGACCTAAAAGTTGGTCACCAACGTTGACTGAAATAACTTTACCAGTTCTCTTAACAGTGTCCCCTTCAGAAACTGAGTTAGCATTTCCAAAAAGTGCAATACCAACAGCTTCCTCTTCTAAGTTTAACGCTAATCCATAGACATTTTCGTTAATAATAACAATTTCGGAGTTTTTAACTTTGTCTAATCCACTAGCTAATGCAATACCGTCACCAATTGATATAACATGTCCAATTTCAGCATAATCAACTTTAGATTCAAAATTTTTGATTCGATCTTTAATAATCGCTGAAATATCATCAATACGATTAGCCATTTATCCCTCCTTTTTCATTAATAATAAAATTCTTAATTTTATTCAATTCTTCATTATAGTTTTTACTAATAATTTCAGAATTAACATGTATTTCAAAACCACTAATTAAACTTGGATCAATTGCGGTTTGAATCTCAATTTTTTTGTTATATTGTTTTTCTAATTTATTTTTAATAGCTTTTAATTGTTCATCACTTAAAGGATAAGCGGTGATGATTTTAGCAAATAAAATATTCAATACATCACTTGTCATTTTTAAAAATAAATTAAAAACTCTTTTTAATAAAAATTGCTCTTTTTTTTGTAAAACGATTTTTATTAAATTTTTAAGGTCAATATCAAAGTGAGGGAAAATCAAATCAATAATTTCAAATTTTTCCTTAACATCGATATTCATGTTTTGCAACATGTTTTTTAGTTCTGAACTCTGTTCAATTGTGTTTTTACATTCAATAATTTGATTGTGAAACACTTCAAATTTATTACTTTCTTTTGCTATTTCATAGAGTGCAATCGCATAACCGATTGGATTAATTTTTTGATACATTCTTTTTATTATCTTTATCAGAATTTAAAAACTCATTAATAATTTCTTCTTGTGTTGAACTTGAAATCTCACGATTTAAGATTTTTTTAGCTAATTCAACTGCTGCTTGTGCAATTTTTTCTTTTGATTGTTTTTCAAATTCTTTTTGTTGTGACTGAATGTCTAAATTAGCTTCAGCTAATAAATTAATTGATTCTTTTTTCGCTTTTGCAGTATATGAAATTATGACTTTTTCAGCTCTCATTTTCGCTTTATTCACAATTGAATCCGCTTGTCTGTGAGCTTCTTGCAATTTCAAATTAGCTTCATTTACTTTTTGAATTGCTTTTTCTTTTTGTTCAACTGATGAATCAATGTTTGATTGAATAAAATCATGACGTTCCTTCATCTTATTTTTAACTGGTTTATATAAAAAACAAGTTAAAAATATAAAAGCTAAAACAAAAGAAATAATAGTTGCCAACATCATTCACAAGTTTGGAAAAATTGTCTGGAATTTTTCACTAACACTTGTGCCTAAGTCTGCATTAACAAATCATGTGCTGTTCATTTTTTATTTTAGAACGAAAATTAATAAGAAAGCAATAATTAAAGAATAAATAGCAGCAGATTCAGCAATAGCCATACCAACAATCATCATTGTACGGATTTTTGAAGCAGCTTCTGGATTACGTCCAACAGCTTCTGCAGCTTTACCAGCAGCGTATCCTTGACCAACCCCGGTACCGAATACACCAATCATTGCAAGACCAGCCCCGATCGCAACTAATCCTTTTCCTGTACTAATTGATGCACTACTTGCATTTGTAACTGTTTCATCTGCTAATTTTGTAATAACTTGTTCAATCATTTTTCCTCCTAAGTTACGGTTATGTTAATACACATCCGGATTTAAAACTTTAATTTGGGATTTTTTATCTGTTTTTTTAGCTTTTGGTGTTTCTTCTTCAACTTCATTAATTCAATAAATAATAGTTAAAATGGTAAATACATAAGCTTGGATAAATGCTCCAAAGACATCAAAATAAAGGTGTAATAGCGGTGTAATTACCGGTGCAAAAAAGTAAAATGGTGTGCTTGTATGAAAAGTAACCTGTCACACATAACCTAATAGATAATAAATTAGGTACATGATTGTCGAACCACCAATGATATTACCAAAAATACGGAAACTAATTGAGATTAACGGTGAAAACTGTCCGATAAAATCAATTGGATTTTTATATTTTTTGATAATACGTCATTTTTGATAAATTAATGCAACAACATAAATTCCGATAAAGGTTGATAGACCTAATGTAAATGTAACTGAATAAGAAGTTGCAATCGGTTCAAAACCTAAAATGACTACTAAGTTACCAACTAATAAGAAGGTAACTAAGGTAAATAGGTACATTCGAGATTTTTTGAGTTTCCCCTCAGTTGCATCTTCAAATGTATTATCAAAAATGTTAATGTATCCCTCAACAACTAAAATTGTCCCCTGGGGAGCTTTATTTGCTTTTTGTTGTTGTGCTTTGATAAAAACAATTAACGAAATAATAAAAATAATTATTACTGTTACGACTAAGGAAAGAAGTTGTGGTTGGTTTCAATTTTCAAAAAACGCTTTAACAAACTGTTCCATTATACCCCCTTTCTGGTTGCAAAACTACGAATCACAGACGCGGTTAAAATCGATAAAAAGAAAGAATGAAAACCAAATAAAAAAGTGAATAAATTAATTGGTTTATAGACATATTCATCTCAAGAGTCCACATGGGGATTCGCACTTAAATAGTTAATTTTAAAGATTAAATAAACTATTATTAAAATAAAAAAAATTAAAGAAAAATATATCAAAAGACTTGATAATCATGCACTTTTTTTGCTTTGCTTAAAAATAAAATAACTCGTGATTACACGAATTTTATAAATAAAAAAAGCGACCAAAGCCCCAATTGAATATCCAAAAAACAAAGAATAATGCAAATTTAAAATTCAGTAAAAAAACAAAAACAAAAAATTGAAAAATATAAAATAAATATAAAAAATTTTTTCACTTAATTTTATAAATTCATTTTTCATTTGTGCCGCCTTGGAAGTGCTAAATTTATTTTATTACTTTTTAGATGCAACCAAACATAAAAATAGACTTTTTACTTTTTGCTTATTTGACATGTTTAATATTTGATTAGATGATTTTTTATTGATGCTTTAGAATAAAATTTATAAATAAAATATATAATTAATTTATTAATAAATGGAAAGGAAGGACATGTTCAAACTAAATCAAAAAAACATTAAAAATGTTGCTAATAAAAAAGTTAACGAATCAAGACATAAAAAGTTATTAAACAATTTATTAGATATTCGTAGTCAAGGTGATAATGCAACTTTTTATCACTTATCAAAAATTAATCAAGATTTAACAAAACTAATTAAAGCTAAAGAAGTTAAAACTGTGTTTGAAAATGCTGAATTTGCTGTTGAATTCACATCAAATTTCACAGATGAAATGATTACAAAATTAGAAAATGTTAAAACTTATGAAGAATTTGAACAATGATGTACATTTAGCGGATACAAACCATCTGCTAAAATTGAAAAAGATTTAAAACGTTCATTCCAAAAAAACTTTGAAACTGTTTTAGAAAAAATTATTGACAAACATCGTAACTTTTTAAAAGATTGAAAATTTAACATTAATAAGATTCATGAAATTTATACCGAAACTGGAGTTTGACCTCTATTTTTAGGTACATTCTTCATTAAATTTTCAAGAGATGAATCATACTTTTATGCTCCAGCTATTTTAAAAGCGGTCAACTTATCAATTAAAAATGGTAAGGTTGTCCTATCATCAAGAGATAGTTCAATTGTAACAAACGAAAAATTATTCTACTCACTTAGTCAAAATTTAGGTTCACAAATGCCATATCTAGACGAAAGCGAAAATCGTTCATTAATGGAAGCGACCGATTCATTAAAACAAGTTTTATCCGATCGCTTAATTGACGGTACCATTTCGAATAAAGATTTATTAGCTTCATTTAAAGAAATGACTCGTGAAGATATTGCAAACTATACTTCAATGACTTTATCTCCAGGTATTGTTCTTTCTGTTTGTCATCCGAGCGGTACAAAGTTACGCGAAGCAGTGCAAAACTTAATCATCAATGACAAAATTGACAAATTAATAAAAGCTGATGACTTGTTTAACTACGATGCAGACACAACTAAAAACTTAATCGAATCATCAAAATTAATTCGTGTAACACAAAGTGACTTGACACAAGAAAAAGCAATCATCGGTGCACTAAGTACTTCATGTGTTATTGTTGGTCCACCGGGGACAGGTAAGAGTCAAACAATAGCAAATATCTTAATCAATATTTTAGAAGAAGGTAAAAAAGCGCTTTTTATTTCTCAAAAGAAAGTTGCGATTGATGTTGTGCTAAAGAGAATGCAGAAATATTCAGATTTAGTATTCCAATTCAACGAAACTAACAAAGCTAACAAATATGAACGTGGTTACTTCTACAAACCTCTTACTTCTTTCTACCAACAAATTTTAGATATTAATCCTGAACAAGAAATTCCGCAAAATAATGAAAAATTCTTAAACAGTATTGAATACGAATATTATGATGCTAAAAATGCACTTTCAGCAGTTTTAAGTCAAGATTTAGATGCGTACTTCAACTTAAAAAGAAAAGGTGATATTTTACAAAAGAAAGAACAAATTAAAAAATTCTTTGAATTATTCCACTTTTTCGACACCAAAAACGATTTTTACAAATTCTATAATTTATTAGACTTAAATAAAAAAGAAGCAGCACAAAAAATGAATGCTGTGCTTAAAGAAAGTTTAATTTTTACCAAATACGACAAAGTTTTTGACGAGAAATACAAAAGAGCTAAAGAAGTTAAAGATTACTGAATGGCCAATTTAAAAGAATTCGACATTAACGATTTAATTCGAATTGCTTATATGATGAAATTAAACACATTTTCTGAATTTGATCGAATTGAGAAAGAATATCAAAAATTTATTGATAACAAAAACAAAAGTAATGTTACACCTGAACAACTTGAAAACATGTACGCTCGTGTAACATTAAAAGCTAGAAAAAACTTAGAAAACTACCGTTCTTTAGGTGAAGATAACGAAATTAAACTTAAAAACTTCTTAGGTAAAATTACTCGTGGAATTACTCCACCTCATTTAATTACTACTGAATACAAAGACTTACTTAAACATATTTATAACGTTTTTGTTGGTACACCTGAAATCCTTTCAAACTTCGTTGACTTCGAAAATGACCATTACGATTATGTAATTTTTGACGAATCATCTCAAATTTTCATTGAAAAAGCACTTCCTTATATCGCTTTAAGTGACAAAGTCATTGTAGCTGGGGACGATCAACAAATGCAACCTTCAAACTGATTCAACCGTAGAGATGATTCGGAAGATGATTACACCACAGATGAAATCACTTCATTATTAGATTGAGCATTACACAATAATTTACCAAAATTCTTCTTAGAAATGAACTATAGAAGTAATGCATCAGAATTGATTTTATTCTCATCAAAAGAATTCTATAATTCAAAATTAAAAGGTATTGACAAATACAATACAAAAACATTAAATAGTTTTGAAGTAATTAATGTTAAAGGTAAATGAAAAGACAATAAAAACATCGAAGAAGCTCAAGAAGTAGTCAAATTGGCCGAAAAATACATCAATGATTATGAATCAATGATTATTTTAGCTTTCAATAGAAAACAACAAGACTGTATTCGTGAAATTATTGCTTTAACATCACCAAAACTTTACTCATTATTAGAAGAAAAGATTATTTTAAGAAACTTAGAAAATATTCAAGGTGATGAAGCTGACATCGTTATTGCTTCAATTGGATATACCAAAGATACAACTTTAAGCAGCACATATATCGGAACTAAAGGTGGTCGTAACGCTCTTAACGTTGCTATTACTCGTGCAAAAGACAAAATGGTGGTTGTTAAATCACTTAAAGCTGACGAATTATTAATTGACAATTCTAGTTCACTTAACCTTTTATCATTTAAAAAATGATTAGAATTCCTAGATTTAAGTGCTGAAGAACAAAAATCGTATACAACAATCGATCGTGATGTAATTAAAGATCATGTTTCATATTTTGAGCAAGATGTAATTCAATGATTAAAAACTTTAGTATTTAATCAGCCAGTAAAAATCAAAAAGAACTACCGTATAGGTTCATATACAATTGACATTGCAATTTTAGATCAAGATTCTAAATTCTTAGTTGGTATTAGTTTAGATGATACAAGTGAAAAAACATCAATGAATGAAATGCTTGAAATTAGATTGAAAAATGACTTTATTCAATCAAAAGAATATCCAATTTACAGAATTAGTAACTTCAGATTTAGAGAAGAAAAGAATACAATTTACAAATATCTAAATATGATTATTAATCGTTAATTATATTTTCAAACTAAATTCACAAAAAAACGACGAATAATACTGCATCATGGTAATATTCGTCGTTTTTATAATCACCTTATTTGGCCTTTAGTCACTTACTGTTCCCAGTTCCTAGTATAAAGCATTTTGTCCTTTCCACAAGATGAAAATTTAATACTACTAACTGGGAAAGGTTAGCGACATTGAATGTATAACCTATAAAATGAAAATTAAAAAAACTCAGTTGATATAACTGAGTTTTTTGATTATTATTCTTCGTCTTTATTTTGAATGTTTCTTCTCTTGATGATTTCGTCAGCAATGTTTTTAGGTGTTTTTTCGTAGTGATCAAATTGCATTTGATATGTACCACGACCACTTGTCATACTACGTAAATCTGTTGAGTAACCGAACATTTCTGAAAGAGGAACAGCAGCACGAACGATTGTTGCACCGTCATTTCTTTGTTCTTGGTCATTAACAAGACCACGACGACGTGACAAGTCACCGATAACATCCCCGATGTAATCGCTAGGAACAACAACTGCTACGTCCATGATAGGTTCTAAAAGAACTGTACCAATAGCATCTTTAGCTTTTGTAAGAGCTTTAGAAGCAGCAATTTTGTAAGCCATTTCAGATGAATCGACATCATGGTATGATCCATCAAATAAAGTAGCTTTAACGTCAATCATTGGATATCCTGCTAAAATACCAGCAGCCATTTTTTCTTCAAGTCCTTTTTGAATAGGTTTGATGTATTCTTTAGGAATTTTACCACCAACGATTTTGTCAACGAATTCAAATCCACCATCTGGGTTTGGTTCGAATTTAATTCATACGTGACCATATTGTCCTTTACCACCAGATTGTTTGATGTGTTTTCCTTCAACATCTGCTGATTTAGTAATTGTTTCACGGTATGAAACTTGAGGAGCACCAACTTTAGCTTGTACACCAAATTCACGTTTTAGACGGTCAACGATAATGTCAAGGTGTAATTCCCCCATCCCGGCAATAATGGTTTGTCCGGTTTCTTCGTCTGTATAGGTTCTAAAAGTAGGATCCTCAGCAGCTAATTTTTGAAGTCCTAATGATAATTTTTCAGTCGCTGCTTTTGATTCAGGTTCTAAAGCTTGTGAGATAACTGGTTCAGGGAATACCATTTTTTCTAAAATTAATTTTGGTGATTTTTCAGAAATTAATGTGTCCCCAGTTGTGGTTGATTTAAGACCAACAGCTGCAGCAATATCCCCGGCACGACATTCATCAATTTCCACACGGTTGTTTGCGTGCATTTGAAGAATACGTCCGATACGTTCTTTTTCACCTTTAGTTGAGTTAAATACATAACTTCCTTTGTTTAAAACTCCACGGTACACACGGAAGAATGTTAATGTACCAACGAATGGATCTGTCATAACTTTGAAAGCTAAAGCTGCAAAGTCACCGTCATCTGTAGCTTCAACGTCAAGTTCTTGTCCATCTAATTCAGCTTTAATAGCTGGAATGTCTAATGGAGAAGGTAAGTAATCAACAACGGCGTCAATCATTTTCTTAACACCTTTGTTTTTGAATGAAGTTCCACAAACTACTGGGAAGAATTCTGATGTTAAAGTAGCTTTACGAACTGCTTCTTTAAGTCTAGCAGGTTCAATGTCAGTCCCTTCTAAAACTTCCATCATAATTTCTTCATCAAAGTTAGCAACTGCTTCAACTAATTCTTGACGTTTTAATTCAACGATTTCTTTTAAGTCAGCAGGAATTTCAACTTCATATTCTTTTTCTTCAGCTTGACCATCGTATGTGTAAGCTTTTCTTTCAACTAAGTCTACTAATCCTTCAAAATCAGATTCTTGTCCAATTGGTCATTGGATAGCAACAGCATTTCCACCTAAACGTGTTTTAACAGATTCAACTGATTTAGCAAAATCTGCCCCTGCTTTATCCATTTTGTTAACGTACACAATTCTAGGTACGTGGTAGTTTGTTGCTTGTCTTCAAACTGTTTCTGTTTGAGGTTCAACACCTGATTGAGCATCAAGCACAGCAACAGCACCGTCTAATACACGAAGTGAACGTTCAACCTCAACAGTAAAGTCAACGTGTCCTGGTGTATCGATGATGTTAATTCTTTTTCCTTTTCAGAAAGCTGTTGTAGCAGCTGAAGTAATAGTGATTCCACGTTCTTGCTCTTGAGCCATTCAGTCCATTTGACTAGCTCCGTCGTGTGTTTCACCAATTTTGTGAATTTTTCCGGTGTGGAATAAAATTCTTTCTGTAGTAGTTGTTTTACCTGCATCAATGTGAGCCATAATACCGATATTACGGTAATCTTTTAAATCATAATCTCTAGCCATTTTCTTTTTCCTAAATTATTTGTAATAGATTATCATCTAAAGTGTGCAAATGCACGGTTAGCTTCAGCCATTTTGTGTGTATCTTCACGTTTTTTGATAGCTCCACCTGTTTTGTTTGATGCGTCAATGATTTCATTAGCTAAACGAACGTCCATTGTTTTTTCATTTCTTAAACGTGCGTATTGAACTAATCATCTAAGTGATAAAGTTTGTTTTCTACGAGGAGAAACTTCAGTAGGAACTTGGTAGTTTGTCCCTCCGATTCTTCTTGTTCTAATTTCTAATTGAGGTGTAATATTTTCAACAGCTTGTAAGAATACTTCCATAGGTTCTTTTTCTGTTTTTTGTTTTACGATTTCAAATGCTGAATATAAAATATCTTGAGCAATAGATTTTTTACCATCAAGCATAATTGTATTAACTAATTTTGTAACTAAAACTGAGTTGAATACTGGATCTGCAAGCACTTCTCTAATTGGTGCACTTTTCTTTCTTGACATAAATGTCTCCTTTCTTAATTTTGATTGAATTGATAAAAATAATAATTATTAAATACTATTAAGCTTTAGGTTTTTTAGCACCATATAAACTACGACCTTGAGCACGTTTGTTAACTCCGGCAGCGTCTTGTGTTCCACGAACGATGTGGTATCTAACCCCAGGTAAGTCTTTAACACGACCTCCACGGATTAAAACAACAGAGTGTTCTTGAAGGTTGTGTCCTTCACCAGGAATATAAGCAGTAACTTCCATTCCGTTTGATAATTTAACACGAGCATATTTACGTAAAGCTGAGTTAGGTTTTTTAGGTGTCATTGTAGCAACACGAGTACATACTCCACGTTTAAATGGAGAAGCCATTTTTTTAGCTTTTTTAATTAATGAGTTGTAGCTAATGTTAAGAGCAGGTGCATTTTGCTTCTTAATTTTTGAACTACGACCATTAGTAACTAATTGGTTTGTTGTAGGCATTTTCCTTAATCCTTTCTTTTTTAAATTTATATACCTAAATACTATTCTTACAAATAGCATAAATATTATATAACAACTTATCCGTGTGTATCATATTTTTTTAGTTTTTTTCATATCTATTTTATAGTGCTTTTCGTCAATTTATAAAATAAAAAACATATCCATTTCTGAATATGTTTTAATTATTTTTTCTTAATTATTTTTGATTCCGTACCACTTAGGAGTCTTTTAATATTACTACGGTGTGAGTATACGACTAAAGCCGATGACAGTGACATGACTATCCCAGGGACAAATCAGTGGTTGGTAGGATTATTTAAAAATCCTAATGGTCCCTCGATAAATCAGGGAATAAAACAGAAAGGGACAATTAAGATTGCAGTTGCAATACTTGCGAGTGAAACGTATTTTTTTCAAAAAATTAAACCAAAGAAGAAAAATGCAGCAATTGGATATAGTGCAACATTAATTGATAAAAAGAGTCCCACCGAGCAGGCAACTCCTTTACCACCTTTGAGTCCGAAAAAGAGAGGATACATATGTCCGATTACACACGCTAAACCGGCCAATGTTGGGACAACGCTGCCAATAAAAGGAGCTTTAATTGTGTACACAATTGCATAACGTACAATTAAAACAACTAAATAAGTTTTTAAAATATCAATGATCAAAACAATAAAAGCAAATTTTTTACCGTAAGTACGTAAAGAATTAGTCGCTCCTGCATTTTTAGAATTATGATTTCGAATATCATCATTTTTATAACGATTAGACATTATGATACTGGTGTTAACAGAACCTACTAAATAACCGAAAATTATAATTGCAAAATTGACTAAAAATCCATATAAAATATTCATAAATACATTTTACTAAAAATTTTTATAATGTTGCTTTACGTTTATAATTTTGTTATGGATAAAATCGTAGATTTAGAAAAAGCAAAAATTTTAGCTGAAAACATCATTGAAGCTCAAAAAGAAGTTTCATTTTTAAAGAGTCAATTAAAAGAATTGTTTAAAGATACCAATGTCGAAGTTGTGGAATACTTGAGCAACGGTGGAACACTAATGTATACCGAGGTTCAACCAAAACCAAAATTTGATTATCAAAATTATGCCGGTTATTTATACAATTTAGTCAAACGTGGTGAAACTTTAAGCGAACAAGAACTAGATAAATTAATTGCTCAATTTACTATCGAACGCGAACCAAAATGAAGTTTGAAAGTTAAAAAATAATTTTACAGCTAATGTATAATTTGAACTTAAAATCAACTAATAAAATGACGAATAATACTTTAAATTAGTACTATTCGTCATTTTTATAGCCAAATTTAATATAAATTCTTTGTGTTTTGAGATTCAAGTTTTGAATCAAAAATCAAGTTTGATATTCACAATGATGTAACCGTTGACGAAATTACAACAATTATCACTATTGCGAAACGCAAATAAATATTTAGCGGATAAGTAATTAAAATGGTAAAAAACGAATAGACTAGTGGTAAAGCAGGAATTGGTTTTTTATCACTAATTCAATTAAGCTTTAAAAACACAAATCATAGTATTGTAGTCACAAGTAATCAAATCGTCAAAGAAACAACTAATCACTTATAACTTAATATTGCAGATTGTCCCAGACCAAGTAATCAAAGAGCAATCGCTGGGGCAACACAAAAAATAATTATAAAAATTACATTAATTATTGATTTATTTTTATTATTCATAATTCATTCTTAATTTTGTTAATAATAATATAAATTCGTCAATTGAAACAGTTTCTGTTGCTTGTTCACCATATTTACGGTATGAAATTGTACGATTATTTTGTTCATTATCTCCTAAAATTAGGATAAATTTACTTTTACTCATTTGAGCTTCACGCATTTTTTTACTAATTCTTTCTTCACGGTCATCCAATTTACTTCTGAAGTTTAAATTGAATAACATATCATTAATTTCTTTTGCGTATTCTAAATTAGTTTTTTCATTAACTGGTAAAACAGTAATTTGTTTTGGGGCTAATCAGAATGGTAAATTACCTTTAGTTTGTTCTAATAATGTCGCGACAAATCTTTCATATGTTCCGATTAAACCACGGTGTAACATAACAGGTCTTTCTTCTTCATTATCTTTATTTGTGAAAGTAATATCAAAACGTTCAGGTAATAAGAAGTCTAATTGTAAAGTTGAAACTGTGACTTCGTGTCCTAAAGAGGTGTAAATTTGAATGTCCATTTTAGGTCCATAGAATGCAGCTTCACCAATTTTTTCTTCATATTCCACGTTTAATTCGTTTAAAACATCTCTTAATTGAGCTTCGGCACTGTTTCACATTTCATCATTGTCATAGTATTTTTCTTTATCTTCTTTATCACGTAAACTAAGTGAAATGTAGCTAATTTTAATTTTAAAAATCTCTAAAGTTTCTTTAATTAATTGATACATTAATTTAAATTCATCTTTAATTTGATCTTTTCTTAAGAATAAGTGTCCCTCTGTTAATAACATTGCACGAACACGTTCAAGACCAGTAAGAGCACCAGATTTTTCATAACGATAAAGTTGTGATTGTTCACTATATCTAATTGGTAGATCACGGTAACTTCTTTTTTCCATGTTGTAACAAATAATGTGATGTGGACAAGTCATTGGACGTGGAATTAAGCGTTCTTTTTCAACTAATAAAGGTTTGAACATATCATCTTTATAGTGTTCTAAGTGTCCCGAGATTTTATAAAGTGTTTCTTCCCCCAAAATGCGGTGTTAAAACCTCTGTAAATCCGTATTTACGGTCCATTTTTAACACTAAGTTACGAATTTCATTGTGAATGTACATACCATCCTCAAGTCAAATCGGAAAACCTTGACCAGATAATTGGTTAAACGCGAACAATTTCATTTCTTTTCCGATTTTACGGTGATCACGTTCTTTACGATCTTTTAAAATTTCTAAATATTCATTTAATTCATCCGCAGTTTCTCAACTAGTACCATAGATACGTGTTAATTGAATATTGTCTGAATTACCTCTTCAGTATGCACCAGCTAAGTTTAACAATTTAAAATGTTTAATTTTTTTAGTATCTTCAACGTGTCCACCTGCACATAAATCCACAAAAACTTCTTCATTGTTTAATGGATCTACAAGAGCATAAAATGTAATTTCAGCTCCTTTTGCTTTTAATTCATCATATAACTCTTTTTTATAAGGTTTATTTTCAAATGAATAATGTGATTCATCGACACTTTTCATAACTAAATTACGTGATGCGAGTTTTTTCATCATTTTTTCAATTTTGTTTAATTCTGTATCACTTAAAGGTGTTTCGAATTCAAAATCATAATAAAAACCTTCATCAGTCGCAGGACCAAAACCTAGTTTTACATTTGGATATAACTTCTCAACAGCAGCTCCTAAAAGGTGACTTGTTGTATGATTTAATAATTTATTTGCTTTCATTTTTAAGTTTCCTTTTTTTATTATTTAAACCCCATATTACGCATTAATCTATCAAGTATGTCTTTTGCAACTTCTTGAGCTTTAATTGCACCTTCTTTTGAGACTTGCTCAATTTGAGTTAATGCTTCATTATATTTGGTCTGAATTTTAATCAATTCTTCTTTAACTACAGTTGCAACTTCATGTTTAAAATCTTTATAGTTAGCAGAAGCAAAAATTCTTTCAGCTTCTTCTAAAGAAATATCTTTAATTGCAGCATAAATGGTTAATAAATTTAATACACCTGGCTTTTCATCAGAAATGTAAACCTTATTTTCTGAATCAGTCACAGATTTCATAATTTTTTTGTATGCACTTTCAGGATCTTCAAGTAAGTAAATTGTCCCTTTTTGTGAAAGTTCACTTTTAGACATTTTTACTTCTGGATTACTTAAAGATTTGATTTTTGCACCTACTTGTGGCAATACCGCTTTTGGTATTTTGAAGTCAAAATTATATTTTTTATTCATTCTTGCTGCTATAGTCCGAGTTAATTCTAAATGTTGAATTTGATCTTCCCCAACAGGGACGCAGTCCACATTATAAAGTAAAATGTCCCCAGCCATCAGTGTGGGATACATTAACAATCCAGTAGGAATTTTTTCAGTACCATTAGCTTGTTTAATCGCTTTTTGTGCTTTGTCTTTGAACTGAGTCATACGTTCAAGTTCACCAAGTGCAGTCTCGTTACTTAATAATCATTGCATCATTCCATGTTCTAAAACGTCAGATTGATAAAAAATTGTGGTAACTTTTGGGTCTAGTCCACAAGCTAAATAAATTGCAACAATTTCTTTACGACGTTTTAATAATTCTTCTGGTTTATTGTCCCCAGTGGTCAACGCGTGTAAATCAGCAACAAAAACATATGTTTCGTACTCACGCTGCATTTTGATGAAATTTTTAATAGCACCTAGGTAATTTCCTAGTGTTAAATCCCCAGTCGGTTTAATTCCGCTTATTAATCTTTTTTTCATATTATCCTTCTTTAAAACTAAATCAAGATTTAATTAAAAATATTTTAATATTTTTTATATTAAAACTAACAAAAATAAAAATCCACTAAGGATTTTTATAATTTACTTGCTGCAGCTTCATCAATAATTAAAGTCACATCTGGATGTGTTTGTAAAAATGAAGCAGGTACATCAGGAGTAATCGGTCCCTTGATTGTGTTTAAAATTGCTTCTGCTTTTGAAATTCCTGAAGCTAATAAAATAATCTTTTTAGCTTCTAAAATTGTCCCAATCCCCATCGAGATGGCGGTTTTTGGTACATCGTTTTCATTGTCAAAGTAAATTTTATTTGAATTAATTGTACTTGCTGTTAATTCTACTTCTCTGGTACGATCATTGATTTGTGAACCAGGTTCGTTAAATGCGATGTGTGCATTTACACCAATCCCAAGAACCATTAAGTCAATTCCACCTTTTTCTTTAATTGTTTTTTCATAATCACTTGCGTTTTTTGCTAAATCACCATTTCCATCTGGAAAATTAATGTTTGCACGATTAATATCAATATAGTTAAATAAATTTTGGTCCATAAAATAATGGTATGAACATTTATTAGTAACATCTAGTCCAACATACTCGTCTAAATTAAATGAAGTCACATTTTTAAATGATACTTCATTTTTTTGGTACATTTTGATTAATTCTGAATACATTCCAACAGGTGTGCTTCCGGTAGCGAAACAAATGTTGATTTTATTTTTTTGGTTAATTTCGTTTGCAAAAATCTCTGCTCCGATTTTTGACATCTCATCATAATTTTTAACAACTTTTAAATTCATTATTGTATTTCCTTTCCATTGACATAAACATGTTCAATATTTAAATTTTGATCTAATAAAACAAAGTCTGCGTAATAATTTTCTTTAATATAACCGATCTGTTCAACTTTTGAAGCGACTGCAGGATTATATGAACACATTTGAACCGCTTCTTGAATTGTATATCCGATCTTAATTAAGTTTTTAAAGGAATCATAAAGTGAAATTCCGCTACCTGCAATTGTGTTTGTCCCAGCTAAGGTTATCGCAATCCCGTGTTTTTCAACCGGAATTCCACCTGATACACTTAAACCATCACTTCCATAAGCAGGCTTAATTGCATCCGAAATCATTACAACTTTATCAGTCCCTTTGTTTTGAATTGTAAATTTTACAGTTTCTGGATTAACGTGATAAAAATCACAAATTAATTCAGAAAAAACTTGATTATTCATTAATGCCGCTTGAGCAATACCTGGTCTTCTTGAGTCAACTCCAGACATAGCATTTCATAAGTGACAAGTATTAGTTGCACCTGATTTAAAAGCTTCATTGGCAACTTTAAATTCAGCATTTGAGTGTCCAATCGAAACTTCAACATTATTTTGAATTAAAAATTGAATGTTATCATGATCGATGCAAAGTGGATCGATTGAAATTTTTCTAAATTTACCATTTCCAGCTTCAATTAATTCTGTTAGATTTGCACGATTAGCATCTAAAAGCAATTTTGGATCGTGAGCACCTTTTTTTTCTAATTTTAAAAATGGACCTTCAATGTGAATACCTTGAATTTTGGCTCCTTGAACTTCTGTGCTCGAAATTGTTTGAAAGCTTTCAATAATTTTTGACCAAGTATTAGTCATCGCAGTTGGATAAAATGAGGTAACTCCTGTTTTTGCAAGAGCTAAAGAAATTTTCTGTACTGCTTCTGCACTATCCATGACATCATGTCCAACAAAACCGTGAATGTGAGTATCGAAAAAACCTGGAATTAAAATTTTTGTAGATTGATTATTTGACGGAATAATTTGTGCAATTTTTTTATCTTTAATCACCACATCTGCGCATTCGATGATGTTATCAAAATTAATTATTTTAACGTCCTTGATTGTCATATTTATAATTTTATAATGTTTTAAAAAAAATAAAAAAATATGAATTAAAAATTCATACTCTTTTTCGAAAAATTATGGTTGGAAATCGTTAATTCCTTTAAAGGTTTGTTCAACAGGATTATTAACATTTCAATAACCTGTGTTAATTCTGTGCTTAATACCTTTTTGTCTGATATTTTCTAAAATAGTTCAGATTCATGAACAAATGAAAATTGATGAGTAAGCACCAACCGCCATACCAAATAAAATAGTAATGTTAAATGAGAAATCAGTTGCATTTTTAAATAATAATAAGATGACAACCGAAATCATAGTTGTTAAAGTTGTATAAAAACTACGTTTAATAGTTGAATAAATCGCTTTGTTTGCAATTGTTTTAATATCATCACGTGATAAAACTTTTTGCGATGAATATTGATGAGTAATAATTTCTTTAATACGATCGAATGTAACAATTGTATCATTAATCGAGAAACCAACAATTGAAAGCATTGCAGCAACAATAATTGAAGAAACTTCTAATCTGGTTAAAACAATAAATGCAACAACTAAAATTAAATCATGTAGTAAACCAATAATTGCAGCAATTGAATAGGTTCATCTCATTCTTAAAAGTGTATATAAAATAATACCGATAAAACTTACCGAAACAGCAAGTAATGCATTTAAAACTAATTCATTAGCTTCACGACTTGAAACGGTATAACTAATTACACTTACATCACTAAATTGATTACGTATATCACTTTGAATTTGAGCAATTGTATCACTTAAATCTTGAGTTGTTTTAAATAAAACTGCGTAATTATTCGTTGCATTATCTGTTTTTTGAATTGTAATTAAATTCTCAATGTCACTAACATTTCATTTTTGAGCATTTGCAACTAAAAATTCTTTGATTTGTTCAGCTCTTATTTGTGAAATTAATGATTGAGTTTCAGTATTACCACTGATAATAACACTAACTCCACCTTTAAACTCGATTGAACGATTTAATCCATCAAAAATACTTGAACTTTGTAGTCCGATCGAAACAAAAACGATAACTCCAACAATAATTAAAATTAGCGATGATAAAGCGAATCATTTAGCGTGTTTTATATAGTTAAAGCGAATGTAGAATTTTTGTGAATTGTCACGTTTAATATTCTTTTTATGAACACCTGCAAGTAATCACAATCTATTTTGTAAAATTCCACTACCAACAATTAATGATGACATGAAACGAGTAAAGACTAGCATTACAAGTAAAGTGAAAATAATTGATAGCATTAAGGAAATACTAAATCCTTTAACGCTCTTTGTTCCGAAGTAAAATAGAGCAAAAGCAACAATAATAGTCGTGATATTGGCATCGATAATCGAACTTAAAGAAAAGCGGTTTGCATTCCGATATGCTTTCTTTATTGTATCACCGGCATAAATCTCGTTTTTGAGACGCTCAAAAGTAATAATATTTGCGTCGACTGAAATACCAATACCAATAATTAAAGCCGCAATTGTTGAAGGACTATATTCCCCTCTTAAAACTGTGAACATTAATAATGTTAAAAAGATGTATAAAGCAATTGAAATTGTACTTAGAGCACCAAGTAATCCATAATTTACAATCATGAAAATAGCAATTAAAACAAATACCACTAATCCCGCTAACATTGCTGATTGGAAAGCTGAATCATTTAATGATTGGTTAACATAAACACTTGAAAGTACAACCAAATCATAATCACTAAGTCCATAGTTAATATCGTTTGCAAGTTGTGTTGCTTCCGAAGGAGTGAAGCTACCACTAATTGAAACTGTTTTTGTGTTTAGCGGTTCCGAAACTCTTGCGACACTAATTAAATATTTTTTAGCATTAAATTCAGATTCTTTCAATGTATTTTGTAATACTTTAATTTGTCCATTTGAGTCAGTAGTATAAGTCATTGCTTCATTATTAACATGCATGAAGTTGTATAAATTATGTTTACTTTTTTCTCAATCATCTGGATATTTGGTTTTTGCAAGCTCTAAAGCTCCTTCAATATCACTTCAAATTAAAATGTAGTTTTGATTAGTCGAAGCTTTTGAAGAAATATATTCTGTCGCTTTAGTTCAAGCTGCTTGTGCATCAGAATCTTTTAATGTTAAGTTAACTGTATTTTGACCATTAACATTTCCACCATATTTTGCTCCGTTTTCTTGGAAAGGTGGAATTCATGAAGAAGGTGTACCAACTTCTAAACTTCCGTTTTCTTGGAATTGACCATTGTAGAATAATGGTTTAACATCAATGTCAGTAACAGTTAAGATTGGTTTACGTGCAATTTTTTCTTCAAAATCTTTTCTTTGTGTATCAGTTAAATTACCGCTTTTTGTAACACGAATTTTACCATCACCTTCACTTGAAACGTTAACGTTTGATAAACCACCTGCGTTGAGACGATCATACAATGAATCTGAAACTTTATTTGTTAGTTCTACATCAGCACTTTTGTTGTCCTTTTTAACCTGTACTAAAACCTCAATTCCTCCACCATATTCGATCGATTTATTAGGATTTTTTGACACGAAAAAAACGCTACCAAAAACAATTGCTAAAACTGTAGCAATTAATGTTATAGCTGATATTATTAATCTCTTTCAATTAGTTAAAGTCAACAAACTTTTAAGTTTATCTTTCATATAATATAAATGTTAACATAAAATACGTTTTTTTAAACGGTATTAGTAAGCTTAAAATTCTTAATCAGGTAATTAATTCCTAAAGATGTTATTCTCCGTCCTTTCGATGATTTTTCAATATATTTTTCTTGCAATAAAATTGATTCAATATCTTCGATTAATTGATCTTTACTTGTAGATAAAATTGCAGTGATAGTTTGCAATGAAACTCATTTTTCATTAAAATTTTCTCTTAACAGATTCAAATATTCCAAGTGTTCACGTGTTAGACCGTGTTGGTACAACTCAATAAACTTAAATGTTTTATTTACAACTTCTTTGCTAATTAAGTTTTTATTCATTTTTGCACTAAAATCATCACATCGCTTGAGTAAATGATTTGCAATTCTCGGTGTCGAACGTGAAAATTCAGCAATCAACTTAATTGCTTCTTCATCAATTTCAATGCTCAACTTGCGAGCTGAAATAGTGATGATTTTACAAATTTCATCAAATGAATATTGTTGAAAAAAACTAATTAAACCAAAACGTTCTTTGAGCGGTTTAGATAATGAGTGAATTTTAGTAGTTGCACCAATTAAAGTAAACTTTTTAAGTTTCATTTTAATAATTTTTTGATTACCATCAACACCAAAGGTCATATTAAAAGTAAAATATTCCATCGCACTATATAAACTTTCTTCTATTGTCTTGTTTAAAGAATGAATTTCATCAATAAAAATAATGTCATTTTCATTTACATTAGTTAAAAGTGCGATTAAATCAGATTTTTTCTCTAAAATACCTGCTTGAATTTGGTGAACCTTAACATTTAACTGATTCGCAATGATATTTGCTAAAGTTGTTTTTCCCAGTCCCGGTGGACCATAAAATAATAAATGGTCTAAAGATTGATTTTTACGCTCAGCATTATCAATCATTGCTTTTATGGTCGTAATTAAGCGATTTTGTCCAATAAAATCACTAAATGTTTTAGGCTGAATATCTTTTTGCATGCATTTCTCTTGTGATTAATTCAATGCTTTTTTCAATTAAATTTTCTGGTGATGTATAAGATTCAATCTTGATTAAAGCGTCTGAGATTGCTTTATCCTTAAAACCTAAACGTTTAAGCGAAAAGAACACTTCATCATAAATCTCTTTATCAATCGAAGCTTTATCCGTATTTTTGTTGTCCACAACATTATTTCCTTGTGCGGTTAGTATGTTCTTAGTTTTTAAGATTTTTTCTCATTTACTACCTAAATTAGCGACAATGATTCGAGCATTTTTCTCCTGTACATAAGAAGCAGAAGTTAAAAATTCTAAATCATCCTGAGCGATGGCGATCGCAGTCTCCTTTCAACCTTTATCCAGCAAATTAAATGCAATTCTAACTCCAATACCACTCAGGGAAATCAAATCAACAAATAAAGCTCGTTCTAAGTATTCTCGAAATCCAAAAGTCTGTTTGACATAATCATTCATCACATCGAAAACATACAATTTCAACTTTTGATTGATCTCTAAACGTTCATGATCTGGAACTTGGATACTATAACCAATTCCTTGTGATTCAAAAACTACATTTGCACCATTCTTATATAAAATTTCACCTAGTCTATATAAAATCATTTTTTTCTCCTCATTAATATAAAGCGAAAAAATGTTAAAAAAATAAAAAAAATACATTTTTTTCAAAATGTATTTTCGGTCATTTCTGAAATGGAGCGAGTGAAGGGAATCGAACCCTCACAGTCAGCTTGGAAGGCTGAAGTTCTACCATTAAACTACACTCGCGTGTCTTGCAAATCAATTATAACACAGAAATAAATTTTTAAAAAATAATTTTTATTTTTTTATTTCTAATTTGGTTTGCAAGAATATTATAGAGTAATTAATAAAAATACAAAATATTTTTGTAAATATTGCTAAAAATTATTATTCGTTAAAGTTTATTTTTATGAAAGCGTTCATTCCTGAATACAATCCTGCAGCAGCCTCTTTAGGATTTATCTCTAAATTTAAAAAAGGAGCTAAACCAAGTTCTAGTTCTAATTTCACTTTTTGTCCGTCATCAGTCTTTAATCATTTAACATTTTTAACAAAAAGTCAATATTTGTAAATTTGTTGACCTGAGAAAAGCGGAACCTTTAAAATTACTGAATTTTCTAAATTATTAATATTAAGAATATCGCTCAATTTTATTGGCGAGACAATTGCTGTTCATTCTTTTTCTTCTGGAGTATTGTTTTCATTTTCAGAAGAGCTTGAATTTGATTCATTTGTAGTATTTTCACCTGTAGTTTCTGATTCTGAATTAGAATTAGACTCTGTAGATGCTGTAACTTCTGAGTTAGAATTTGTGTTGTTTGAGTTTTCTGCATTATCTGCATTTGGAATCACTGGTAAGTTTAAATCATCTCTTGAGACTAATTTATCTCCAAAGACAGAATTTAATTTATTTGACTCATTTAAAGTATAAATAGTAAATAAATTAGAAAT
The DNA here is from genome assembly GCF_001900245.1 of Mycoplasmopsis pullorum. Classification (NCBI taxonomy): domain Bacteria; kingdom Bacillati; phylum Mycoplasmatota; order Mycoplasmoidales; family Metamycoplasmataceae; genus Mycoplasmopsis; species Mycoplasmopsis pullorum. Next base: position 224,359 of record NZ_CP017813.1, on the reverse strand, counting down.
GTTTGAATATCCAGTTCCATCTGCAGGGAAATTAAATTTTAAATCTGAAACTATATCGTGATGAGCATAGTCTGAATAAACTACTCCGTTTTGACTATTAACCAAAATGAAGAAACGCATAAAATTAAGTACAAATTTTGGTAAGCTTTCATCACTTTGATTTGAAAATTTCTCCACAAATTCATCAAAAGAGAGTTTTTTAATATTTGAAGATAATTCTTTTAAAGAATCTGTTCCTGAAATTGAATCATAATAATCTAATTGTTTTGCAAATTCAGATCTTGAAACAAAATCACTTTCTTTATTAAGAGAAACAAAAATCTCTGTTTCTCTTTTAAGTTTAGAAACCTCTTCAAAGATAGTAAAATCGATTTCAGATTCAACTATTCTAATAAGTTGAGGAACTACATTGAAAATCGGATTGTTTGCATATGCTAATATAGTATCTAATATTTCTAATTTATTATGATCTTGTGAAGATTCTGCTTTCGCTTTATCGTCATTTACATTTTTTTGTGTTTCTAAAATTTTTGGTTCAATTTCTTTTTCTAAAGATTCTAAATTCGCATTATTTCTTTCAATTTGTTGTTCAATTTGTTCTTTATTTGGTTTTTCAGCATTTGAACTTGGTTTTTCACCTTCATCAGGTACATTTGTTAAAGAAGCAAGTTTTTTCTCTAATTCTGCGTTTTCAGCTTTAATTTTTTCTTTAACTTTCGCTATTACATTATTTAATATTTCATTTCAAAACTTATTAAATCTATCAAAAAGATCAATTACATCTAATTCTTTAAATATTTTACTGTTTCTTATAATTAAATCAATTTGATTTCGGTCTCAATCTTGTAATTTTGCAAATAAAGGATCATATTTATCTTCAACTTTTTCTTCAATATTTACCATTTTAATTTCAAATTGGTCTTTATTGTTTAAATCGATTTTTGAAATAACTTCTCTTAATTGTTCAAGTGATGTCACTTTAAATTCTTTAAGTGTTTCTACAACAGGTTCTTTTGGTTTATCTGCTTCTTTATCCTTAGGTGTTTCTGTATTAGTCTTTGTACAAGCTGCAGAAAAAATTGCAAATGAGCTTGAACTAATCAATCCTGCACTTAATAAAAATCTTTTTAATATTTTATTCATTTGTCCTTCTTTATGTAAAAAACCAATGTTTTATACATTGGTTATAATTACAATTATTATAGTTACTATAAAAATGATACCATAAAAAATCAATAGTAAGTATGGCATAAAATTGGTTTTGTTTAACATTTCCTTTTCGCGAGCAGCTTGGATTTTAGCTCGATTTTTTTCTTCTAAACGTAAATAAGCGCTCTTTTCTTCAGGTGTATATTTTTGAAATAACCTTTCACGACGATATTTCTCACGTACCTCTCTATTATTTGAGCGTCTTTGCATCATATTGTCGATAAATAATTTCTTGAGTAAGAAAACTAAAACTATCAATAAGAAAGAAACCGCAGCTGCAAAATTTAATGAGTCAGCTGCAACTCTTTTATAAACAAAGAAACTTGAAGAAAATAGAACTACAAAACCTAGCAGTGAAAACACTAAATAAAAATAAGTGTATTTGTATTTTCACATTCTCCTTCAATTAATTACTAAATAATCTTTTATTACTCTCATTTTTACTCCGAAATGAATTATTTGCTAGTTCATTTCTTAAATTGTTCTTCAGTTCCGTAAATAAAGTGATCTTTTTCGACTTCAAAAACTTTTGGAACATTCGGGAATTTTTGTTCTGCTAAGTATGATAACTCAAACGATACATTTTCAAATTTTTCATTTGCGTTTGAAATTTTTGGAATTGCCTTAAATAAATTAATTGTATATGGATGCACTGGTTTATCATAAATTTTTTCAGTTACACCATTTTCAACAATTTTACCTAAGTGCATAATTTCAACACGGTCAGCAACATATTCAATCATACTTAAGTCATGAGCGATGAAAATCATACCGATATTTTTTTGTTGACACAAGTCTTTTAATAAGTTAACAATTTGAGCTTGAATTGAAATATCAAGCGAAGCAATCGGTTCGTCAGCTACAATCAATTTTGGATTAGTAATTAATGCTCTAGCAATAACAATTCTTTGACGTTGTCCACCACTAAATTCATGTGGATAACGATAAGCAAATTGTTTTAGTAATCCAACATCTTCTAAAGCTTTATAAATTTTATTTTTAATAAATAAACCTTTGATTAAGTATAAATAAACAAAATCTAATGCGTAATTAAGTACTTTTTGGACTTTCTTGTTTTTAACAATATGGTAAAACTTATCTAATCCTAAAAGTCTGTAGATGTTGCTTTGATCTTTTAATAAGTATTTTCTTTCCGCTTTGAAAGAACTAATAATTTCTAATCTTTCTTCAACGTTACTTTCTAATACTTTTAAATCAACTTTTGCTTGTTTTAATTTAGTTTTAATATTTTTATCGTTTTGTTGTTTATTTTGTTCTTCTAAAGGTTTTAAAATGCTTTCATTGTATCATACGACGAATTTTTTGTGTAATTCGTTTAATTTTTCATCGTTTTGTTTAACCAAAATCATTAATTCATCATGTTCTTTATTTGCTTGCACAATTTCTTGATCTAAATTAGCAATCCGTGTTGTCACACTTTCAACATATTTATTCAACTCTTCTTCGTGAACTTGTGTAGCTTTTGCTAATTTTTGTGAATAAGGTTCAAGATCCTGTAAGTTTAAATCCTTATTTGTTTTAATTTTATTTAATGTTTCTTGTTTTTGAGTTAGTGATTGATTTAATGAATCGATTTGACCATTTAAGTTACTTAATTGTTGTTCTGAAATTGCAAAAAACTCTTGAGCATCATATTTGAATGAGTTTTGACAAAATTCTTTAATTAATTTAATTGATTCTTTTTTAGTTAAATCAAACGAATCCATTTGTGAATAAATATCTTTACTATATAAATCAATTTGTTTAACTATTTCTTTTGCATCATCAAATGAGACATATTTTAATTTTGCTTTATTACTTCTAAAGAAATTCAATTTTGCTTTAGCAATAAATTTAAGTTTTAAAGAGTGAAAGTAAAAGTCTAAATTAGTTGAATAAAGTGCATTATTTCTTTGTAATTTATATTCATTTTTTACTTCTTCAATAATATTATTAAAGACATTTTTTGAAATACTTGCAATTTCAGCTTTAGTATCTTTAAGAGTATTAATTTGCTCAACTAACTCATTTTTTTGAGCTAAAACTTCTCAGTATTCTTTTGAGTGTTTGGTCAATTTTTGAGCTTGTTCAAACTCGTCTTGAGCTTTAACTAAATCTTTTTCATCAAAATCCACTTCTTTATTTCTAAAGTCTTTTTGTTTTGAATGATAAAGTTCTAATAACTCGGTATTACTTTTATAAATTAAAGAAATTAAGTCAGAATTTAATGTACCCTTATCATTTAAGTATGAGAAAAATTCATTAAAATTATCATCTAAACTTTTAGCATTTGAAAACTCAACTTTTTCGAATTTTTTAGCTCATGATTTATGCAATTTTTTGATTTTTTTATTCGATTCAACTAAACGATTTAACTCGATTTTTTTCGAATTTTCTAAGAATGTGTAATAAAAGTTTTCACGAATAATTTTTCAATCACGATTTAAGTCACGCATTTCATCTTTTAAGATTCCATTAACTTGTAATGGTTCTTTTAAAATTGAGAAAATTGTCTTTTGACCGTTAAGTGAAGCATGTGGATCCTGGAAAATCATTTGAATGTTACGACGCATTTGTTTATTACGAGCACGTGAAATTCTTTTTCCTGAAATGATTTGTCCATCTAATGTAACAAAACCATTAAAGTCATCGTATAGTCTTAATAAACTACGTCCAACTGTTGTTTTACCTGAACCTGATTCTCCGATTAATCCGACAATTTCGCCTTCGTGAACTTTGAAACTAACACCATCAACAGCTTTATTAACTTGTGAACGATTAACAAAGTATTTTTTTAGATTTTCAATTTCTAATAATATTTTTTTACTCATCTTTAAATACCTTTCCAAATAATTTTAATCTTGCACGTAATTCATCAGATAATTTTACTTTTGGTGCATCAGGATGTAATAATCATGTTGCTGCTGCGTGTGTTTCACTAATTTCAATAAGTGGTGGTTCTTTAATAAAGTCAATTTCTAATGCATAATCATTTCTAGGTGCAAATGGATCACCTAATGGTAAATTCGCCATGTCAGGTGGTGTACCTTGAATTGAATATAAACGATCTTCTTTTTTCTCCGGAATAGCAGAAATCAATGCTCATGTATATGGATGAGCTGGTGAAGAGAAAATATCTTTTCTAGTACCACGTTCAACAATTTTTCCGGCATACATAACATAAATATAGTCACAGAATTTAGCAACAACACTAATGTTGTGACTAATTAAGATAATCGAAATATTCATGTTTTGACGAATTTCTTCAAATAAGGCCAAAACCGATGCTTGAACAGTTGGATCAAGTGCGGTTGTAGGTTCATCCGCAATAATTAAGTCCGGTTTAAGAGCAACAACCATTGTAATAACAACACGTTGTTTCATACCACCACTTAATGTATGTGGATACATGTCGAAAATTAATTCGGCATTTCTAATTCCAAAACGAGTAAGTAAACCAACTAAATACTCTCTTTTTTCCTCGTATTTTTTATCTTTTCAGTCTTCGTTTTTATTTAAGGCGTCGATTAATTGTTTTCCGATTTTACGAGTTGGATTTAATGATGTAAGTGGATCTTGGGGAATATAACCAATTTTTTGACCACGAATTTTTTGTCATTGTGATTCTCTTTTATAACTAGTTAAGTCAATTCCATCAATTTCCATAATATCAGCACTCATGAATGAACGCTCGTTAACATTTAACAACGATTTGCTTGTAACACTTTTACCTGAACCGGATTCTCCAACCAGTCCAACAATTTGTCCTTTTTCAATGTTTAAATCTATTCCACGTACAATATTGATAAATTTGTTTCTTTTTAATTTAAAGCTAACTTTAAGATTTTTAACTTTTAAAATTATTTCTTTTTTCATTGTCAAACTCCTTATTTAGCTTTCATAACTTTAGGATCTAATGCATCGTGCACTCCTAAAGCGACAAAGTGTAATGATATTGAAATAGATAATAGGATTAGAGCAGGTAACATAACAGCTCAAAGATTATTTGATAAATCTTCCCCAGCTGCATCATTTAAGATAGCTCCTAAGTTTGCACTATTTGATTTAAAGAAACCAAGGAAAGCAAGTGATGAAACTGAAAGAATAATTGATGGAATACGTGAAACATATCCTGTTGCAATTTTACCTGCGATTGCTGGTAAAGCGTGTGAGTAAATCAATCTGAGTTTACTACTTCCTAGCGAACGGCTAGCAGTAATATATTCTTCATCTTTAACTGTAATGATGAACATTCTGGCACCGCCAACTGACCCTGTTCAACCAATGAAGACAAGCGAGATTCCTAGTGCTAAGTCACTTGTCCCAAATAATGAAGCGAAAATTAATAATCAAATCAATGATGGAGGTGAAACAAAAATATCAATTAGACGCATGATGATTGTATCAATAAGTGTCCCAACGTGGAAACCTAAGTATGATCCAATTGCTACACCAATAATTGTTTGTAAAGTAGCAACAATTAAGGCTAATCTAATAGCGTTTCATGTTCCAATTCATGAACTTGTTCAAATGTCCACACCAGCTCTGGTTGTACCAAAGTAAGTTTTTAGATCTAAATTAGAATTTAATTGAATAATTTTATCCACGATTTTAGGCATTTCGCTCGCACTAATATTAGTGTCCACACCAGATTTAGTTAAAATAACCGCTAAAGCGTGTGCTTTGTAAAGTGCGTATGTGTTATATGAAACTGTACCACTTTTTGGATTTATTTTATAATTACCTTCAACGAATTCTTTAAAGAGATATCCACCTCAATTATTCATTCAAGTTTGTTTTAAACTATTAAATTCTGTTGGAGTATATTGTTCAGTACTTCAAGAATGAAATACTGATGGTAATCCGCTTACCGCGTTAGGACCTTGAATTAGACCTAATTCTGGATTTTCAACAACTTCTAATACTTTGTTGTTTGCGTCAAAAGTTATCGATACACCTTTGAAAAAGACATCATTATAAACAGCTTTTGTAGGTGAAAAAACTGCAGTGGATTTTACAACTATAGAAATAATTAAAACTAGCAAGAAAACAATTGCACTAGTTATATATACTCAGTTTGAGAAAAATCTTTTTAAAATTTCAATTCCAATTTTTTTAGGTTGTCCAGCAATGTTATTGAAATTTTTCTGTTTACTAGCATCTTGAAAAACTAAGCTTTCTTCAATTAATACAGAACTCAGTCCGTACTTTGAATTAAAATCATTTGAACTCATTTTATGCTTGACCTCCTTGTGAAACTGTTAATTGTTTAAATGTTTTTTCTCTAATTGAGTAAGATTTGTAAATTTGTCATCAGTTTGTTCCTGATGAGCTTGAGTATTTAATTCTTGGATCTAAAATTGTATATACAACATCGACTAAAATAGTTGTCATTAGACCTAAGAAGGTAAAGAATACCGTGTTGAACATAATTAAGTTAACTTCACCATTAGGGAATGATGAAGCTAATACTTTTGATGTCCCTGGAATTTCTCAATAACTTTCAATAACAACCCCACCAGTTAGAAGACCGATGTATGATGGAATTAAGGCTGTTGCTAGAGGAATTGAAATGTTTCTTAAAACGTACTTCAAGAAAATTTCGACTGTCCCGAGTCCTTTGGTTTTTGCAATCAAAACGTAGTTTGAAGTTAAAACTGTAATAACTTGGTTTCTAACGAATGTAATATATCCTGATAAACTACCTAAAACAAGAATTAAAATAGGTGGTAATCATGATTTAATAATTGCTCATCATCCAAAAACCATAACATTACCATCATCATCAGGATTCATAAATTTAGGTGAAATACCTAGCTTTAAGAATAATGAAATGATAAATGGAGCAATGACAAATGATGGTAATGCGATAAATAATAAAGAGAATGCGTTAATGAAAGCATCGAATAATGAACCTCGTTTATAACCAGCAACAATTCCAAGAATAATACCAAGAAATGCACTGAAAATAAATGATGGTAATGTAATAATAATTGAGTATTTAAGATATTTAAAGAAGAATTGTGGAATTGTCTTAACATCCACCGATGAAAGAATTGTAGTATTGTAAGGTAATCCAAAAGGTGTTTCTTTATTAAACACATCTTTAAATCAATATGCAAGTCTTACAAAAATGTTAACACGCAAGCTAAATCAATCTTTCGCGTGATCAGCATAATTAACATTTGGTGTTAGGTGAGCAGTTACCGACTGTCGAAACAGCTGATAACCCCGTTCGTTATCGATTTTACCTCCACCTGATTGCTTGTCACCAAGATTCATCGCTTCTTTAGCGAATGGATTTTCGGTAAACTGAGCTGTCATTATATAAACAACAACTATAATTACAAAAAGTGTCAGTAAAGCGAAACAAACTCTTTGAAATATATATTTTGTCATTTGTTTCCTTATAAAGTTTTAGGCAATTAACCTAAAAGTTAATTGCCTAAAATCGTAAATTATTTTTTGTTTTTAGCAGCTTCAATTGTTTCAAGTGTTAAATTACTAATTTTGTAATCTGCATATGATGAGAATGGTTGTCCTGCAGTTGAAGGAACAGCATAACCTGGATTAATAACTGTTTTTACAAAACTTTCTTTTGAAGCATAGTTATCTGAGTCATAAGAAATACCAAGCAAGTTGTTAATTTCAACTAATAAGTCAAGTAAATCTTTTGTATTTTCAAATTGAGTTGTATAGTTAATTCAGAATAGAGCAGTAATTGTAGCTAAATCTTGGTAATTTTCATCATCTCTGGCTTTAACTTTTGCTTTTAATTCCGCTAATTTAGCTTCAAGTTGTTCTTTTTCAGCGATTTTTGCAGCTTTTTCTGCATCATTGAAAGCATTAGTTGCTTTTTCAATTTTAGCTTTAACTTCTTCAATTTTAGTTTCAACTTCATCTGCTTCTTCGTTGTAAATGTGAATTGTACCATTTTCTTCTACTTCAAGGTATTTTCAAGCACTATCAATATCAGAAATAATACTGTTTGTTAATCTAGTCATATCTGAAAATGAAACTGGTATTTTGTAGTTTTTACCTTCTGTTTCAACGAATGCTTTGAAAGCTTTAGCAGCTTTAACAAGTTGCGGATAAGCTTTTTCAGCTTTAGCAGCAAATTCTTCGTTATTTAAAATTGCGGCAAAGTATCAAACCATGTGACTTCTAGAGATCGCGTCAATACCTGATCCTACACTATCATAGTCATATCCTCATCCCATTAGATTAAGGTGTTTTGCTGAAAGTCAGAATTTATATCATGCATCAGCATTTTCAGGTTTAACGATTGAATAGCTAATTCTTCCTTTTTTATCAAGACCATTAATTGCTGCTACAACTGATCCTAATAATCCTTCGTAGTTTCCGTCGTAGTTTAAGTATCTATATGTATCTGATCATACAACTTTTTGATCTGTGATTTCTGGATGTTCTGCAAAAAATGCATCTAATAAATCAGTCATTTTGTTTTGTAATTCAGCATATGCTGCTGATTTTAACGCATCATCTGCTCCAGCTGTAGTTGCATCTGTATCTCCAGGTGCAACTAAATCTTTGTCTTTCTCTTTGTTTGGTAATAATACGTATCTTTCACCTGTTTGACGGTTTGTAACGAAGTAACTGTTTAATTCTTTATACGCTTCTCTTGGGCTAGCATATGAGAATCCTTCACTTAAAGATCTACCATTTCAGTCTGAATCTTGTGCGAAAATACTGTTTCATGGAATACTTTCTCTAGGTGCGTTAGCTTTTGTAGCTAGGTATTGAACATTAATAGCAGCACTTAAAATAGATCTAAACTCTGATCCATAACCAACAATTGAACTTTCTAAATCAGTAACAAATCTACCTTTTTTAATATCTTCAATTGGATTTGCAGATGACGAACCGTAGTTTAATTTAGCAAATGCTACGTTGAAACTAGGATCATTATTTGCATATTTTGCTGACGCACTGTAAAGAGGAATAGGTGAGTTAATTGAGTGTTTTGTTGCGTTTGTTTTGTTTAAAACTTGAACGTAAGTAACTCCGTATTTTTCAGGTTCATTATCAACGATTTTTCTATTACCAGAATCTAAAGATGTATATGGAATTGTTGAAGTTAATCCTGCTAAGAATTGATTTCATTGAGCTTTTTGGAATTGTGCAGCATCAGCAGCGGATGTACGGTATGATCTTTCAAAAATTTCAATTCTTCTTGGATCGTTAGCGTATTCTTGGTTAGCGTAGTGTTTGTTTAATCTAACTTGAAGTTTTAAAATATTTGAATCAAATGGTCTACCGTAGTATTTCCCAGCAAAAAGAGTAGTATCCATTGTTCTACCATATCAGTAGAAACCAGCATCTTTTGCTTGTCCACTAGCAGCTAAGAAAGTATCGCGAATAACTTCTAATCTTTCTTTTGTAGTTTTTGGATCTTGTGATTGGATAACTTCACGGTTCTCTTTGTTTTCTGTAATATATTCTGATGGTACAGGGATAAAGTCTGCAGATCCAGTTAATAATTTAAGAGCTAATTCTTTAAATTTAGCTGCTTTATGTCCCTCAACATCAGTTGATGAAATTACGTAAAATTCTCTATCACCCACTGTTTGAACTGAATCTTCTTCACTTAATAATTTATTTTTGTCAATGTCATAAAGATCTAATAGGTAAATGTTTGAATAAGCAGCTTTGTTGTTATCCATGTTTACAGATGTATTTGTAGTAGTCTCAGATGCAATTTTGTTAGCTTCAACAGTTCCACCATTCGCCATTCTATAGTTATAATCTGATAAAACAGTTCTTAAGTATCCTAAATAGAAGTCTTTAGCTCTAACTGAGTATTTAGTTTCATTACCATTTTGATCAACTCATTTAACATTTTGTCTAACTCTAAATTTCATTTGTGAAGCTTGATTTAAGTTGTTCAAGAATGATCTGTGGTTAATTGATTTTTGATTTGCAGATTGTTTAAATACAAGAGCTTTTGAATAGTAGCCATTTGCATCAGCAGCTGGAGTGATTTCAGCAACGTCTGAATCATAAGTAATTTCTTCACCATTAACTACAAGAATAATTGCATCAATTAAATCTAATGTATATCTTGCAAAAGTAGGAGTTTGAACTTTTGTTACACCATTTACATTAGCATAAACAGGTTTATCTTCATAATCAACATTCATTAAAAATGGAACTGTTGAGTCGGTAAATGGATCAACCATTCCACCACTACTTAATGAGCTATCATAAATTTGATATCCTTGTAAATAAACAGAGTTAATAGAAGTAGCCATTTTTTTGTTTTCTGCATAAGTAGAGAATGTATTTGAATTACATCCAGCAGATAAAGAAGTTGCAAGAACTGCAACACCGGCTGTTCCTAATAATAAATATTTAGCTTTTTTCATTTTTTATAACCTCGTGTGTTTATTAATTTACCTTAAATATCTTTTTACCTAATTTAATTCATTCGTCAATCAATTCAGCTACATAAGTGAATCCGTCAGCGTAAAATGATTCGCTGGTCAAGTCGATTCCGACTTTATTGAGAATGTTAATAGGATAATCGCTAGATCCTGCACTTAAGAAATTATTAATATATGATTGTAGTGCAGCACTTCCGTGTTTTTTATATTGTGCAAAGAAATAGTTTGCACTTAATTGACCTATCGCGTATTTATATACATAAAATGAGTAATAGAAATGTGGTACATACACACTTGCTATTGTTTTTTCCTCATTATATTTAGGATTTGATTTTAAAGAATACTTCTTAGAGTTTTCAAAATACAATTTACTGATTGCACTTCAGTTATTGACTGGTTGATCATCCTCGATAGCAGCAAATAAATTATATTCATAGTTAGATCATTCAACCTGTCGCATTACTGTACCAATAAATCCATTGATTACATCAGTTAAAATCGTGAATTTTAATTTGTCATCATGACTGTTTTTTAATAAGTAATCAAATAACATTAATTCATTAAATACCGATGCAATTTCTGCTAAGAAAATCGGATATTGACTCAGATTTAAACTTTGTCGAGTATCAGAATAATATGAATGCATCGAATGCCCAAGTTCATGTGCTAGTGTCGACACACTCTTGAGTGTACCGTTGAAATTCATGAGAATGTATTTTTTCTCAATCCCGTAACTGCTTCCAATCGAGTATGCTCCACTACGTTTTCCTTTGGCAGACATAAAATCAACTCAGTTTTGGGTTAATGCCTTTTTGATTTGATTAATGTATTCATCACCAAATGGTTCGAGTGCTTTAGTAACTAAGTCTTTAGCTTCTTCGATACTATATTCAGTTTTAACATTGACTAAATCACGTGTTGCATCTCAATCATGCATTGTACTTTTGAATCTTTGTTTATAAAAGATTTTGTGATACTTGTTGAATTTCTTAAAGACACTTTTGCGATTTGAAACTTGCTCATAGAGTTTTTGGAGAATTTCATCACTAACTCGATCTGAGTGAGTTAGAAATTCAACTGTTGAATTGTATTTACGAACTTTAGCTTCAACTTGTTGCTTTTTAAAGTGCTGATAAAGTAATTCAGCTAATGTATTTTTGTGTTTTGCAAATGCACTAATGTAATTTTTATATGCTCCTTTACGCACTGCTTCATCATTACTTTTGAGTAATTTTGAACGATTTACTGGTGTTAATTTAATCTTCTTATTTTTTGAAGTAGTAATTACACCAAAATCCAATTCGCTATTAGTCAAGATTGCAAAGACATTATGCGGATTAGGATTTCCGATGCTGGTTTTAATTAAATAATTCTCAACATCGTCACTTAATTTATGTTCATATGAATCAATTAAGTCTTCCATATCGCGCTTATAATCTTTCAGTCTTGGATCATCTTTTCATTGTTTCATTTTATCAATGTGAACAAAGAAACGATTTTCTTCTGAACCTAATTCGGATTTTAATTGCGAATACAGAGTTGTAAATTTTTGCACTGCAGTATTGGCTTGAGTATCAGTTACATTAGTGTTACGTCAATTTGAGGAGTAATTATGTAACTTAAAAGCAATAATTGTCGCTTGCTCATCTAATTTGACATCTTCAAGATAGCTCTCGATACTGTCATACTTAGAATCTTTAATCTCAATTCGAGCACGCACAAGCTTCTCGTATTCAGCAAGTCACTCATCAAAAGTCTTATTCTCGAGAATATCATCGAGCTTTCAACGATACTTTTGCGGAATATCTTGATACCGGTCGTATTCCTTGATTTCTTTCATCGAATCCTTTCATTTTCGCTACAAATAAAACAAAAAAGTTTTGCAGAGCTTATAACCCTACAAAACTTTTTTCATTATCTATATTGAATGAATTTAAAAGTTTGTAAAGCTATAGCACCAATGGATGACACCAGAGAGTAGAAAACTATTGTGAATTTCTACCAATACAAAGTAATGCCTTACTTTGTATTTCGGCTTTTATACCCTTTCGATAGCATCGTCGCATGCCTGCTCAACTATCTACTATTGCTAAAAGCTCCTCTACAGCAATTTTTTTGATGAATTCAGGCACACATTTTTAACGAGTGTCCTGAAAAGCAATCATTTCAGCACACTCAAAATTATACAAACATAATATTTGTAATAATGAATGTGACAAAACGAATGCTTAAAGTTTTATTCATAACGGAAGTATTATACACAATTCAAAAATAAATTAAGTTTTTTTTCGTATTTTTTCTAAATAAAACAAAAAACGTGTTTTCTAACACGCTTTTAACTATTTTTTAATTATTTTCGTCTAACTTAGTTTCGATTTGATACTTTGGTTTTTGTTTGTTGAAAATAACATCATAAATTTGATCATATTCTTTAACTGGAATATAAATTAATTCCGATTTGATTTCATTTGGTATGTCTCTTAAGTTTTTAACATTACTTTCAGGAATAAAAATGTATTTTAATTTTTTCTGAGTTGCAGCAAAAGATTTTTCTTTAAGACCACCAATTTCAAATACTTTTCCTCTTAATGTAATTTCACCAGTCATACCAATATTTGATGGTACACTACGCTTACTTAAGGCTGAAATAATAGCAGTTGTGAAAGTAACTCCAGCACTTGGTCCATCTTTTGAAACCGCTCCTTCAGGAACGTGGATGTGGATTGTATTGTTTTCGAAGTCAAAATCAGAAACGCCAAATTTTTCAGAATTTGCACGAACATAAGTTAAAGCAATTTGCGCAGATTCTTGCATAACATCTTTTAATTGTCCAGTTAATTTAATTTCACCTTTACCTGGATAAGTAGTTACTTCGATTTCTAAGCTTGATCCACCAGCAGCAGTGTAAGCGATTCCGTTAACTACCCCAGGGGCATTCACATCATCTTTTTCTTCTTCTTTAAATTTAATTACACCTAACATGCTATCTAATTTGTCAATAGTAACTTCGAATGATTTTAATTTAGGATCATCAATTATTTTTACAACAATTTTACGTGCTAGTTTGTCTAATACACGTTTAAGACCACGAACACCAGCTTCTAAAGTATAGTGTTTGATGATGAATTTTAATGTTTCATCACTAATTTGAAGTAATTTAGGCGTTAAACTTGTTTGTTGAATGACTTTTGGTAATAAGTGGTCACGAGCGATTTTAACTTTTTCATTTAAGGTATAAGGACTAAGTTCGATAATTTCAACACGGTCTAATAAAGGTGCTGGAATATCTTCAAAGTAGTTTGCAGTTGCAATAAACATTACTTTTGATAAATCGTACTCATGTTCTAAGTAGTGATCTTGGAATTTTGAGTTTTGTTCTGGATCTAATACTTCCAACATTGCAGAAGCTGGATCACCTTTCATATCTGAAGCCATTTTATCAATCTCATCAAGTAAGATTAATGGATTCGAAATTTGTGCTTTTAAAATTCCTTTAATAATTTTCCCCGGCATAGCACCAACATAGGTACGACGGTGACCCCGGATTTCACTTTCGTCATGTACACCACCAAGTGAAATTTTAATAAACTTCTTATTTAATGCTTCGGCAATCGCATTTGAAAGCGAAGTTTTACCTGTCCCAGGTGGACCAACTAAAGTTAAAATTGGTACATTGTTAAATAATGTTTTTTGTTTTTTCTTGCTTCTGCTTTCTTTTTCTTCTTTGAATAAGTTTAAGTCGATTTCATAATCTTTATCAATCTTAATTAATGAAGATTCGTCAACCGGATTGTGTTTACGGTTGTTAATGATAACAGCTAAGTATTCCACAATTCTTTCTTTAACTTCATCTAAACCGTAGTGGTATTTATCAAGTACTTCACGAACCTTTTTAATATCCAGAAAATCAATTTCTGTTTTTCTTCAAGGAAGCGCTTTTAGGTTTTCGATGTAAGTTTTAGTTAAGTTAGCATCAGGACTTGCTGGCATCATTTGTGATAATCTTTTTGTTTCTGAACGAATTAATTTTTTAACTGATTCAGGGAACATTTGATTAGTTTTTTTACCTTTGATGATTTTTTCGTATTCATCTTCATCAGTTCCATCAATGTCATCTAATTTTTCTTTAATGACTTTCATTTTTTCGCGTAACATGTATTCTTTTTGATGTTCTGATAAACTCTTGTTAATTTCGTCTTGAATTTCACTTTCGATTTCAAGTGATTTTGTGAAATAACGAGCAAGATTGGTTAGCATCATATTTTTTGGTTCAGAATTGACTGATTCAAAATATCCAATTTTGCTAAATTCGTTTTCAATGTCTTTTAAAAATGAGAGCATTACGTTTAAAATCATTTTTCTTTCGATTAGATTTTTCTTAGTAAATCCAAATTTTGCTTGAAAATCGAAAATCTCATCAAATTTTCAACTTTTACCTGTCATTAAGTTCTTTTCAAAGTAGTCTTCCCCAACATTTTCAAAACTTTTTAATGTGTTTTGTAGTAAGTTGATTGCTTCAGGATTCGCAAAATTAAATCAAAAATCTTCGTCACCGTTAGGTGCAGATTCGTCAAAAATAACTTGGACTCTAATAGTATCATCAACAGTTAAACCACTTTCTAAAAGTGCAGTTTTTTGCTCAATTTCAATTTTATCTAACTCTTCGTCGCTCACATCACGCACAAAAGCTTGATTAATTAATCTTTTTAATCCGATAAAGTTAATAACTTTTGTTCCGTCGCTATTAATTTCAGCACCTAAAACTTGGACATAAAGACCGAATTGAAAAATATTTTGGGCATTATCGTTATAAATTATTGCTAATTTATTTACTTCGTTTTTTTGGATCCTTTCAAACAAATACGTATCATCATCTAAAATCGGAGCCTGATAGACCACTCCGGGAAATGATACGTGTTTTTTTGGTAAAACTAAATATTCTAATATCATTTATTATTCTCGTTTCTTTTATATTTACAATATTCTATTTATTATAAGTTTAAATTATTTTTTTGGTTTAATAACAAAGTTTACTAATTTATTCGGTACTAAGATTTCTTTTACAATTTCTTGTTCTTCTAATCATTTTGAAACCTCTAACTTTGCTAATTCCAAAATTTTATCTTTAGATTCGTTTTTTGCAACAGTGATTTCACCACGTGCTTTTCCATTAACAGTTACACCTAAACTAATTTCATCCACAACTAGAGCCGATTCATCAATACTAAAGTCGAAAAGATTTTTTAAATCAAATAATTCCTTTGATAATTCTCAAGCAACATGTGGTGCAAATGGTTCTAAAATGTTTAAAATTACATATAAAAGTTCTTTAATTAATAAAGAATTTTCAACTTCATCGTACGCATTTAAAGTTTCCATGCATCATGACACAACAGTATTAAATGAAAACTCATTTTTACGGTTTTCGAAAGTCTCAAAAGTCTTTTCTAATCCAAGATAAAGTTTTCTACGTGCATTTTTTTCAACTGAACTGAAATTTAATTCTTTAACTTTGGTTAAATCATCATTTTTATTAACTAAAAGAGCTTTTTCGTATATCTTTTTAATAAATTTAAAACATCCATTAACCCCAGAATCATTTCAATCTAATTCTTTAGTTGGAGGTGCGGCAAAAAAGATAAATAATCTTGAAGCATCAGCTCCATATTGTGAAATTAACTCAGATGGTTCAACGGTGTTACCTTTTGACTTAGACATTTTACTTCCGTCTTTGAGTACCATTCCTTGAGTCAATAGATTTTTAAATGGTTCTCTAAAGTTGACTAAGTTTAAATCAGCAAGTACTTTGGTAAAAAATCTAGCATAAAGTAAGTGTAGGATTGCATGCTCAATACCACCAACGTACTCATCTACCTCGTTTCAATAATTAATCGATGTTTCATCAAAGATTTGTGATTCTCTTAAATGTGGTGGTGTGGTGTATCTTAAGAAATATCAACTTGATTCAAAGAAAGTGTCCAATGTATCTGTTTCACGCATTGCAGGTTCACCACATTGGGGACACTTAACTTTTAATCAGTTTTCGTTTGTTTTAAGTGGATTTCCTTTTCCATCAAAAACGACTTTTTCAGGTAGTAAAATAGGTAAGTGTGACTCTTTTTCAGCAACAATACCACAGTGTGGACAGTGTATCAAAGGAATAGGTGTCCCTCAATAACGTTGTCTTGATAGTCCCCAGTCTCTAAGGTTATATTTAACTGTTTTAGAGATGTTTAACTTTAAATTGTCATTTATTTTTGGATCGATTTGCAAATTGTTTGAACTTAAAAAATCAACATCACGCTCTTTGACATTTGAAACTAATAAAGCATCTAATTCAGGATTAATTGAAGCAAAATCGGTGATTAAAACTGGGACTTCTTTGTTTAAGAAAGGGACAAATACTTTTAAATTAGTTTTAATACATAATTTTTCATTGAATACTTTTGAATTGATATTCGAAATGATTTTTTGTGCACTAGCTTCAATTTGTGAGTCATTTGTACGTAAATGTTTTGCAAGTGGACTGTTAACATTTAAAGCAAGATACTGTGTATTGCTAATTTGAGCAATGTCGTCTTCAAAAATTGATACATCAAAAGTTTGATTGTCCCCAGTGTGGACACTTAATTTAAATTCGTATCCCTCTTTTTTACCGATTCAGTTGCGTTGCATTGTAATAACCTGTTGTGGTCAGTGACCTTCCAATTGGTTAAGATCTTGCAATAACTCTTCAGCATAATCAGTAATTTTTAAATAATATTGGTTCATTTGTTTTTGTACAACAGGAGTATCGCAACGTCAACAAAGATTATTAATAACTTGTTCATTAGCTAGAACAGTTTTGTCAACTTCACAATAATTTAAGCTTGCTTCTTTACGATAAATAAGTCCTTTTTCGAACATTTTTAAGAAAATAAATTGTTCTCAACGTGTGTAAATTGGATCGGCAGTAATACATTCGTAATTTCATGCAAAAGAAAGACCTAGTTTTTTAAATTCATCATTCATTGAATCAATATTTGAGTATGTTCACATACGTGGATGTACTTGATTTTTAATTGCAGCATTTTCAGCAGGTAAGCCAAAAGCATCTCAACCAAATGGATGTAAAACATTAAAACCACGACGACGGTAATAACGAGCCATTGCATCGGTAATTGAATAATTACGGACGTGTCCCATGTGGATCTTGCCACTTGGATATGGAAACATTGAAAGAATATATTTCTTTGGTTTTGAGTAATCTTGTGATGGTTCAAAGGAATTATTTTCTAGTCAATATTCCTGTCATTTTTTTTCTATTTCTTTAAAATCATATGAGTTATTCATGTTTCTCCTATCATTGGTTGGTAAATTTCGTATTATGAATATTTAAATAAATTTCTAAATGTGAGTTATTAAAGACTCTTAATACTTGTCAAATAACTAAACAAATAACTATTAAATTAATTAAATTAAAACTAATATAAAGTGCGTAAGAAGCTAAAAAGTAGTTTTTAATTCCAAAAAACAATAATCTTAACCATTCATTATTTGGACTTGAATAAGTATTTACTAATTCTAAAAGTGATAAATTTTGAATTGTTTCGAAAATTCTAAAGTAGACAACATTGAAAAAGAAAGTATTAATTGTTGAAATCAATAAAGTCGTAATAATTAAAGTTAATATTAATTTCAAACAAAGTCATCAAAATCAATATTTTGGTTTTTTATTAAATAAAATATAGCTTAAAAAGTGAAATGTTAAACAAAAAATCAAATGTACTAAGGTAAGAATTGATTGTCCAATAATGCTAAAAATACCTTCATAAGCTATAAAAAAACAACTAATTAAAAATCGGCTTAAAATTCCGACTAATAATCCTTTAATTCCTAAGTAATAGTAAATTAAGAAAATAAAGATTAGTGAAAAATCAAAACTTAGAAAAGAAAATTTTAAAAATTTACCAATTAAATTCATTACCAAAGATAGTGCAATCATTATTGCGACATAGGTAATTTGTTTAATTTTGAATTTTTTCTGCATGTTTAATTAACCAAAGAAATCAAAGCATTGACTTCCATCGCGCTAGCTGGTTGATTCACAAACACTTTATAAGCAAGATAGAAAATTAAGATTAAAGTTGAAAATGCAAAAAGGACTGAAATAGCGTCCGAAAGAGTAGTTAAAATCGGTGCAGACATAACCGCTGGATCACGTTTTAATCTTGAAGCTACTAACGGAATTGCTGTACCAAGTAATTTTGCAATAATAATTACAAAATAAAGCGATACAGAAGATGCTAAGGTAAATAATAAAATATTTTTAGTTTGTCGAATCAAATCACCTGAAATTGAGAAATAAACGACTAAACGCAAAAAGTTAACAATAAATAAGATCGCACCTAAAATTAAAGCAACGCAAAGCTCTTTGCGGATTGCTTTCATATATTGTCCTTTTGGAATTTCACCAAGTGCAATTGCACGAATAATCGTTGAAGATGCTTGCGAACCAGCATTTCCGGCACTACCACTAATAACTGGTAAAATAGACGAAATGATTGCAGCAGAGAGTGAAACACGTAAGCTTAATTTGAAATAATTTTCGGTAAAATTCAAGAAAGTTTGAATAATTAATTCGCTTAATGTCGCTGAAATTAACAAAATAATTAGTCAAAACACACGTGATTTAACAAAAGAAAGTACTGATCTTTTTAAATATGCTTCTTCACTATCGGCAGCACTAATTCCGGCAATCTTATAAATATCCTCAGTTGCAGAATCACGAATAACGTCAATAACATCATCTGATGTAATCATCCCAATTAAACGATTTTCAATATTAACAACTGGTAAAGATGAAGAGTCATGGTCTGCGAAAATGTTTGCTGCTTCTTCTTTGTTGTCATAAGTATGCACACTACGAACTGAAGAATAAATTTCATCAATCGTGCTTGACCGATCAGTAAAAACAATTTCTTCAAAGGTTACACTACCAAGCAAAATACCTTTTTCGTCAGTTACATAAAAATAGTGAGTGAACTCTTTTTCATCATCAAAGTACATTTCTTTAATTCTTCTTAGCGCTTTTGCACATGTTCATGTATTTTGAATCGGAAAAATGTCCACAGACATAATACTTCCAACTTGATTGTCGTCAAACTTAAGAATTTCGTTAATTAAGTTCCGTTTTTCAGGTGGAGTTTCCGAAAGAATTTTCTTTTGTAAATTAACTGGTAATTCTTCAAGCAAGTCAGCAAGCTCGTCACTTTGCAACTCCTGAATAATTTCTTTTCCTCAATCTTCAGTAAAAGAGTGGACTAATTTAGTTTTGGATTCATCTTCTAAATATGAAAATAACTCAGCTGCTTCATTAGTTGTTAAAATTCTGAAAAAATAAAGTTGTTGATTTAAAGGTAAATTTTCAACAGCAAGAGCTACGTCCGCATATGGATGATCGTCTAAAAATTCTCGAGCTTTGAGAATTGATTTAGATTTAATAATTTCGACTAATTCTTCATGAATTTGTTCAATTGTATAATCCATACAACACCTCCACTGTTTTGTGATTTTTTAATTTTAATCTTGTAAATATCTAACTAATTGTTCTTGGAATTCATCGATGCGAACTTCAGCGATGTTTCCACCTTTAGTAATTGAAACTGTCCCGGTTTCTTCAGAGACAACAATTGTGGTCGCATCACAAATCTCACTTATCCCCATAGCCGCACGATGACGTGAACCATAACGGTTTTCCATACTTTTTCTGGTAATTTTATAAAATGTCGATGCGTAATAAATTTTGTTATCACGAATCACCACAGCACCATCGTGCAGTGGACTTTCTTTGTTAAAAATAGCAATTAATAAACTCGAACTGATGTTGGCATTTAAAATGACTCCGTCAGTACGTAAATTGTCCACGTTTTCAGTGTTTTCAATTGTAATAATTGCACCAATTTTGTGTTTACTTAAATAAATAACCGCTTCACGTAATTGATTTATTAAACGAATTTGTGAACTTTTACCTAATTTGTTGTACTTTGTACGAGTAAAACGTGATTTAGCAAAGTTAAACAAATATGGCGAAGTAACAAAAAGCAAAATAAAAACAATCAACACTAAAATTACGATTAATAAAATGTTACTTAACACTTCACCTCCTTTTTGAGTAAATATAGTTGGTTTTTTGATTTTCCTTTATTAAAAAATAGGAATATGAAAAATAAAGTGCATAACTAAGCTAGCTAAGGCACCGAACACTAACAATCCAAATATAATTTTCGCAATAGTAAAGATTGATCATACAATAAATCTAAATATTGCTAAAACAAAAAATATCATTACTATAAAACCAATAAATCCAAAAAATATTGAACCGATTGACATAATTTTTCCCCTTAATTAATTTTTACCTAATACTAAAGCAATCAAAATCAGAGTAATAATTAGTGATAATGCAACTAAAATTTGCATTGTTTGAATAATTAACTCTTTACGTGATAATTTATCTTTTTGAAACTTTGTTTTTAAAGATGAATCTGAATTTTCGCTGCGAGTTAGTGTTAAATCACTTTTTAATTCAGCTTCATTTTCTAAATGTAATAAACGAAGCTCTTCACGTCTAGCTTCAATTAAAATGTTGTGTTGTCCTTCCATAAAACTCCAATTTGACATATATAAATATAAAATATATATAAATTATAAGACTTTTAATGATTTTTAATAATCACAAAAGTAAAAACTCACAAATTAAAAAATGATTATTTTGACTAATTAAAATCGTTGGTATTATTTGCAAAAAATAGTGTTTTTTTAATTAATATTTTATTTTTAAAGATACAAAAATATATAATTAAAAAGAATTAAAAAATTTAAACAGGAGTTCTATGAAAAAAACTATTGATGACTTAAATTTAAGTGGTAAAAAAGTATTAATTCGTGTTGACTTTAACGTTCCAATTAAAGATGGTGTTATTACTTCAACTAAGAGAATTACAGCTGCTTTACCAACAATTAAAAAAGTTATTTCAGAAGGTGGAAAAGCAATTTTATTATCACACCTTGGTAGAGTAAAAACAGAAGAAGATTTAGCAAAAAGAAACATTGAGCCAGTTGCTGCTGAATTATCAAAACAATTAGGTAAAGAAGTTAAATTCGTAAACCAAACTAGAGGTGCAGAATTAGAAAATGCAATTGCGCAAATGAAAGACGGTGATGTTTTATTAATGCAAAACACTCGTTATGAAGACTTAAATGATAAAGCTGAAAGTAAAAACAATCCTGAATTAGGTAAATACTGAGCTTCATTAGGTGATGTATTTATTAACGATGCTTTTGGTACTGCACACCGTGCACACGCTTCAAACGTCGGAATCGCTTCAAACATTAGCGAAAGCGGTTTAGGATACTTAATGGAAAAAGAAGTTTCTGCTTTATCTAAAGCAATTAACAATCCAGAACATCCATATGTAGCAATTATTGGTGGAGCTAAAGTTTCAGATAAAATCCAAGTGCTTGAAAACTTAATTAAAATCGCAGATAAAATGATTATCGGTGGTGGAATGGCTTACACATTCTTAAAAGCTCAAGGACACTCAATTGGTAACTCATTAGTTGAAAACGATTACTTAGAATTAGCTAAAAACTTCTTAGAAAAATATGGTGACAAAGTTATTTTACCTGTAGACCATTTATGTGCTAAAGAATTTGCTGATGTTAAAGGTGAAGTTCAAGGAATCGATATTGCCGATGGATACATGGGATTAGATTTAGGACCTAAATCAGAAGAAATTTTTGCTAAAGCACTTGAAGGTGCAAAAACAGTGGTTTGAAACGGACCTATGGGGGTTACTGAATTTGAAAACTTCAAAGAAGGTACTCTTAGCGTTTGTCGTGCTATTGCTAAATTACAAAATTGCTATTCTGTAGTTGGTGGTGGTGACTCAGTTGCTGCTGTTCAAAAACTAGGAATGGAAGATAAATTCTCACACGTTTCAACAGGTGGTGGAGCTTCATTAGAATTATTACAAGGTTTAGCTTTACCTGGTGTTGAATCAATTCCTAACAAATAATTTACTAAAATTTTAAACAAAGAGTCAGAATTAAAGCTCTTTGTTTTTTTGTACTTTTATTACTATAATATAGTATTAAACATCAAAATGTAGACTACGAATTTGAGCATTCTAATAAATTAATTTCTAAAAAAGATTTTATTTGTTTTGTGTTTTTGAAAACTAATATATAATAAATTAGCATTATTGCTGTCAAGCACTTTTGCTTGACACTAAAAAGGAGGAAAAATGGTTAAAATCAGACTTAAACGCATGGGAAGCAAATTCAATGCAATTTACAAAATCGTTGCTGCTGACTCAAGAGCACCACGTGATGGTAAATTCATCGAAGCTTTAGGACACTACAATCCACATTCAAAAGAATTGGTATTAAACAAAGAAGCAACATCAAAATGATTAGCACAAGGTGCTCAACCTACTGTAACAGTTTCAAACTTATTTAGAAAAAACAAATTAACAGCTGAATTAAAATCTGGTAAACAATGAAAATCAATTTCCTAACTCTATTTCCGAACTATTTTAAACCACTAATTGAAGAAAGTGTTATTAACAAAGCGATTCAAAAAGGTTTAATTAATTTGAATGTTGTGGATTTTAGAGATTTTAGTAAAAGTAAACACAGAAAAGTTGACGATGAAATTTTTGGTGGTGGACACGGTTTATTATTACAAATTGAACCAATCGACTTAGCTTTGGATTCGCTTCCAAATCGAGGCGGATACAAAGTTTTGGTTACACCACAAGGTAAAAAATTTGATCAAGCAATTGCAAATGAATTAGCAACAAAAGAACAAATTACCTTTATTTCTGGTCGTTACGAAGGTTTTGACGAAAGAATCGTAGAACTAGTTGATATTGAATTATCAATTGGTGACTATGTTTTAACAGGTGGAGAGTTACCATCAATGGTAATGGCGGACTCAATTTTAAGATTAGTCCCAGGTGTTATTCGAGAAGAATCACATAAATTTGATAGTTTTCAAAATAATGGACTTTTAGATTATCCACAATATACAAGACCAAGAGTTTACAAAGGAATGGAAGTTCCGGAAGTTTTATTAAATGGAAATCACAAAGAAATTGAAAAATGGAAAGTCGATGCTCAATGACAAAAGACGTTAAAAAATCGACCAGACATTATTGAAAGGATAAAAAATGAGAAATAGTTTAATTGAATCAGTTGAAAAATCACAATTACGTACAGACTTACCTGCTTTCCAAACAGGTGACAACGTTAGAGTTCACGTTCGTATTCGTGAAGGTGAAAAAGAACGTATCCAAGTTTTCGAAGGTTTAGTTATTTCTAAAAAAGAATCTGGAACAAGAGAAAAATTTATAGTTAGAAAAATTTCATATGGTGTTGGTGTTGAAAGATCATTCCCAGTTAACTCACCTTTAATCGCAAGTATTGAGGTTGTTCGTTCAAACAAAACAAGACGTCAAAAACTTTACTACATGCGTAACCGTAGTGGTAAGAGTGCTCGTCTTAAAGAAATTAAAAGAAAATAATTATGTCCTCCAATTTCTACTGGTTAGAAATAATAATAAAATGAAGTCGTCGTGACTTCATTTTTTATTTGTCTTCAAAGTATGCACGCACAATTGGAGCTACTTGAGTACCAAATAACTCAATTGCTCTTAATGTATCTTCGTGTGGCATTGAACCGACAGGGATGTGGAGCATAAAACGATCTAAATCCAACCCCTCAACAATTCGAATAATCTTTTGTGCCACACTTTGAGGATCACCAACAAAAATTGCCCCTGTTTCACTCACTTCACTTTCATATCGTTCGCGAGTTAATTCACTTCAGTGTTCCCTTGTTTTCGCAATCGAGTCCACAAGTTTTTTCGTAGGTCAAAAATAATTATTAATCGCACTTTCTTTATCATCTTCAATTCATCCCCAGGAGTGAGCTGCGACTTTCATTTTTGAATCATCTTTTTCAAAGTTTTTTCAAGCTTTTTTATAGATATCTACTAAAACTTTAAATTTTAAAGGATCTCCTCCAATCGTCGCAAAAACAATTGGTAGTCCCCTCTTAGCGATGTTTACTACTGAAGTTGGATTACCACCTGTTGCCACTCAAATAGGTAATTGTGGTTGTACCGAACGTGGATATACACCTTTATTTAAAACTGAATGAGTTAATTCACCGCTTCAAATCAGCTTCTCATTTTCGTTTATTTGTAAAAGCATATCCAACTTTTCTTCGAATAATTGGTCATATTGCTTTAAATCGTAACCAAACAAAGGAAACGACTCAGTAAAAGAACCACGTCCAACCATAATTTCTGCACGACCATCACTAATTGCATCTATTGTTGAAAAGTTTTGATATAGTCGAATTGGATCACTTGATGATAGTACTGAAACAGCACTGGTTAAACGAATATTTTTTGTATTAACCGCACCTGCAGCAAGTAGAATTTCAGGTACAGAAACAGCAAAATCGTCACGATGATGTTCACCAATTCCGTAAACATCCAAACCAACTTTATCTGCTAATTCCATTTCTTTAATTATGTTTTTAATTCTTTGACTGTGCGAAATAGATGAATTCGTTTTTTCTAATTTTGTTGTTTCTCCAAAAGTTGTAATACCTAATTCAATTTTTTTCATGAATCTCTCCTTTAAAATTCTTTTAATACTTTTCCAATCTCGTCCTTGTATTTATTTTTAATTTCTTGAGAGCTTAAATTTTTATTTTCCGCTAAATCGGTACCGTGGATATCGATGTGTTGCACATTTGGGACACCTAAAAATAATCAAATGTTTTTTAATCATTCCCCGGTAGCTGCTCAAGTATAAGCAGATTCGTGCGAGCCTCTGCTAGTCACAATTAAAACACTTAAATGATTTAATAAACCTTGACTAGGATTATTAATTGATGAGTCTCGGTTATATACGAATGTTTTTTTTGGTACCGTTATTGAATCAATAAAATTCTTGACCACTGGGGAAACTGAAAAATTAATCTCTGAAGATGTAATAATAATTTTGTCTACTTTTGCTAATAAATCAATTCAAAAGTCTGAATCAACTTGATTGTAATACTCAGCTAAATTATGAGCATGTACAATTGCTCCGGTGTGAGTTTTGTTCAAATCATATTCAATAATCTCATCATCAGGGTTTAATCTACGATATTCATCGATAATTTCCTGTGTTACAATACTTGAAAATGAATTTTTTCTAGTAGAGATTGAACCATTTAAAAATAGTACTTTTTTCATAAAAAGCTCACTTTCTATCGTTTTTTAATCGTTTTTTCTAATTTTTACTTTTTAATTATACTCCTTAATTGCAAAATAAAAAAACAGAATTTAGCAATATTTAATATTAACTGCTAAACTCTGTTTTGTTAAATTAGATGTTTAATTCTTTTTCTAAAAGTTGTGCAACTTCAACTTCACTTTCAAGTTCAATTGCTTTGTTTGCTAATTCTTGCATTTGTGCATATGATAGTTTTGATGCTAATTCTCTAGCTGCTAACACGTTAGAAGCAGACATTGAGAATTCATCAAGTCCTAATCCAATTAAAAGTGGCATTGCACGACGGTCTCCAGCCATTTCACCACACATTCCAGCTCATTTACCGTGTTTGTGTGCTCCGTCGATAATTAATTTAACTAATCTTAAAATTGATGGATTTAATGGTTGATATAAGTAAGAAATATTTTCGTTCATTCTATCAGCTGCCATTGAATACTGAATTAAATCGTTTGTTCCGATTGATACGAAATCTGCATGTTTACAGAATTGATCTGATAAAACAGCTGCAGCAGGAGTTTCCATCATTAATCCAAATTCAATATTTTCTCTTGAAGCAATTTTTGCACCTTCACTTTGAAGTTCATTATAAACTTCTTCGAAAACTTTTTTAGCTTCTAAAAATTCAGGTACGTTTGTAACCATAGGAATCATAATACCTAATTTTCCATGTGCGCTTGCTCTTACTAAAGCTCTTAATTGAGTTTTGAAAATATCTAAATTATTTAAACAAAAACGAATTGCACGATATCCTAAAAATGGATTCATCTCTTCAGGGAATTTAAAGTATTTTAAAGTTTTATCTCCACCGATGTCAAGTGTACGAATAACAACTCTTTTACCGTTCATTCCTTCAAGAACTTTTTTGTATGCTTGATATTGTTCTTCTTCGGTTGGTCAGTGGTCATTATCCATGTATAGGAACTCACTTCTAAATAAACCAATTCCTTCAGCATCATTATCTAAAACACTTTGTAAATCGCTTGGTGTTCCGATGTTTGCAGCAATTTCAATATGGTGATTGTCTGATGTTTGACTTTGTCTTCCTTTTAATAATGCTAAACGTGATAAGTATTGTTCGTATTTAACCATTTCTTCTTTGAAATGTTCAATTTCTTCTGCACTTGGATTTACAACAACTTCACCTTTATCACCATTTAAAGCAATAACGTCACCGTTTTTCACTAATTCTAAAATATTGTTAGTTCCAACTACGCTTGGAATTCCTAAACTTCTAGCCATAATAGCTGTATGTGAAGTAGGACCACCAATGTTTGTTACGAAACCTTTAACATATTTTTTGTCTAATTGCACAGTTTGTGAAGGACTTAAGTCTTCAGCTACAATCACAACTTCTTCACTAATTTCACTTAAATTTGGTTCTTCGATACCATTTAGTACATATAAGATTTTTTTAGCAACATCTTTAACATCAGCTGCACGTTCACGCATGTATTCATCATCCATCATAGCAAACATGTTTGCGAATTCATCATAGAAATTTTTAACTGCATATTCAGCACTTAAATTTTCGTTTTTAATCATGTTATTGATTGAATCTACTGCATAAGGATCAATTACGAAATTCAAATGAGCCTCAAAAATTGCTGCGTGTTCTGGATCTTTAGCTAAATCTTTGGCTTTGTTGATTTTTACCATTACAGCTTCTTGAGCATCTTGATATTTTTGTAATTCTAATTCAGGATTTTGTGCATTTTTAGTAATTTCTAAAGGTAATTCTTCAATTTTAAAAACTTTTGAAATTGCAACACCTTTAGAAGCTCCTATTCCTTTAATTTTCATTTATTAACTCCTTAATTATTTTGAAAGTATATAAATAATTTTATTAATTTATAGCATAATAATTTTGACTGTCAAATATTTAAAAACTTAAATAAGTTAATAATTCCATAATAACATAAATAAAATTCGACCAACTAATAATTGGTCGAATTTAATTATTCATTTTCTTTTTCTTTTGTATCAGTTTCAGCTTCAGCAATTAATTCATCAATTGTGATATTGTGAACTTCTTCACTTTGTTTGTGTTCTTCGGAATCAGGTGGTAATTGCATATGTTTTACAATATATTCAATTTCTTCTGAAACGATAGTTTCTTTTTCAAGTAATCTTTCTTTAATCAATTCTAATAATTGACGGTTTTCTAAAATAATTTTTTCAGCTAATTCTTTAGCGTCATTAATTATTTTTCTTATTTGAGCATCAATTTCTTGACCTGTTCTACTTGAATATGATTGGTGTGTTGCTAAAGTTCTTCCTAAGAATGGACTACCTTCGTCGTTTTCATAACGAACTGGTCCTAAATCACTCATACCATATTGAGTTACCATTCTACGAGCAATGTTTGTTGCTTTTTCAATGTCGTTTGAAGCACCTGTAGAAATATTGTTATCACCATAGATGATCGATTCAGCAGCACGTCCTCCCATGAAGCTGGCGATTGTAGCCATCAATTCAGACTTAGTCATGTTATATTTTTCTTCTTCAGGGATAATTAAGTTGTATCCACCAGCGTCACCACGTGGGATAATTGTAATTTTTTGAACCTTACTTGCCCCTGGTACCTTGATACCAACAACTGCATGTCCCGCTTCGTGGTAAGCAACCATTGTTAATTCTTTTTTAGTGATTGTTCTTGTTTTCTTAGCTGGACCACTCATAACTCTATCGATAGCTTCGTCGATTTGACTTAAAGTAATTACTTTAGTATTTTCACGAACTGATAAAAGAGTAGCCTCATTAATCACGTTTTCAAGTTGAGCACCTGAATATCCTGGTGTTCTTTTTGCAATGTTTTTAAAATCTACAGCAGGATCAAATCTTTTTCCGGTTGCGTGAAGTTTTAAAATTTCTTCACGTTCTTTAACATTTGGAAGTCCAACAGTAATTGTTCTATCAAAACGTCCTGGTCTAACAAGAGCAGGATCTAATACGTCGGTACGGTTTGTAGCAGCAAAGAATAATAAACCACTATTTCCTTGAATACCGTCCATTTCAACAAGCAATTGGTTTAATGTTTGTTCACGTTCATCGTGTCCACCACCAATACCACTTCCTCTTGTTCTACCGATTGCATCTAACTCATCAATAAAAATAATTGCAGGAGCATTTTTACGAGCTTCAGCAACAACTTGACGAACTCTTTTAGCTCCTAAACCTACATACATTTCAACGAAACTTGATGCAGAAATAAAGTAGAAAGGAACGTTAGCTTCCCCAGCTGTAGCTTTCGCAAGAAGAGTTTTACCTGTCCCTGGTGGACCACCTAGTAAAATTCCGTGCGGCATTCTTGCGCCACTAGCTTCGTATTTTTTAGGATCTTTTAAATAGTCCACAATTTCTTTAATTTCTTCTTTTGCTTCTTCGTTACCAGCAATGTCTTTGAATTTTTTATCAGTTTTAATTTTTTGTGCAGGGTTTTTGTCCCCTAACATTCCATTCCCCATCGCCTTGAATTGAGCATTATACATGAATCATAAAAATCCAATGATTAATAATGTTGGAAGGAATCTTAAAAATACTGATAATAAAAATGGTTCTTGCTGAATCGTAAGTGTTTTATAACCTGTAACAGTAACACCTTCAGGAGCAGCAAATGCACCTTCCATTCAAGCGCCATAAGTTTTATCATCAACTACTAATAATTTACTTAAGCCATCCGGATTTCCGGCACTTTGGAAATTAACAATAGAATCTCCGGTGACATAAATACCGCTAAATGTATTTGTATTAAAATCATATGTGACTGATTTAAAGTAATTTTGGTCACTAGCATCAGCTGCAGCTGCACGAATATTTTTTGCTAATTCGCTAAGATTTCATTCAATATAACCACTTCGTGAAACGAAACGTCATAATAAATATCCACCGATAGCAGCGATGAAAAGAGCTAAAACAATTATTCAAACTGTTCGCTTTTTATTTTGTGAACCGTTGTTTTTATTCATCATCTTATTTTCCTTTCTTTTAATGAATTAATATATATTTTAGCAGATTAAATACGTTATTGCTAAAAATAATATTTTTCCATGAAAAAATTATATATTTTTATTGTACTTTTCCTTTTATTTTATATAGATGCTCAAAATCAGATAGTTTGTACTTTGAAGTTCGATTATCTGAAATAATAAATTGAATAATTGAATCAATTTTTGAACTACTTAAGTTTATTTTGTTAAATCTTTTGTGTAAAAATTGATAAACTAACTTTTTTTGTGTCGATTTATTTAATTTTGATAAAAATTCTTGAGCAAACTCTTTTTTCTCTCACATTTCTAATATGCGATTTATTTGACGATTTTGAAAAAAATTTTTAATATTTTTTATTCGAATTCAAAACAAAAATAATATTTTGTGAATTGATGTTCAATTTTGAATTGATAAACGAATTTTGTTGCGATCATATTTAGGTTGTGTATTAGTATAGTCTACTGCAAAAGCAATTTTGTGTTTTTCAAGAAATTTCATAATTTGCTTTTTGGTGTAACTAAACAAAAGTGGTCGCTCAACATTCATATTAAAAATTTCAGTCTGCTTTTTAATCCCTCAATAATTAATATATGATTTGCGCTTTTTTTGTAAATAATAAGTTTCTAAAAAATCATCAATGTGATGAGCAACAAACAGCAAATTACATTGGTATTTATCGTAAACTTGTTTGAAAAAATTGTATCTTTGCTCACGAGCTCAATTTTGAAAATTTCCACCTTGATAATCATCTTTTTTTAGACTCAAAATTTCGCAAGGAATGTTGTATTTTTTACACATTTCTTCAACTATTTTTTGGTCAATATCGCTGTTAAATCTTTGATTATAGTTTACATGTGCGACAACAATATTATTATGATTAATATATTTATTTAATAAAAAAATGCTATCAGGACCACCACTAATAGCTAATAAAATTACTTGATTATTTTCTTGTTTCATTTTGTGTTTTTTTCTTATTAATATTAAATGAATTCATTAAAGTATTTATATCATTAAAAGCAAACGAAATTGCAGCATCGGCACTAACTTCTAAAACAGGTTCAAGAATATTCATTTCTGCAACAGTGAAATTTTGTAAAACGTAGTCCTTAAGTGGAATGTTGGGATTCTTACCAATTCCAATCCGCATACGTTTAAAGACATTATTTCCTAATTTTTCGATCACACTTTTAATTCCATTGTGTCCCGCATCGCTACCACCAATTTTTAAAGATGCTTGTCCAAGAGCGAAATCTTTCTCGTCATGAATAATCATTATATCGTCAGGAGAAACTTTAAAAAATGTCGCTAAAGCACTAACGAATTCACCAGAATTATTCATATAAGTATTTGGACGTGCAATGATTAAATCATCAACCTTAGTGTATTCACCATTGAATTTCTTTTTATCAAGTTCAACCCCTAATTTTTGACACATTTTATCAATGACTAAAAAACCGACATTGTGTCGAGTGAATTTGTATCTGTCCCCGGGGTTACCTAATCCAACTATAATTCTCATAACTTAAATTATATAAATTAATTTTTTTATTTAATAAGGATTTAAAAAAATTCGATTGAACCAAATTAATTGACAAAGAAGAAAAAAAGAATTGAACAAATTGATGTTGATTATACTATTTTAGATAATCAAATTTTTGCTTCGTTGAATTTAATCAAAATGAACACTTCAAATCCTGATATTACATTTCCATATTGAGTTAAAAATAAAGACGAATCCAAATAATAACCGTCTAACGATGAGAAACTTTCTCATCGTTTTTTTATAAAATCGACTAATTCGCTTAATAGTCCTAATATGATTAATTAATGTATTATAATATCTACAATAAAAACAATGAAAGGGGTTGTTATGAATCAAAAATCATATGATGAAACTAAATTGCAATTAAAGAATATGTTGATTAGCAAAGAAGAATTTAAAAATACTAATTTGTATAAAATGATTCACCAAAATGATAATGAACATGATTTTTTTGATTATTTATATGTTTCAATTCAATCGATGAGTAATCAAAAAAATCCCTCTCATTTAAGAATTCGTAGTGATAAATTTTTACAACTAGCAAAACTAAAACATGAATGTTTATTAATTAGTTCTTATCGTAATTCTAATGGTAAAATTACACATTTAATTTTGTCTTCGCTTTGATTTTTTAATTACGAAAAAAGCATAAATTCAAGTAATAGTTTTGTGACTTTTGACTTTAGTAGGCTTGAAGCTTTTACAAAATACCATGGTCTTCAATACAAGATCTGAAGAGGAAAAGTCAAATACATAATTCTGTCTGTCTTAGATGATGAAATAGATCTAGATGAAATTACAAAAGTTAGAATAGAATGAAAATTATTTCAAAATAATCCTGACTATTTAATTAAAAAAGACAAGATTTTAGAATCATATGATCCTGTTATAAAAGATGAAACTAAATCATTATTGTTAGATAAACATAATTTTTCTTGTGCTTTAAATAATTTTAATAATAATATTTGTCGCACTAAAATGGATTGAATAAAAACTAAAAAAGCAATCGAAAATACAAATTTGAATTTACCTTTAGATTTTCATCATTTTATTCCTAGATAGTTTTTTAAAAATAGATTAGAAAACAACACAAGAAGCGAATCAAATAGTAAAAATTATTTAGACTGAGAAAAAATTCACTCAAAAGACAACGTAATACCTTTATGCAAATTATGTCATCAAAGCATTCATAACAAAGACAAAAATTTAGTTACTGATACTTTTAATTATATTATTCAAATGAAAAAAGAACAAAATGACTATAATAGCTTTGTTGAGTATTACAAAAGTAACAAATACTTGTCCAATGATAATGAATTATTAAACTTTTATATCGAAAGAGAGAAATAATGAAAAAAATAGTTATTTGAGATCTCTTTGGTGGTGGTCAAAATAGTGTGTATAACTCTCTTAAAGAATACAATTTAATTGATTTTTTTGATGTATACACATTTGATGTGACCGAACCAACTAGAGAAAAACATTATAAACTAGATTTGTCACAAGATAATATAGTAGAAATTTTTAAACAATATCCAAAACCAGATATAATCCTGGCATCACCTCTTTGTCAATCATTTTCATGTGTTTTAAATATGAAAGGTGGAGGTACTTGTTTTTGAGCTTATGCTGATGAAACTAAAACTAAGCTAAAAGAGCGTAGTATTGAAGAATTCGAAAATCTCAAAGGTGGTTTTACAAAAAACCTTAAAAGTGATGTTCAACTTTTTATTAAAAGATTAGGAGAACGTTGCATTAACAATACAATTTCACTAATTCAGCATTATAAACCGAAAGTTTGATATATCGAGAATCCAAAACATTCATTAATGTGAAAATACATACAATACAATAGAACAGACTTTTTTGATTCTAAAAACCATTTTAAAAACGAAGCTTCGCTTGGTAAATATGGTTTTTTTACAACTAAACCAACTATTTTCTATTCAAATGTTAAATTAGAATTAGAGAAAGGTAAAATCGAACCACCTTATGAAGTAAAGGAAATAGACGGTGTTAAATACTATGTATTAAAAGATGATCCGAGTGTAAAAGTGGAAAGATCCCTAGATAGTCGAATGATCGGACTTGCTTCAATTAAAAAAATGATTAAAGCACGTAATGTTAATTCCGGAATGGCGGGGATGGATTTTGTTATGAGAAATGTTAATAATAAAACTCCAACACAAAAAAACAAGATGCAAAACGAACAATTATCTGAAGCTGGACCAGCAAGTGCAATACCACATAAACTAATTAACACAATTGTTTTACAATTTTTAAATTATTTAGTATCAAATAATCTTTTTATTGAATTATCGGACGAAGAAATTAATAAATTTGAACAATTCATTTCGTTGTCTTATTAAATAAATTTAAAGCAATAGCTCTATTTTATAGTGTTATTGGTTTTTTATATTCCGTTATTGATCTTAATGATATAGGTACCTTTCCCAGTTAGTAGCATTGATTATTATTGCCTGAAATTTTAATAAATTATCATCTAACAAATAATGTAGTAATCATCCCCAGGGGACTATTCACTGAATATCACTTTAATGCTCAAAATTTTTCCCAGGGACAGTCAACTTAATATAAGACCAAATTGCACAAAAAAAGCTGAATATTGCTATTCAACTTTTTTGTTTTGGAAATTAGTTTTTATTCTTCGTCTTTTTTCGACTTTTTAACAAGAAAGTAGATGCTAAGACCAATTCCTGCGGTAAATAATCCAAGTAAAATTCATCAGAAAATACTTAAATGATCTGCTTTTGATTTTGTTTTTAATGCTTCTTGTAGTGCACTGTAGATTACTTCGGAAGCATCTTTTTGTTCAATGCTATTAATTAAATTAATATCATTTTCGCTAATTTTTGAAGCAGGTTTATTGGTAATTTCAAAGTAGTTTTTATCACTTAATTCTTTGTTAAATTCACTATATTTATCTGAAATAATTTTATTAATTGAATTTAACGCTTCATCAAACTTACTTTGATCTTCATTAATTAATGAATCGACTAAATTCATTTCACCGTTAGCAACTTGATTCAATTGTTCTTTTTGTGAAATTAATTGATCTTTTAATTTGCTGAATTCTTCATGTGTAACTGCAAAATCAACTGAGTCTTTAATTGCAGCAACTAAAGCATCTTTTAGATCTTGGTAATTTTCATCAAGAACATGTGAATTACGGTAGTTAGTTAATGCATTTGTTAAATCATTGTATTTTTTCAATCCATCAACAATCTTGTCATAATCTGGATTTGTTACACCAGAATCAGCAAGATCTTTGATTAATTGGTCTAACTGTTCATTATTTAAAGTATGGTTGCTAATTTCATCAACTAATTTCTTAATTAATTCGTTAGCTTTAATAATGTCATCTTTAAGTTTGTTGTATCAGTTTTCTTGACTTGAGTCAGCATTTACAACTTTATCTCTTAATTGTTCTTTATCTGCATTAGATAAATTAGGTTGTTCATTAATTAAATTAATTAATTCTTGTTTTTGATCGTTGATTTTTTGAGCTTCACGGAGAATTTCATTACGTTTAACTGGATCATCTTCATTTTGAATTAGATCTTTAAAATGTTCTTTTTCTTGCTCAGAAAGATTTGGTAATTCATCAACAATTTTTTTCAAGTCTTCTTTATTGTCATAAATTTGCTTGATTGCATCTTTGATTTTATCAATCGCTTCTTGAATTTCTTCAACTGTTGCGTTTTCAAGGTTTTCAAGAACTTTTTTACCATTTTCAATTGCAACATTATAAGCATTTTGTTTTTCTGGAGTCGAAGTAGTGTAAGGATATTTTTGGACAAACTCACTTGCTTCATTGACTAATTTTTCTAATTCCGCTGCATTTAAGAATTTGTTTTGTTCATCATTAAGTGCTTCAAAAGCTTTTTTAAGTTTTAAGTATATATCATTAGTTTCATCAAAATTAAGATTTGCGGTGTCATAAGTTTCAGGATGTTGATTATTAACTAATTTTTTAGCATCATTTAAAGCTTTTTCGTAGTTATTACGTTTTTCTTCAGATGCTTTATTATAGTAGATTGAACCTTTAATTTTATTTTCTTTTGCAATTTCATCTTTTAACTCTTTCATCTTATTATCAAGATTTTGAGCTTCATCTAAAATTGCTGGATTATCAACCAAGTCATTATTTTTAATTCTGTTAATTAAATCATCTTTTTGACTTTGATTAAGATTTTCAAGGTTTTGAATAGATTTAATATTATTGTTTTTGTCAGCAATTAATTTATTAAGTTTATCTTGCAATGTTTCTACTTGGCCTGCTTCATCATTATGTTTATCAATGTTATTTACTTGGCCTATTAAATCAGCTTTTTCTTTTGGTGATAAAACTTCTGAATTATTAATTTGTTCAATTAAATCATTTTCTAAACCATTTAACTCTTCATATGAGTGCTGTAATGATTTGTCATTATTTGATAATAAATCTTCCAATAATTTATTATCAACTCCATTATCTGAATCTGATGTTAATAATTTTTTAACTTCAGTTAATTTATTATCAAATTGTTCTTTATTATCAGCTTTATTGTATTTTGTGTTATTTGGATCAGCAATTGATTTTTCATAGTTTTTGACTAATTTATCTAAAGCTGCCATTTTTTTACTTAAATTAATTGCATCTTCATAAGCTTTTTGCGCTTCTGCTAAATCAGTCGCATTATTAATTGCTTCTTTAGCTTCAGTTAATTGTTTTGGATTAAGAATATTTGGTAAATTAGGTTGATTTACATTATTTTCTAATTTATTAATTAAAGCTTCTTTTTGTGCATCAAAAACAATTTTGCTAAATTTCTCTGGATTGGTAATTACATTATTTTCATCCAATGTCATTGGTTTATCAATGATTTGTTTAATGTATTTATCTTTAGCAGCTTGATCTAAATCATTAGCATCAATTGCTTTAATTTGATCTACATAAACTTTTTTGGCATCATTAATAATTTGTGCTTGCTCTTTTAATTTCGCAATAGTTTCATCTGTAATTGGATTTTGATTAAGTTTTTCTTTAAAGCTTGCTTTTTCAGCTGCACTTAAATATGGCGCATTGTCAACATATTTAAGAGCTTCATCACGTTTTATATTAGTATTAGCTAATTTTAGATTATCAATTGCTTTTTGTACTGCATCTAAATTTGCATTGTAATTAAATGTATCGTTTGGATCGGTAGTTTCTTTACCATTTTTAATTTTATTAGCCACATTTAAAGCACTATCAA
Organism: Mycoplasmopsis pullorum; assembly: GCF_001900245.1. NCBI lineage: Bacteria > Bacillati > Mycoplasmatota > Mycoplasmoidales > Metamycoplasmataceae > Mycoplasmopsis > Mycoplasmopsis pullorum. The sequence goes on along the minus strand of NZ_CP017813.1, from coordinate 187,622 downwards.
AGGCATCTTTATTATTTTTATCAGCATTTTGATATGCACTTGAATTAGGTACATCTTTAACATTTTTAATTGCTTGTTTTAACTCAAGCATTTTGTTGTCTAAAGTTGTTGCATTATTTTCAATAGTTTCTAATTGATCATTATCACTGGATTTAATTTGACTAATGTATGAATCCTTTTGTTGTTGATTTAAGTTTTCATAAGCATTGATTCTATTAATTGCAGCTTTTTTAACTGCTTCGATTTGGCTAATTTCACCTTTAATATCATTTAAAGTTAACTTAGTGCCATCATCATTAGCTTTTTCTAAAGTATTAGGATCTAATGAATTTAGTTTGTTAATTAACTCTTGTTTTTGATTTGGAGATAAATATTCATTATTATTCACTTCTTGAATAGTTTTTTGAATATCACCATCTAAGGCTTCATATTTAGTTTGAATTTGACCTTTAGTATTAGTGTCCTCATTACCAATTCAATTATCTAAATTATCTGTACCTAAATCGGTAGCATTAGTTTTATCTAATAATTTTTTAGCATCTTCAATTACTTTATCAAAAGCATTTTTAGGCGTTTCTGAAGCATAGGTATATTTGTCTAATGGTTTTTTAGCTTCATAGTTTTTAACTATTTCATCTAATTTAGCCATTTTATCATCTAGTGTTTGACCATTATTTTTAGCTTCTTGAGCTTTTTCTAATGTATCAGCAGTTTTGATTTTCTTAATTACATCGTCCAATTGTGCTTTGTTCAAATGATTAAATTCTTTAGTAGCTTCATTTACTAAAACTTGTTTATCAGTTTCTAATTCAATTTCTTTTACTTTTGCAATTGAATTAGTGTCGGGGTTATCAATTTTGTTTTTTAATTCATTTGCTTGTTCATCAGTTAATTTATTTGCTTTAACTAATTCATCAATTTTAGTTTTTAAGTTATTTTTAGCTTCTTGTAAATTAGTTAAGAAACCAGAAATTGTGATTGTGCCTTCAGTAGTTGAATTAATGTTATTTAAACCATCTTTAGTTGATTGCAATACATATTTAACACTTAATTCTCCAGTTTCATCATTAGCAGCAATATCTTTAATAATAATTTTTGCTTTTGAAGTAGTCGGCTTTTGAATTATGGTTGTAAAGTATGAATTGTTATTATTGGCAATCACTTCATCTTTTTTGTCGACTAATGAACTTGCCTTAATTTCAGCTTTATTAGTTGAAACATAATTAATTGTTTTATTTACATTATTATTAGTAACTAAAGCATTTAATCTTTGCTCCTCAGTTTGTAAACCAGTGATTTGCGCAGTTTTATCAACTACATGAATATCTGTTAAATTAGTACGTTTTGAATAAATATTATATTGAATATCTAAAGTACCAGTTCTATCATCAAATCCTGTAATTACTATATCTTTAGCTTGATCATTATTAGTTGTATGAGGTGTAATATCACTTAAAACAACATCAGAAGGACTAATAGTTTCTTTATTTTGAATTGCATTTTCTCAATCGTAATTTAGAGCTTCTAATCTTTCTAATTCAGTTTTAAAGCCTTTAATAGTATTAGCATTTTTACTTCTGGTTTGATTAATTACAATTTCAACATCATTTCTGGTTTGAGATACTAAAGTATAGCTAACAGTAATTTCACCTTTTCTATCATCACGACTAATAATTTGCATTGAACCTGATTTAAGTGCAATTTGAGCTTCACTTAATTCACGATTTTCACTTAATTTAACTTGTATATTATTTGGAATAACATCACTTATGTTGAAGTTAGGTAGATAATTTTGTTTATTAGGATAGTCAATTAATAGACTTGGAATTAATCTTTTAATTCTATTTTGTTCTTCTTCAGCATTAGTTACATAACCAGCAAAGCTTAATAGTGGATTTGATGTATCAGACTTAATTACAGGTGCCTGAGTTGGTGCATCTGGTCACTCACCACCAATTAAACCATTTTGACCTTCTAATGGACGAGTTGAAATTAATTTATATCCTAATTCAATTGTTCCTGTTTCATCATTAGCATTTTGAGTATCCAAAATAGTTTCTACTTGTACACCTTGATTTTGACCATATTGAGTTAATTGAACATTGAAATCGTCTGAAGTTAGTTGTGAAGCCTTTTTCTGATTAGCTCCATCATTTTTTCTATCTTCTTTAGCAGTAATTGAAACAGGTTGATTTGTTTGAGCAACTAAATCATTTAATCTATCTAATTCAGTTTTATAACCAGTTAAAGTTACATATTTATAATCAGATTTAACACCTTTCAAACCTTCTTTAGTTGATTGTAATCTATATCTAACTCTTAATTTACCAGTGATATCATCATAAGCTAGAATTTTTTGATCACTGAAAGTATGATCACTACTTGGGATAATTGTTCAGATTCAGTTAGAATCAATAATTTTAACTTTTGAAGCTAAAATTTGATTTCTATTTGAATAATCAATTGTATGAGTATAACCATCATTTTTATCATCAGGATTGATATTATCCAATCTTTCTTTTTCAGCTTGAGCTAAAGTTTTAAAACCAGACAATGAACCAGATTTAGTTTCGCTTGATATAACTGTGTTTAAATTATGGCCACTTACCACTCCTCTAGTCGAAACTAAACGATATGTATAATCAATGCTATTAGTTTGATTATTAGCTGTTTTTGAAACAATTTCCACTCTTGCATTATCTAAATTATTTAAAGTTAAAACTAAATGATCTAAAGCTTCTTGAGGTAGGTATTTTCCATAGTCTGTGCCATCAATACCTGTTAATGAAGCAGTTGCTTCATTATTTGTAAATAAAGCATCTAGTCTTTGTTGTTCAGTTTTAAAGTTGTTTAAAACAATGGTTTGTACATCGGTATTAACATTTTCGTAAATGCCACCTTTAGTACTATGGATTACATAAGCAACTGTGATAGTTCCATTTAAATCATTTTTATCAGTAATATTTTGAATAAGAATTTCAGCATTATTATCAGTTGAATTGATAACTGCACTAATTCCAGAAATTTGTGAGCTAGAAGCTAAAATTTCATCGCTATTTGGATAGGTAATTTGAACATTAGCTACCAAATTCATTAATCTTTGTTTTTCAGCCTCTTGATCAATTTTATTTTGTTCTGATTGAGTTTTAAATCCAGTAATTACTAAATCTTTACTTTGACTTTCTGGTGCTTGGTAATTAGTTACATTTCAATTTGAGATTAAATCACTTTGAGTTTTGGTGGTAACTAATTTAAGATTTAAAGTATTTTGACCAGTTGAATCATCAGAAGTAATTGAGTTAATTGCAAGACTTGCTTTATTAGTTGTTTGTTTGGTTACTTCATATGAATAATTAGCTTTATCATTTGCAGGAGCTATTGAAGGTAATTGATTATTTTTAGTACCATTGAAAGTAATATCACCTTCAACTAAGCTATTTAAAAGTCCATTTAATCTTTGTGCTTCAGTTTTAAGTCCAGTAATAATAATTTCTTTTGGTTCAGAATAAACATCTTGACCGTTTTTATTACTTTTTAGCTTGTAAGTAAGTTTAATCGATCCAATTACGTCATTGTATCCAGTAATTGTTTTATTAACTACACTAATAGTGTTATCTTTTGGACTTAATTGAATTTGATCTGCTGTAAAACTTGAAGCCATTTTAGTTTTGTCAATGTTAACATCTAAATCAGAATCAGTTTTGGCATCTAATTCTTGTTTTTCACGATCTAAATTACTTTGGAATCCAGACATTGTAGCACTTAATGTTTTAGAAACTACAGTGTTGTTAGGAATATCAGTTCTAGTTGATTTTAAGTGATAGGTAAATTTAATGTTTCCATTTGGATTAGTTTCTGAAATTGAATCAATTACTAATTCAACATTATTTTGATTATTAATATTGGTCAATTGACCATTTAATTGTTCTGCTAAATAACCTGAAAGATTTTCTTTAGTTACTTCATTAACAGTAGTTTTATCTTTAGCTTTAGTTCCACTAAAGTTAAATTCTTTGTCTTTATTATCAATTAAGTTATTTAATCTTTGCTCTTCAGTTAAGTAACCACTGATGGTAATTTCTTTATCTGTTGAAGTTAATTCTTCACCGTGTTTATTACTTTTAACTACAAAAACAGCAGTTAATGTACCATTAACATCATCTCATGATTTAACTGATTTGATTTCAATAGTTTCATTTGTATGGTTAGCATTATCATTAGTTGCAAAAGTAATGTTAATTTTTTTAACATTGTTAGTAAATGAAGAAGCTAATTTAGTGCTATCTGCAGTTCCAACAAAATTTGCTGTAGTATAAGCATCAATAGTGTTTTGCTCTTTTTCTTTATTACTCATAAAGCCATCAATTTTAACTTGAGCAGTTTTTGAAGTCACAGTTTGATTATCTAAATTAGTTTTAGTTGATTGCAATTTGTAAGTTACAAGCACAGCATGTTCATCATTTGGATCAGGCGTAATAGATTCAATAACAATTTGTGCTTTATTAGTTTCACCATTAGCTAAAGTCCCGCTAAATTGTTCTTTAGTTAAATCTTCAATAGCAGTAGTATTCTTAGTATCATTAAATGTAATTGTTTTTGTAACAGTATTGTTATCAATTAAATTATTTAATCTTTGTGCTTCAGTTAAAGTGCTTAAAGCATTAGAGTTATTTAAAGTAAAAGTCTTAGATGAAATAATATCAGTTAGGTTTTCTTTAGTTGATTGATATTTGTAACTTAAATCCAATTTTCCTGTTACTTCATTAGTATTACTAATATTTAACTGCACTGGTGTTACATCAGCTGGAATTGTATTTGTTAGAAATTCAACATCATTAGTTGTAATTTCACTAGCAGTTTTATTATTTTTTACACTATCTTTTACTTTAGCTAAAGCAGCATCTAATGAATTTAATCTAGCGACTTCTTCATTGTAACGTTGCTCACCATTTAAATTGTTGATTGCATTTTGAATTTTAGTATTCATTGTATCAACATTATTTTTATTCATTAAATTTTCATTATTAGACTCTAAAGTAGTCAATAAATCTTCCGCTTCTTTTATTGCTCCAGCTTTTTGATTGTTGTTTTTGTTTGGATTTCCATCATATGCACTTCTTAAAGCATCAGTTGCATATTTATAATTATTGCTTTGATTAATTATGTTTTGATTGTTAATATAGTCACGCAAAGTCTTCATTGAAGAATTTAAAGCACTATTAGTAGTATCTTGTGCATTAACACCTGCAATAGTATTTTGAGCATTGATTAAAATAATTGCTTTATCTTTTTGTGCTTGAGTTAATGATGAATAATTTGAATTAATTTTAGCAATTGCATCTTTTTTAGCTTTTTGCAATCTTTCTTCACCATTTAAGTTGCTAATTGCATCTTGAATTGCTTTTGTTCTAGTTTGAACATCTTGCAATGATAAATTAGATCCTTGAGTTTTATTAACATCGGTTTTTTGTTGATTAACTGCATTATCTAAAGCACTTTGATTATCTGCTTCAGTATAATCTATACCTTTTTTAATTGTTTCAATATTAGCAGTTGCATCAATATAATCCTTCATTGCGTTATTTAAGGTATTCGCTTCAGAAACTTTTTGATCTAATTGATCAATTGGAGCATTTTGAATACTATTTTTTATATCTTCTTTTTGTGCATTATTTAAATATTGATAAGTATCAATTATTCTTTTCTTTTCATCTCTTTTATTTTGTTCGTTTTGTGCCTGTGTTAAAAATCCAGTTCTAGTTTGTGAAGCTGAAGCATTACTTTTAATATCTACAGATGAAGGCAGTTCATCAGCAATAGTAACTAAATCATTTGCTTCCCTTGTAGTTTTTAATTTGTAAGTATATGAAATTGATCCATTAGTGTCATTATTTGCGGGATTAGATAAATCAGTTAATGTGACATTATTATCATTAGCAAAATTATTAATAAGTGAAATTGTATAGTCAGTATTCAAAGTTGAATCTGAAGCACGTTTGATTGGATTAGCTGTAATATTAAGAATTGTTTTTTGAGTATTATTAGTATCTTGAGTAATTAGACTATTTAATCTATCTGCTTCAGTTTGGAATCCAGTAATTTCAGCGGTTTTTTCAGCTGAAATAGCAGTATTATCAATAGTTGATTGCAATTTATATGCAACTTTGATTTTCCCTGTAATGTCGTTGTAACCAAGATATTTAACGCTACCAGGGTAAATTTGAGTATTAGCAGGTAAAGTTCATTTAATATCATTACTGTTATTATTTGCCCTTACAACAATTGAAGCCTGAATTGTTGATTTTTGCGCAACATTTTTATATTCTGGTGTTGCACTAGCATTATTGATTCTGTTTCTTTCATCACTAAAACCAGTAATTGTATAAGTTTTGTTTTGTGTATAAACATTATCTTTATCAGCGCTTTTAACAATTTTATAAGTGATTGTTAAAGCTCCTTGACTATCATCAGCACTGACACTAACAATTTCAGCTTCGACATCATTTGAATTAGGGCTAATGCTATCTGTTGTAATTGAATCTCTATTATATGTAGAAGGTTTAATGTTTTTGTCTGGATAACCAAAAGTTGCAGTATAGTCTTTAATTTTTTCTCTTTCAGTATTAATATCAGTTCATTTTTGAACAATTGTTTGAATATTTTTATCTGAACCAATTAATACTTTATTTGAGTAGTCTTGATTTGCTACATATGTATCTTTATATAATTCAGCTTGATCAATTAAACTTTTAACACTGGTTTTTTCAGACTGGCTTAAATATGTAAGATTATCAATTTTGCTTTTAGCATTGCTTTTAGCAGTAGTAAAAGCTGAATTCATTGCTTTATTAATTCTACTGTAATAAGTTTCATTGACTGCTAAAGTTTTCGTTTGAGTGTCATATGTAAAAGGTCGATCTCAACCTAAATTAGTTAATAAATTGTTAACAATTTCAAATTTTTCACCTGATGTTTCAGTACCACTCAAATTTTGAAAATTATTAATTTCTTTTTTAAACTCTACATAGGATCCATCAATTTCCTCACCAGTTAATTTATTAATTCAATTTTGTTGCAAGGTATTTTTACCATTGTTGTAAAAAGTTGTCAACGTGCTAGTTGATTCAAAAATGTTTGAAATTGTCTTATTGTTTGCATCTTTTAAATTTGCATCAAAAGTATCAAAAGAATTTAAATTAATAGAATTGTTTGATTTTGTAAAAACAGCATAATTTTTAAAATCATTTTGAGGTTTTTGTTGCTCTAAAATTTGAGTTTCTAAATTATTTTTTTCTGTTACAAGAGAATTTAAATTTGCAATAGTATCTAAAACATTCTTAATATTAGATTTGTACAAACTTGATGTTGTTGAGTCAAAAGTTTTAACTTGTTCTGCAGTTGTTAAAGTATTAATAACACCTTGAATAAGATTATTAGTTAACAAATTAGTTGCTCTTGTATTATTTGTTGAATAAGTTTGAGAATTAACTTGTGTAATTTCATAATCATTCAATTTGCTATATAGAGAATTTAAATTATTTTTCCCTGAAGTTAAAATACTATTAAAATTATTAACTAAACCATTTTTAATTGTTTCTAAAGATTCTTTTAATCTTTCAAATGTGCTTGTAGAGCTTAAAACAGTCGATGAATTTCTATCTTTAACTGTTCCATCGTTGTAATATTCTACAGATTGTAATTTAATAATATCAGCGTTTCTACTAATAAATTCTTCCAAGTAATTTTTAGTTGCAATATTTGCTAAAGCATAAAGCATTTTTTTGGTTGCTAATGCATTTCATTGAGGATCATAAAGTTGTGTATTAAGTGGAAATTCACGGACTTCCTTATATTTTTCTTCAATACTTTTTTGTAAATCATCAATTTGATCTATTTTAGTTTTTCAACTGTTTTTAGCTGGTTCATTTGTAAATTCATTATCACTCTTAAAAGAAGTATCAGCTTCAACATATCTAGTTAAAGCATCTTTTTCACCTTTAGTTAATCATTTTTTAGATTGAATATATCTTTTAAGATACTCTAAATCTGTAAATGTGTATTCAATTGGTGCAAAATCAAGATATTCTCTTCCGAAAGTAGTTGAAGCAGAAGCTGTTGTAGATTTAGTAATCATTCTTCATTTTTTTCTGTCAACATCTGAAGCAAAAGTAGCATTTAAACGCAAGTTAGATAAATTACTATAACTTTTATAATCTTGATAAATATTTCTTGTTCTAATGACATTTTTGTTGTAATTAGAAACACCATTCTTATCTATATTGTATGTAAAAGCATTATTCCCGGTTTCAGAAATAGATAAATTAGCTTGTGGGATTCCATCAGTTGCCTGATTGTAAAATTTAAGATTATCTTGAATTTTTTCTTCAGTATTAAATTTCTTTAAATATGACTGTTTCCGATCAGCCATTTTAATAAATCCACCAATAACCTTGTAATCATCTCTACTATTTAAATTTCTATATTCTGAAACTCCAAAATATGTTTTACTTCCAGTGGTAGAACCAGCATTACCAGCATATAATTGATTAAAAGGTTCAGTTGAATTATTAAATGGTTTCATTTCTAATTCAACTACAGCCCCTGCAACAATTTCATTATGTGATGTACTTGTATTAACTCTAAAAACAAATAATCCCCCTTGATTTTGAGTTATATTATTTTTAGTAATAACAGGAGTACTATCTCTAATTATTGAGTGTTGAAATAAACCAAAAGCAACTTGATTATATTTATTGGTTGTGAAAGAAAAATTAGAATTTCTTACTGATTGTGGAGTATAACCTCTAATTAAAATATCATAAAGTTCATTACTTCCTTGTTGTCTAGTGTTTTTTCATCAGTTTCTTTGATTTCTATTTGCATCTGACATATTATTTTCGTATTCATCAGGAATATGATCATAGTATGGCAAATAAGCATAGTCGCTAATATAAGCTATTTTTGACTTACCGTTTATAGTTGTACTAACTGATTTACCTGTACTAGTTACTTGTTGAGTTTTACCTATTCATGGACTTATTTCCATAACACCAATATTAGCTTTAGGATCATCATTGATATTTATAGTATATGTAGTTAATTTACCTTCAGTTTGATCAATATTAATACTGCTACTATCTTGTTTAACAAATAAGTGAATTTTGATATCGCCAACTAATCTAATATCGTCCGAAAAGTAAATTCCAGCAGTAAAAAAGTCATTATTTGTGTCAGCATTAGTTAGGTTAATACCAACTTTAATTTTTTTACTATTAGTTAATGGATTAAATCCATTTCCATTTCATCAAGAACCGGTACCATCAGGTAATGAAGACGAAGAGGCATCTCTTTCTCAAGAATACATATGACCAATTTCATTAGCAAAACCATTACCATTTCAATTGGTTTGATTAATATTTGTTGGTAAACCTGGGGTTGAAGCATCGAATAATCTATATCATGCATCACCAGTTACACTTCATTTAAGTTTATCATTTCCAGTTTGACTTAAATTAGTTACTCCTTTTGAATCTAAAGAGTTGTATCACCTATGAACTGTGCCATTACTATAATTATTATAACCTGTTCAAATATCATCTGAAATATTAGAATTAACTTTATCAAACACATAATTAACATCATTAATTGCAATATTCACATCTTGTTTTGAATAATTTGCTGAAAGAGGCAAAATTAAACTTGAAACAGATAATGAAGATGATAAAAGCAAAATCAATTTTTTATTTTTCATATTTTCTCCTTTTAGTTCATTAAGAACTAAAATCTTGATATATATCTATCTAAAAGATAGATATAACCGTATTTTACTTTTTTTTTTTTTTTTTAGAACTCTTTGTAAATTTTTTATAGATGGAAAAGAGATTTTTACCACTTAAAAAAACAAAAAAACACCTGTAATACAGACGTTTTAGTCATTTTTATGGTATGAAAAATAATTTTTATATTTTTGTTTTTGAAATTTGTTTTGCCAGTTTGTATGTAATAATTATTTGCAAAATTAAACCGATAACAAAAGGAGTTAATATTCAAATCAATCCATAGTAAATTGGATAATTAAAAAGTTAATTATTGATTCCAGCAACCATTTCCCTGCGTTTCCTAGTTAGTAGTATTGATTGTTATTTTCTGAAATTTTAATAAATTATGATCTAACAAATAATGTAGTAATCCTCCCCCCAGGGTACTATTCACTTAATATCACTTTAATACTCGAAATCGTCCCTAGGGACAATTAACCTAATGTATGGCCAAATTGCACAAAAAAAGCTGAATATTGCTATTCAACTTTTTGTTATGGAAATTAGTTTTTATTCTTCGTCTTTTTTCGACTTTTTAGCAAGAAAGTAAATGCAAGTGCCAATTCCTGCAGTCAATAATCCAAGTAAAATTCATCAGAAAATACTTAAATTATCTGGTTTTGATTTTGTTTTTAATGCTTCCTGAGTTTCCAAGTTACTCAAGCATAAAAAACAAATACACCTACGATATAGGCGTATTTGTTTTTTTCGTGATTAAAATTACACACATAGAATTACGTCATGCATGCAATAAAGTCTTTGTAAATTTTTATGTTTTCTTTATGATTTTCATCTAAATCATTTATTATTTCCTGAACAACCTTACCATCAATTTCTTTTCTTGTAATTGTCATCATCCTTAAAGAATCAATAAACAGATCTAAAGTCACTCTTTGTATTTCTCCGTTGCTTTTATAATAATTTTTTAATTTGTAAAGAGAATATTTTAAAACAACGAGAGCAATAAAACACAATAAAAGATGTGCTAGTATGTGTTTTTCGCTGTGTACAAATACAGGTCTAACTTGTAAAGAAGATTTCAGTGTTCTAAAGTTTTCTTCTACTTTTCATTGTCTTTTATAAATTTCATTAGCTTCTTGATGGTGTTAAGTTAAGAATATTGGTTTCAATAATAATAAAAACCATCCTCTGATTGATTCCTTTTTCTTTTATTTTTTCTCAGTTTAATTTCGCGACCGTTTTACCATTTTATATCCATATATTTCTTTTTGTATTCAGGAACTAATGAACTAAGATGTAGTTCTCCGTTAATAGCTTTTTGATTTAGTTTATCGATGAAATTGTTTCTTTTTAACTTGTCTAGTGTTCTTTTACCAGGACTAAAAAACACACATCATTTTCGGTATTGGCCATTAAATCTCTTTTTGTTTCATATAGATTCCACCATTTGTTCTTTTCAGAAAAAATCATCTCTGAAAGTATAGTTTTCGTCTTGTAAAATAAATTTTTTCATCTCGTTGCTTAAAGTATCTAATCTTTTTTGGAATATGTATTTAATACCTTTTTGTTCTAGAAAACGCAAATTCGCATTATTATTAATTCCACGATCAGCGACTATTGTAATGTCGTTTATTTTATAAAGAAATTGCAGTTCTAAAACAAACGATAACATTGTTTTACCATCCGCAGTATTCCCTGGAAAAACTTTATAGTGTAATGGTATTCCGTTTCAATCTACAGCCATAGCAATCACCACCTGATCTTCATTATGTTTTCCATCTTTTGAAAATCCGTTTTTTCTGATACCTTTTCGTGTGAAGCTTTCAAAATAAACAGTTGTATTATCAAAATGAATAATTTCATTATTACGGTTAGTTAATTCATTTATTTTGTTAAAAAGGTTTACTAAAACTGAATCTTTGTTTTCTAAAATAACATCAAGGTAGTTGTAAATTGATGTTTTTTTAACATTAATATCGTTTATGAAGTCATTCTTATTTTTGTATTGCGACATATAGCTTCTTGGCAAAATAATTCTTGTGGCTATAAAAAATTCTAAAACCTCTTCTAAAGATTTATGTTTGCTTTTTGGTAACGCTGAAAACAAATCTAGTTCTTTAATGATTTTGTAAATTAAATCGATACCAATATTTTGAATGCTCGTTTTTACTGAATTAGGTTTTAGTAATTTGAAAAACTCTTCTTTTGCACTTTGCTTATCCAAATTAACATCAATTTTACTTGCGATTTCTTTGATATCCTCAATAGAGGATAATGAATATTTTTCTTTTATATCTTCTCAATAGCCTAAACCGATTTGACTACCGTAACCTTTTTTAAAACCTTTTGAAATAGCTAAAACTAAATAATATTTTCCATTTTGCTTTTTCTTGCATAGATTGTAGTTCATACACTTATTATATCATTTTATGTGTGTAATGTAAGTAAAAAAATGAATTTTTTTATTTATTCATATATCTATGATATATGTGTAAAAAAAATGAGCCAATTATATGGCTCAACTTGGAAACTCAGGCTGATTTAACTAAAGAATAGAATCGACTGAAATTCTCGGTTTTTGCTCAAAATTACTGAGTTTCCAAGTTGGAAGATCAGGAATAAACTAAAACACATGAGTTGACGTTATATATCTCTTTATATAACTTAACTTGTGTGTTTTTTCGTCCAAATTCTAGCCTATTAGATGGTTAGTAGAAGTTTAACCATAATAAGCAGAACATAAAAAAACCAGAAGCTGGGAACTTCTGGCTTTTTTGTTTAATTATTGAATTCAAATCTGGGAATTTGAATTGTAATATTTAATTTTAACTAATTATTAGTTTGTAACTTTGGTTGAATCGTAAGCAAATCCATTAATGAATCCAATTTTGGTTTGAGTTTCCTTGAATTCTCTTGAATCAAACATTTTTTCTGATCCGTTGTATTTGATTCTGTATTCAATCATTACACGTCCAATATAAATGTTTGAATCATCTGTTACTCTAACAATTTCAAGAGCAAAGTCAGGGTTTGCTAATGTGTAAGTTAACAATTGTTCTTTTTCTTCTTTTGTTGTTTTTTGATCATTGTATTTAGCAACAAATTCAGAAGCTGTCATTGTTTTCGAAGGAGAATCGAATGTTGTTGAAGCACTTTGTAATGCTTTTAACATTTCATCTTTTCTCTCTTTATTAGCAAATGTAGGTAATTCACCTTTTTCAATTACTGTAGCACTCTTAGCTGTGTAAATTTCTTTTAATTTAGCAACTTTATTTTCAACTACGTAATCGTAAGCAGTAACAGTATATGAAATTACTAATTTTTCACCTTCAGGTTTTACACTGTTAATTACAAAGTTAACACGATATTCAGTATTATCTGCATTTTCTGTTAAGTGAACACCATCGTTCATGAATGGAACTTGAGAACCAGTAACTTTCATTCCAGATTCTACTAAAGCATCTTTCTTAGCTTTATCTGTAAGTTTTTCAACTTCAGAAGCAACATTAAGAGCAAGTGCTTTTCCATTATTTCTATCTTTTGATCATAATGAAGTTGAATCAGCTGTTGATTCACCTGCAGCAGGGATGTATAATTCGTATAATTCTGCTCATTTACTTTCAGTTGTTGCTCAACTTTCATCAAAGTTTTCAACTACTGTCGAACCGTTGTATTTGCTTGTTAAACGAACGTTAGAAATTTTTGCTAATCTTTCGATTGTATCTACTAATTTAGCTTGTTTTGCAACTTCTTGAATTTCTTTAGCATGGTGTTGGCTAGGTGTTAAGAATCCAGAAATTTTAACTAAGATTTCTTTTGATTTAACATCAGAATCTTTGTCTTTTAATACGATTTTAGCGTATAAAGTATCTGTATCACTATTACCTAATAAACCACCAGTAATAAGTTCTGTTAAGTTTGTGAATTCACTAACTTCGTAGAATTCGTTGTTAATTCTTAATCCAGTAACTTCTCTTGCTAATGTAGTAGAAACTTTAACATCTTTACCATCTTTAACAATAGTAAATGTTGATTCATTTTTGTTATTGTTATTTGATTCAGGTAATGTCAATACACCGTATTTATTTTCTTCTTGACTTACTAATGTATCTAATACAGAAAGAACTTTTAATAATGCAGGATCTGTAACTTTATCAAATGTAGCGTTGTAAGCTTTAACAGGAGCAAAATCTAATAATGCGTTGTATTCAGCATTTCCATTTCATTCTTTAGATGTTGTGGTTAATGCTAATTTTTGTAATTTTTGGTTTAATTCAAAGTTTTTAGCAAATTGCTCATCTGTTAACAAGTTCATAACAGTAGCTTTAGCTGTCATGATGTCTGATTCAACACCAGCAAATCTTGATAAATCTTGATCTGCAGTGTTATCAGCTTCTCTTTGAACTTCGTATTGTTTCATTCCTTCTCTTGTTGAAATTAATCTGAATGTAACAATAACGTCAGTTTCCTTAACACCTTTAGTTACAGCAATAACTTGAAGTCTTGCATCAGTAGCTAAATCACCTGTGATTGAGAAGTATTGTCATAACTCATTTGTTCCTCTATCATTTAATAATTGTGATAATGAAACTTGAGGATCTTTATCTCTATCTGTAGGTCTTGTTCATGAAATAGCACTTTGATTTTCAGCACCTAAATCATGTAATTTAGTTGCTAATTCGTTAAGACGTGTTCTTTCAGTGTTAAATTTAGCATCGTATTGTTCTTGTGTAAGGAATCCGGTAATGTCAACTTTTTTCTCAAATACAACTGATTCTAATCCAGGTTTTGTAGATTGAACCTTAAATGTAGCAGAAATTTTACCTTCTTTGTTGTTAGCAACAAGCTTGAAGTTTTTGTCACCTCATACAACTTTTGCGTTGCTTTCTGTTAAGTTTGAGAATTGAATTGGTGAAGTTTCTTCATCTTTCAAGTTTCCTCAAATTTTAGCAACTTCAGCTAAATCAGGTAAGAATTCACCTTTAGAGAATGATGCAGCTTTAATGTCAGCTGTAATAGTTTTTACTGCTTTTAATCTATCTTCTTCTTGTTTAGCAGCTGTTAAGAATGTTCCAACAATAATGTCTTTAGCATCAGTTATAACTTCTTGTCCTTCAACTGTAGTTTTTAACACAACTCTTAATGCAACTCTGTTGTAATCTTTAGCATCTTGACCGTTTTCACCGTAAGGTGTAACTGATTTAATTACATAATCATATGATAAGTTTTCAGTTCTGTTTGTTGGAGTATATAATGATTTGTTTTGAGCTTCGTCTTGTTGTTCAGCTAATTTAGCAGGAGTAACTTTTGTAGCTGCATTTTGAGCATTAGCATCAGTAATTGCGTATTTGAATGCTAATCTGTTTAATTCAGCTGTTAATTCAGCTTTTTTGTCAGCAAGAACGTGTTGTTGTTTTGTTCCAAATCCAACAAATGTAAATGATTTAGTATCTGATTTAGTACCAGCGTTTGTTTTTGATTCAAAGTGGTATTTAATTGTTACTGAATTTGATGTATTTACACTAGGAATTTCAACTGAATCAATAACAGCAACAGCATTTTCTTTTTCGTTGTTGTAGTTTGCAATAAAGCTATAGTTTCCTTTTTCAGCAACTCTAGCATCATCGATTCAGATTTTTGCTAATTCTCTTACTAATTCAGCTTTTTCTGGTTCTTTAACTTCTTCTAAACCTGATTGGATTGAAGGATAGTTAAGGAATGCAAATTGTCCACGAAGTTTGTTTAATCTTTGTTTTTCTTGTGCATTTGATAATTGGAATCCAGAGATTAATTTTTCGTTTAAATCAGCACTTGTTGAACCGTCGCTAGCAACTTCTTTACCTTTTTTGGTGTTAACTGTTAATACAACACCTGCACTACCTGTAGTTCCTTCTTGATATGCTGCACCTTCTTCAGTTGCTTGTTTTGAAGTAAATGATTTAAGTGATAATTCAGCTCAATTTGATAATGGTTGTTTTTCTTCGTTTTCAGTAAAGATATCAAAACCTTTTTTGTAATCACCATTTTCATCTCTAATGTAATCAGCTAATGTAACACCATCTTTGAAGCTGTATACAATTTCTGGATGAGGTTGATTATTAGCTTTTTGATTATTGTATTTTTCACCTGCTTTAAATGCAGAAATAGCTTCTTTGTTTGTGTAATCAAGATTTACAAGTTTATCAAAGTTATCATTAATGATTTCTTTCAATTTAGCAACTTTGTTAATTTCATTTTGTTTAACTGAAATAAAGCTAATTTGAATTGTACGTGTTTGAGCACTGTCATCACCTGAAAATTCTCATGTTGGATGGTAAGGGTTTACTAATTTATATGTTAAGTTAAGTTGATTTTTAGCCACACCTTCTGAACTTGCTTTTAATACAACAAGTTTCATTGCGTAGTTTCTGTATTTTTCTTCAGCAACTTCTTTTTTACCAGCTTTATCAGCAAAAATATCTGTACCTTGATCTGTATCTGTTGTATAGAATTTTTCTGGTAAAACAATTCCTTCTTTTGCTAAGTCAACTTCTTTAGTTGAGTATACATCATCAGATGCTTTTTTACCATATCAGTATTTGAAGTATTTTAAGTTTGCATCATTTTCAGTAACATCTGTAATAACTGTTGAATCATTATCATTTGCATCATCGTTCTTTTTGTTGTAACGAATTGGATATTTAGCTTGCGTTGCTTGAGTAATGAATTTTTGAGCAGTAATTTTTCATTGAAGTTTTAATTCTTCTTCGTTTTCGCTTGTTAAGAATCCAGAAATGTTGTTTTGAGTAGGAATTGAAGCACTGTATTTTCCTAAACCAGGAATTGTTACTGTTGTAGCTGTATCAATTCTAGCTGTAGTTGTACCAACTGAAGATTTAAGACTTCTAACAACATCAAAGTCTAAGAAAGCACCTTCAATAAGTTTTTCTTTTCTATCTTCTAATCCTAAGAAATCTTTTAATGTTTTTTTCTCAGTTGTATTATCTTCTTTAGTAATATCTAATTTAGTTTCATCATTAATTAATAAATCGATAACTGAAGTAATTAATTCTGTTGAACGTGTAGTGCTATCTTTTGCTAATTGAGTAGCAACAGCATTGTTATCGCTATCACTTTGTGAAGCAACGAAACCATTTTTAGCACTGAATTTATTAAATAATTTTTGAGCTTCTTCAGGGTTGCTAAATACTTCAACATTTGTTAAAGGAATTAAGTCAATTGCGTTTTCTGAAACAGCAACACCACGGTTTTTACCTTTGCTTGTAAATGAAATTGCAGCTCCAACACTATCTGAGTTTTCAGGAGCAACGTAAATAGCATTTAATTTTTCAACAATAACTTTTTGAATGTGTTGTTTAATTGGTGTTGACATGAATCCAGCGATTTTGAATTCGATAGATTTTACTAATGTTGCATCATCGTTGTATTTTGCTTTTTTAGGACTAGTTTTTTCATTAAAGTTAGGTTTTAAAACAACTGTTCCTGTTAATACACCATTTGCATCGATTGTTTCATCATTACCAAATTGAATACTTGTAACAACTCAGTTTTCGTAGTTTCCTGCTTTTAATTGATCAAAGAAGAAAATTTTATCTTTATTTTTATCGAAGAAACTATTTAAAGCAGCAACTTCATCTTCACCTTTGTTTTTTGAATTGTAATCTTTTTTAGCAGCTTCAATTTCAGCTAAAACTTCTTTTTTAAATTCACTTGGTAAGATTCATTGTTTTTGAGTAACATTTTTTAAAGATTTGTCAACTAAATAACTGTTTTTAGCATCATTGTTTAATGCAAGATTTTGATTTGCAGTTAATTGAATTGCGTCTTTTTCTTTTACTAATTCGTCGTAAACATTTTCAGTTTCTTCTTGAACTTTTTTGTCTTGTCCGAAGTTGTAGATTGTGTATTTAGCACTTGTTGATACTTCGTTGTCTGTACCGTTTGATTTTGATAAAGTATATTCAATTAATAAAGCATTTGGATGTGTTGAAACACCTCAAACGTTTTTGTATGTTAACTTAACATCGCTTGGTAATTCACCATCAGCTGTTTTGTAACCTACTTTAATAATTTTAGCTTCAGGATTTTTTTTGTAAGCAGCTAAAGCAAGTTCAGCGTCTGATTTTGTTTCGTTTTCTGCTTTAGTTTGTTTAATACCATTAAATACTAAAGATTTAACAATGTTTTCTAAGTAGTTTAATGTATCTTTGTTGTATTGTGATAATTCTTTGAATCCTTCAACAACTAAACCTGAAACAGCAAATTCAACACCTGGATAGTTTGGATCTGTAGAAACAAGTGTAAATCCTACGTGAATTGATTTATTTTCAACAGAGTGATCTAAAACTTGAGCACTGTTTTCTTTAACTTGAACATTTACAGTGTTTTCAGGTAAATTAACTTGAACACCTGTTGAAACGGCCGCTGAAGAAATAATGTCAGCTTTATTTTCGTAATCAACACTAACAGCTTTAGCAACTTCTTCAAGACGAGCTAATTCTGATTTGTTGTGTTCTTCAACTGATTTGAATCCTGTAATTTCAGCAGTTTTTTCATCACTGAAAACTTGAACGTTTTCCAATGATTGTAATTGATATTTAACAACTGCTGTTGTTACATTATCAGCTTTAGGTTCCACAGAAATAACTTTTACGTCATTAACTTGGAATCTTAAGTCTCCTAATTCAACTTGTACTTGATCTTTTGAAAGAGTAGAAGTTGTAGGTAAATAAATATTTTCTTTATTTGCGTAGGTAAATGATGGAGCAGCTAAAGAATTTAAGTTTTGCTTGATTTGTTCTTGCAATTCTCTTTGTCTTTGTTGCTCTTTCTCGTCATCAGATAATGTAGATTCTGAATAAGTTTGAGATTCAACTTCACTACTTAACGCAGGGTTTGCCTTTGCGCTAACTTTTGCGGTAACTTTAAGTGTTAATTGGTGGTTTGCTTCGTCATTTGTAGTTTCCACACCAACAACGTCATAGTTATATAATTCTGTATCTAATTCACTACCATCTTTTTTAACAACATGGAAATCTTGTGGTTTCGCAGTTTGTAAGAAAGATAAAGTAACACCTTGTTTAACTCTAATTTCAACGGTTTGTGCTTCAGCATTAACGTTTTCTTGAGTTAAAACAGGTTTCTCATTGTTGCAACTTACTGCAAGTGCACCAGCAGCAAGTCCCAATCCTGCTAATGAAGAAGATAAAATAACTAATTTTTTATTCTTTTTCATATTTATCCTTTTAATAAATTTTTATAATATGAGACAAAATATAGATGTACATTTGCTATCGATACTATATTTACCATATTAAGTCTCATTTGATATTATACACACATTTACAAAATTAAAAAACTCTTTTAAATATTTAATCTATCTATATTCATGTGATAAAACTACAAATTTGAGCATTTTTAGTGCAAAAAGAGGGATTTTTTTACTAATCTTACTATTTTATAGTATTATTAGTCAAAATATTAATGAAATTTATTATTCCATAAATATCAATTAAAAATAAATTAAATTTCATAATTTATAATGAAAAATTATTTTGTGGTATATCTAAAATAGAGTTATTGATAATATAACAATTTAATTAATAAATTTTGCAAAAATGATTGTTTGTTTTATAATTTACAAGGTTATGAAAATAATTTATGATAACAAAAAAGATACTCGTAATTATGAAATTATTGACCGTTTTGAATGTGGAATAGTCTTAGCTGGTTGAGAAGTTAAATCAGCTCGAGCTAGTAAAGTTAGTTTAAGTAATTCATATTGTTCGATCTATAAAGGTCAAATGTATTTAAAAGATTCATATTTTGCAAAATACATGGCCGTCGAAGGAAATGAATATCAAGATCGTAAATTACTTTTACATAAAGCACAAATCAAAAAAATTGCTTTTGAATGTGATGCTAAAGGGTTTACGATTATTCCGACAAAGTTATATTTTACCAAAACAAGTAAAATTAAGCTAGAAATAGCAGTTGCTAAAGGTTTGAAAAAATATGACAAACGACAAAAAATTATCGAGCGTGAAGTACAAAAACGTCTGGAAAAAACACTCAAAAGCTTCTAGCGGGGATGTAATGGTTTCGACATGTATGTTTAGGTAGTTAATGCAGTAGTGTGGTAGACTATAATTACTTCTAGGTTTCTTAAACGGAAAAGAAAACAAATCAGAAAGATCTTTTGTTCTTTCACACCCAGCTTTTGCTGGAAACACAAATCTTGCTTTTGCTTAGTATATAGCATCAAGTTGCATCATTTCTCTCCTTAAGAAATGAATGTAGGTTTCAAGGATCGATTTAATTTACTAAAGGAATTAAATTTAAAGTTCAAACTTTAGAAGCTAATATTAAGTTTTTGCCTGTTAGCTTAATATTGGTAAATTAAAATAGGATAAACTGTAGACTTAGTTATTGTAGACATATGTGGACCCGGGTTCGACTCCCGGCATCTCCACCAAAGAGAATTTGGTTTGATACAATTGTGTCAAACTTTTTTTGTGTCAAAATAAAAGCATCCCAGTTATTTTGGGATGCATTAAGACTAAAAATTATCGTGATAAATTGTAACTGAGAAATCATCTGATGTTTTGAAAAACTCGATTTTAAGATCGATATTATGACAAATTTGCATAATTTTAATAAATCCAGTTACGTCATTCGGAATTAGATTAGCATTTTTAAATATCTTAGCAATTAATTTATTACGGTTCTTGCTTGTTGGTAATTTTGTAAAAAATTCTTCTGGTTCCACATTATGAAAATACTCAGCAGGAGAAGTTACTGTAACATACTCTTTGCAAATGTGAATGCAGTGAGCTTTTACCGAGGAATAATCAGAATAAATAAAGTAATTGTAAACGATATCTTTGAATAATTATGCTATTTTTTGATGTCTTCAAACTGCAGAATTAGATTCGATAAAACTCTGTAATACAGTGTTTTTCATAATAAAATTAATTGCTTGATCAACTAAATTCAAGACATTTGATTTCGTGTTATTAAAAAAGTGAGCGACTTATTTTATCGGATTCATTTTCTTGATATAAAAACAATATAACTCATGTTGTGCTTGATTTGACAAAAGCATAAAACCAGCATTATTTAATGATGTAGAATTTGGTACTAATAAGTTAAATTTTTATAAAATTTTGATTTTGATTTTTTTAGTGATATTTTCATAGAATTTTTTCTTAATATTGTTACTTTCTAACAAAATATTGATTATGATAATTTGATTCGTTTTTTAGATTCAAATTGATAATCAGTCGCATATAAAACACCATCAGCACACTCTAATTTAAGAGCATTTTTTACTACCTCTAACGATGCATAATAAATTTTTACTCGTTTATTATCAATAAATGTGTATGCACCAGGATTTGAACTAAAAGCACGAATTTTATTAAAAATTTCATTTCGAGGACGAGTTAAATCCAATTGAGCATCTTCTTTTAATAATTTTGGTGAAAGAGTGACCAATTCATGATTTTGTGGAGTGTGTGTGAAATCACCTTGAGCAATTTTGTTTAATCAGTGAGTGATATTTTGAGTTGCTAAATCACACATTTTAACAAATAAACTATCACTTGTATCTTTTAAATTAATATCTAATTTAGCTTGAAAGATGACGTCTCCAGCATCCATTTGTTTGGTCATAAACATTAAAGAAATACCAGTTTGTGTGTCACCATTAAGTAATGAATATTGAATTGGTGCGGCACCACGATATTTTGGTAGCAGCGAACCATGAATATTAAGTGCATATTTTGGAATGTCAAGTACTTTTTGCGGAATGTATTGACCAAAAGCACAAGTTAGTAATAAATCAGGTTTTAATTCGACTAATTCATCATAAATTTCACTAATTTTATCTGGCTGAAAAAGACGAATATTATATTTTTGAGCTAATAATTTAGTTGGTGTTGGTTGTAATTTGTAATTACGATTAGCTGGACGATCAGGTTGCGAAACGATCGCGACAACATTGAAATTTTGAATGATTTTTTCGAAAATCGGTACGCTAAATTCAGGTGTACCTGCTAAAATTATTCTCATTTTACCCCTTTATCGTCAAAACAAAATCACTATTTTGACTAATAATTTTATAAAGTTTTAAAGCATTAACATCATCGGTGTTGTTAAATTGTTTTAGTTGCATTTCACTAGCTAAAAATGTAATTAAATTCTTTTCAGCACGATGTTTTAAGATTTCAATAATGACATTGACAAATCACTCGGTATCATGTTTAAAACCAAAGTTATCAATTAATAAAATTTCACTATTCATGATTTCATGCATTAAGAAATTGATTTTACTTTTTTTTGCAAATAAATCTAAAAACACAGAAAAAAGCTTTTTTAAATCTAAAAAAGCGACTTTTTTATCTTTGAGAGCATAATAATTTGAAATAGCACTTAAAATATAACTTTTACCTGAAACAATTGGACCACTTAGGTAAACAAAGTTGGAAAAACTATGTCCTAAAGTGTCCAAATTACGTAATAATGAAAAAAGATTCTGACGGTTTTCAGAATTAAGAATTGATTTAATTGAAGCGTTGTAATTTGGTTCGGAAATATCGCTAAAGAGCGTGTTACTAAGAATTTTAAAACGATTTCCTTCATTATTGTTCGAAAATAATTTAAAAAACTTGAGTTTACCATTTTCACGAATCACATTAGTTTTTAAAACACGACTTTGATTTTGAAGTGATTGTTCGTAAATGTCAAAGAATTCAATTGCATGGTCAAAAATTTCTTGATCGCTAATTTGTAATTTTTCGAATAATAAAGCTAAAGTGTCGTAACTTTTTAATTGTTGGACTACATTGAATGATTTGCTGCTTTGAAGTTGATTTAATAAATCTAATTCACTATTATTTTTCATAATTTAATTATAAATTACCTAAATAAGAACTTTTTAGAGCTTTGAATTTCATGTAACTAATTTGGTCCATTGAATTGTTAAAGACAAAATTATCCATAATTAATTCAAATTCTTCAAAAGACATGTTTTCAATTTCTGAGTGTTTTTTAAGTTCTTTAGCAAATGAAGAAACAAACTTGAATGATACACCATTGATTAAAAAGTAACTAATTAACATTGTTAAGTTCAATAATTTATCACTTTTGAAATTTTTCAAGTGTTTTTGGATTAAGGTAATTTCTCTTTCTTCAAGATCTTGAATATTTAATAAGAATTTATAAAAATCAAATGAATTTAATTTCAATGCAGCTTCGTAAAAGTTATCGTAATAATTATCGTTACTAAAATTTAAACGACTTTGGATATTAACACCAAAAGTTGGAATATTTTTTTGTGTTTGTTGAACCATTTTGGGTTTATCCATTTTTTCAATTGATGTTTTTAAATTATTGATTAAATTCGATTGGATAGTTGTTGTTTCTGCTTCATAAAAATAACTATCAAAATCTACTGAAATTTCTTCAACTTCATCACGATCAAAAGTATTTTTAAATGTTTCATCTTTTAATAATCTTTGGAATTGATTTTTACCAATTAATGAAATGATTTTTTGTTTAATTAGCATATTTTTTTCAATTCCTTTTGCATCTAAAGGACGGTTAAGAGCAAAAATCACACGTGAATTAACGTGATCTTTAAATGTTTCAATTAAAGATAAAGCTTCTAATTTCATTCTTGCGTCAGTAATCGCTTCTTTAGTTGTGCCTAAAAGAATGTCCAAAGCAGATAATTCAAAGTTAGAATGATAGCTATTTTTATCGCTTGAAGAGGCTAAATCTAATAAATATTCGTACAAAAGAATAGCTTGTGCACCTAAAATTGGTGCATAAAATTTACGAAGACTTTTTAAGTCTTCAGAAGTAATCTTGTCATTTTTTTCAATTTGGAAAAATCCAGTCAAATTGTTTTTCATATTATTACCTCACGCTAAAAATTTGCACTAGTAAAAGTATTTTAAATGTAGATTTTTTGGTTGCTTAAAAATTCTTTAATTGATTCGCTTGTTCTTCTTTTATCCAACGAGATATTCACAACCTTAATTCCGCGAAAAGTGCTAATTTCATCGAAAAAATATGCTTTTTTTTCAATAAATTGTGATTTTAAAAAGTTATCAACATTTCGCGAATCAAGAAATTTTTGGTGATTTTCTTCATCGATTGTCAAATTTCAAATTGCTGAAAATAATTTACTAAAGTCAACTATGTCAGTAAATAAAACTGGTATTTCAACAAAATCATATAAATGTGTTTTTAAATGCTCAAAAATGATTGGAAAAATCACTTTTTCGATAAATTTTAAGTTTTGTGGATTGAGTTTAATTTGCTCTTTTAAGAAAGATTTGTTAATTTGTCCGTTCTGAACTACATCTTGACCGAAAAAATTAATGAAATTCAATTTCACTTGTTCATCATTGCAATAAAGTCAATTGACATAATCATCACAAATGAAAATTTTGAAACCTAATTCTTGCAAGTGTTTTAAAAAAGTACTTTTTCCACTTGCTACTTTACCTACGACTGCAATCATAATTAAATTTTCTCGAATTTGTTAATAATTCGATTCAATTCTAAATATTCTAATGTTTCGTAATTGTCACTAATGTTAAGTTCATAAGAAACAAGATTATGATTTAATTGTGCAACATCTTTTTTTAGCGTTGCCAATTCACGACATAACTCACCACTTTCTTTACCTTCAATTAATTTTTTACGTACCGAAGGGGTTAAATTATCTAGATTCTGGTAAATCGTGTCTCAATTTCCATATTGCAATAATAATTTTTTAGCAGTTTTATCACCAATTCCTTTAACGCCTGGCAAGTTATCGCTTGTATCACCAAAAAGTCCTTTGTAGTCAATAATTTGTTCAGGACGAATTTCATAGTGACTTTCAAAATTAGCAAGATTAATATATTCGAAAATTCCTTCGCGAGCATTTCGTTTGATGATGCAAATATCTTCATTGACTAATTGCAATAAATCTTTATCGGCTGAGTAAATGATTTTTTGAGTGTCTTCTAGAGTTGAAAGTGTTGCAATTAAATCATCCGCTTCAGCACCAACAATTTCAGCATGAGCAATATTTAAGTCGTTTAAAATATGTTTAGTTCATTTGAATTGGTCAAAAATAATAACTGGTGCTGACACACGATTATCTTTATATGAATCTAATTTTTCATGACGAAATGTTTTACCTGGTGCGTCAAAAGCGATGAATAAATAATCAGGACGCACTTCTTGAATTAAGTTGGTTAACATATTGAAAAATTGAAAGGTTCCATTAGTAGTAACACCTTCTTGGTTGGACATAATATAACTTGAGTCCGGACGATAAGTCGCATAAAAACTTTGGAACATTAAATAGTTACCATCAACAAGTAAAAATCGTTTCATTATTTAACCTTCTCTCATTCTACTAAATAGTATTTTCCAGTGTTAATTGAACGTTTGAGTGTTGCTCAAATTAACTCTTTTTCTTTTAAAGTTTCATAATCTTGATATTTCGAGGCGTTAATAAAAATGGTAATATCTAGTGATGAATCACCTAATTCAAGTGTGTAATATTCTTTACCACGAGCTTTGAAAAATTTATTCACGTGTGCAACAACACGAACTTCTTTATCACGAATGCAATTTAATTTGAGAACATCTGATTCGTATTTGATTGTCGGAAAAGTATTATAACGATTTCCTAATAAAGATACTTCGTTTTCTTGATCAAAAACTAAATCTGGTTCGTGTAGTTCCATAATTGTTTCAATATTTTGAACTTTTTCAATTTCTTCTTTGATAATTTGATGCGCTTGAGCTTCATCAGTAACTTTTTTAAGACGAATTTTAATTAATGAAACAAAGTTTTCCAAATTAATTGCACTAGCTAATAAAGTTTTGGAATTTGCGAAATTACGAAACACATTTGCTTTAATTAAAGTTTGTAAAATTGACTCACCAAGACCAAAAAGTCGTAATCTTAAATAAGCTTCAATAAAGTTTTGGTATTTTCCATAACTAACGCGTTCAGTTAATAATTTGTCCACCACACTTTTACCAATTCCTTTAATAGTATAGAAAGATAAAAATAAATTACTTCCAACAATTCGAACCGAACCACCAGAGTTATTGATTTCTGGAGAATAAACGTTAATTGCACTTTCACGACATTCTTGAATATAACGATTTAAAGTTGCGTGAGTACCACCAGCGTTGGTTATTAGAGCTTTGAAGAAAATTAAATTGTAATGAGCTTTATAATAAGCCATTTTAAAAGTTAAATATGCATATGCGACCGCGTGAGATTTATTAAATCCATAATCGGCAAATTTTTCAATATTTGAGTAAATTGATTCTAAAATATTTACTTTGATGTTACGTTGAAGTCCTAATTCAAAAAACATTTTTTTATACTCATGCATTTTCTTTTCATCTTTTTTAGAAATTGCACGTCTGAGCAAATCAGCTTGACCAAAGCTCATTCCAACAACATCTTGAGCAATTTGCATAATTTGTTCTTGGTACACAATAATTCCATAAGTATTTTCGACGATTCGATCATAATTTGGTTCAATTTTTTTGACTAAACTTGGATTTCTTTTGTTTTTGGCATAAACATCAATATATTCCATTGGACCTGGACGGAAAAGAGAAATAATGGTATACAAGTCATCAAATGAATGGATTCCAACTTTGCGAATTGTCTTTTTCATACCGGGACTTTCAACTTGGAAAACCCCTTCAGTGTGTCCAGCATTTAGAATCATCAGTGTTTTAGGATCATTCAAAATATTCGAATTAGTAAAGAATAGATTATCAAATAACATTTCTGGTTTTAATAATGATTCAATTTCTTTAATAATTGTTAAATTTTTAAGTCCTAAAAAGTCAATTTTTAATAAACCAAAATCTTCTAAAAAATTAAGTGGTACCTGCACCTGTGGCAAAATCGCACCTGCATCATAAAGTGGTGCCAATTGTGAAATTTTATCACAAGTAATAATAATCCCAGCTGGATGAGTTCCTTGTTGACGCGGAAGTCCCTCGATTTGTTTTGCTAAATCATGCAATTGTGGATAATTTAAAATTTTAGTTCGATAAAGTTGATTATGCTCATAAGCCTGTTCTAAAGTTTCATTATCATTAAGCGATTTAGAAATACCATCAATAACACTTAGCGGAATAGATAGTGTCCGACCAATGTCGCGAATGGCCATTTTTGCTCCAATAGTTTGGAAAGTTGAAATATAACAACAGTATTCACGACCATATTTATTTGCGATATATTGTGCAATTAACTCTCTTTTATCATCTTGCACGTCAATATCAATATCTGGTCAACTCACACGTTCAGGGTTTAAAAAACGTTCGAAAAGTAAGTCAAATCTTAAAGGATTGATATTTGTAATTCCTAATAAATAAGACACCAATGAACCAGCTGCACTACCACGACCTGGTCCAATTCCGATGTTTTGGTTTTTTGCATATTCAATTACATCTTGAATTATTAAAAAATAATCAATAAAGTTCAATTTTTGAATAACTTCAAATTCGTATTGTAAACGTTTTGGAATCTGTAATAACTCGCTTTGAGTAAAGGTATTACTTCTTTCTTTGAGTCCTTGGTTAATTTTAGTTTCTAAAATTTTGATGTTATTTTCGTGACTAAATTGAGCTAAATTCAGCCTCGGATTAGCATATGAGAAAACTACTTTATTTGCTAATTCAATAGTATTTTGGTAAATTTGGTCATTAACATTATTAAATTCGTTTTGATCAAAAAGATCATATTTTTGTTTAAAAGGTAAGTTTGAATCGCCTTTAATTTGAACTAAACGATCTAAAACTAATTCTTGTGAAAGTGAAAAAACGTTTTTACTTGGAATAAAAACAGTTGGCAAATCATTAAAATCATTCGATGAAAGATTTTGATAAAAAATTGTGTTTTTTAATTGTGGCAAAATTCGAGCTTTTGAATTAAAACCTAATTCCATGTGATCGACTAATACAATATTTGGATTATCAATTTGTTCTAAAGTAATTTGTTGACCTTGACTAGTTGCAAATGAAATTGAGTTCATCAACTCATAACCATCATGATTTAAAGGATATAAAATTACTTGATAAGATTCAGATTCAACTCAAAGACTAATTTCTAAACCGACAATCGGTTTAATATTATTTTTTTGACATTCTTTCACAAAATAAGCCATACCGAATAAATTGTTTTTATCAGTAATAGCTAAAAACTCAAAGTTTAATTCCTTAGCTTTTTGAATATATTCATTAATCTTAATTGTTGAATTTAAAAATGAAAATTCAGTATTTGCATGTAAGTAAATCATTTGTTTCATATTAAGAATTTTAAAGTATTTACACTATTTAAAAATTATAATTTTTAAATATTAAATGCTCAAATTAAACAAAATTCAAATATTTGTTTCAGTCACTAAAAATAAAATTCCAAAACACCTTATAAAATAGTTTTAAAGGTTTTTTGGAATTTTATACTTTATTTAAAAATGTTTGCTCAGGCAAAATTTTCAAATCCTCAATAATTCAACGGTTTATATCAGATTCTTTATCGCTTTTTTCAATAAAATAAATCAATCGATCAATGATATTTTCTGGATCTAGCGAATCATAAATTTCATAAAGTAATTTTTCTTGTTTATTTAATTTTTCATCATTTTCAATTTTAGATAAAACTATTTTTAACTCATCACTTTTTTGTTAATTAGTTTGATCTTTTTTACCTTCTTCAACACCTGAAATAGGTTCAGTGTCCCCAGGGACAGTTACCATATTTTTAGATTCATCAACTTTTGGTTCGGTTGCTTTCTTAGAATCGTCCCCTGGGGACACTTTATCATTTTATAGGTTGTTATGAATTTTCGGAGTACACGCTGCTCAAAGTCCAACACCGCTAACAACAATTATAATTGTCCCTGTGAGTGCACCAAAAAATAATATTTTATGAGCTCGTTTCATAAATTTATTTTACTGATTTTACAGAAGTATTGTTGAATAAAAAACATGAAAATAAACTAAAAACAGCTATTTTCATGTTGAGTAATTATTTTAAAGTGTTTAAGAATTCAATCAAGCGGTCGAAATCAATTTGATCACCTGTTTGTTCATTTAAATCGAAATAAATAACTTCGTGCTTGTCATTTAATACGAAAACAGAACGTGCAAATAAGTTTAATTCGTCGATTAATAAACCAAATTTTTGAGCTAAATTATTGTTGTAATAATCAGAATACATTTCTAAGTTTGACACTTCATGCTTACTTGCATATCCGTTTAGTGCACTTGGTAAATCTGCTGATAATGTGATAAATTTAACATTTGGATAGTCATTAGCAATTGCTGACATACGCATCACTTGTAAATCACAAACACCTGTGTCAATACTTGGAAAAGTGGTAATTAAAGTGTAATTGTCCCCGAATTTTACGTCACTTAATTCAAAAGAACCTTTTGGATAAGCTTTGATTAAATCAATAACATCTCCTAATTTTAAAGTTTCATCTTTTAAATGAACTTCATTTTGTTTGAATTTAATTTTTTTCATTTTTATCTCCTTTTTCTTTTAATATCATAACATTTAATCATCCGAAATGTTCAAATCCGATTTTTTTATAAACACTCCCGGCAAGAGGGTTATCAAAGAATAAAACAGGAGTTTTGTGCTTGTCTTGTAGTCATTTACATAAATTTAACACACAATCACTTGCATAACCTTTTTTACGGTGTTCTTTTAAAGTGTATACACCACCGATCATTGCAGCTTTAGGTGTCATACAAGCAACTGAAGCATGAGAAGCTACAATATTTTGTTCTTTAATTATAAAAGGAACGTAAAATCCTGTATCATAGGTTCTTTGTAAATAATCTAATTTAAGACCTTGAGCTGAAACACCTTTAAATTCTTCGATAGTTTTACGTCCATCAATGATTAAACTTAAATCGTCCCGGTTTGCAAAATTTGAGATGAATCCTTCTTGAGTAATTGGTCGATTTAACACCAAAATTTCTTCTTGTTTAATCTCAATTTGATAATCCTTTTTTATTAATTCATTGATATGTTGAGCACACTCTTGTTCGACAATAATGTTCGAAACGCTCTGATTTTTAATGAATTCAATCAATTCTTCTTTGGAAATAAAATTATCTGGATCGGAAATTAAAAGTGTTGAATGAAAAAGCATTATTGCTGCTTTTAATTTATTATTTTCATAGAATCCGTAACTTTTAACACTTGGATCATCAAAACCAAATTCAATTAAATCGCCAATAAAAAATAAATTATTGATGTAATCTTGGTTTAAAAATTCTAATAATTCCGACTGATTTTTGATAGTTAATTTTTCCATATTTTCCTTATTATTCAGCTAATTCAGTAAAAGCATGAAAGACATCTTTAATATTTTGTTTTGTTCAAATATTGATTTGTTTCTCTTTAGCTTCTGCTTGTAATTGCATTAAATCATTGTAAATTTTTACTTTAGTAGGTGTGTTTGTATAGAACAAGCTTTTAGGATTTGTAGAAATGTAATATGCACGTGCTAAACCTTGTTTAACCATTTCATAATTGAGATTTTCACCTTTAGAATTGTAGACAATTGCTAGAGTACGACCATACTTGTCTTTTCCAAATTCTTCTAAGGTGACTTTTTCTGAACCGCGAAGCATTCTTTTTAGTCCTAGTGTTGCTAATTGTGCATAATGGTCTTCGTATTTAGCTAAGGCTTCGACCTTATTTTCTTTTTTGGTTTCTGGAGTATCAATTCCAAAGAAACGAACTTTGATAAAATCCTTTTCAGTTGGTGAGTTAGGAGATACAGCGATTGTGTCGCCATCAAAAACATATCTAAGATAATAAATAGCTTGCTTTGGTTCTTCGTTTTTAGTTTTTTGTTCTTGTTTTTGAACACACGCACTACTTAATGTAGTAAGTGCAAGTGGTGTAGCAAATAAAGCTAATCATTTTAATTTTGTAAAAAAGCTTTTTTTAGTCATAACACTTTAATTATAAATCAAATAAGTCACATGTGAGTTTTGTGGAATGAATAATCCACTTTGAATAAAAAAATAGACCAAATATGATCTATTTTTGAGATTAAAATTATTCGAAAGCTTTTCCGTTTGAACCGAATTCGTGAATTTTTTGTTTTACTGTTTCACACATTGCATCGTATCCAGGTTTATATAATTTACGTGGATCGAAGTTTTTGCCTTCTAAATCTTTACCGCTTTCAATGTATTTTCTTAAAGCAGCGTGGTTTGCTTGTTGTAATTCAGTATTAACGTTAATTTTTGTAATTCCTAAACTAATTGCTTTTTGAATTTGATCTAAAGGAATACCACTTCCACCATGAAGCACGATTCCAATTCCAGCAGCTTCAGAAATTTCTTTTAATGTCTCAAAGCTTAATGATTTTCAGCTTGAAGGATATGGACCATGAATGTTTCCGATTCCAGCAGCTAAAACGTCAATTCCTAATTGTGCCATTTTTTTAGCTTCAGCTGGATCAGCAAATTCGCCATTTCCAACAATACCATCTTCTTCTCCACCGATTGTCCCAACTTCAGCTTCAACTGACATTCCTTTAGCAGCAGCTAATTTTACTAATTCAGCTGTTTTAGCGTAGTTTTCTTCAAATGGAAAGTGTGATCCATCAAACATAATTGATGTATAAGCTTCGTTTTCGATCGCTTTTAATGCACCTTCGTATGAACCATGATCTAAGTGTAATGCAACAGGTACAGTAATGTTTAAGTCTTTAATTAAACCTGTAACCATACCAGCAACAACATCAAAACCTCCCATGTATTTCAAGGCACCTTCGCTGGTTGCGACGATAATTGGAGATTGTTCAGCTTGTGCTGTAAGTAAAACAGCTTTTGCTCATTCTAAATTATTAATATTAATATGTGGAATTGCGTATTTTCCTTCTTTTGCTTTTCTAAGCATTTCTTTAGCACTAACTAATGCCATATCAAGTCCCCTTTTCCAATTTTTAAATGTATATAAAGTTTAACTATTTTCCTGATGAACTTCAAGTTTCATCATTATTTCTAATAAAACGACCATCAACTGTTAAAAGTCTGTAAAGTTCACCGATTTTTTTAACTCTTAATTTTTCGTAGCTTTGTTGCTCTGTAACTAAATTTTCTTCTCAATAGTCTTTCAATTGTCTTTCAATTTCATCAAAAATTGTGTCAAATTTATATGATTTTTGTGTACCATTAACCACTACATCGATTGCGATGTCTAACATAGTTTTCATAGCTCTCCTTTATATATAATAAATTTATATTAAATTATAAATATTTATATCTTTTTTTGTTAAAAATAAGTAATTATTTTATGGAAACACTTCTTTTAAACATTTTTTTGTAATTGATTAAACGAACTAGCGGAGGCACAAAAATAATAAAGCTAAAGACAAAAAATACGATAATTAATAAAATTTTACCGTTAATTTGATCTTTTAATTGTTCAATAAATGCACTTGAACAGCATGAATGATCTAAATGTGCTTGTTGTTGCATTAATAAAATCAAATCAATAAAGACTGATAAGAAATTAATAAACAACACAATCATGATAAAAATTGAAATTATAAAGTTAATTCATAGCAAAATTCTTTGACTCTTGGATTTGTATTTGCGTTTGAAATTCTTTAAAAAGTATCCAAAACAAGCCATTGCAATAAATCCAAAAATAATCAAACTTAATCAATTACTCAATAAATCAGCTAAGTTATACAAGCTTGACATACCACTTCCATAACTTGCATAGCTAATTAAATCTTGAGCATCTTGAATATTTTCGAATTTATTTGGATAGAATAAACCACCAATAATAATAAAAATTACAACGATTGGAATAATTAAAAAGATTGAGTAAATTACACCAAT
This sequence comes from Mycoplasmopsis pullorum, assembly GCF_001900245.1. Classification (NCBI taxonomy): domain Bacteria; kingdom Bacillati; phylum Mycoplasmatota; order Mycoplasmoidales; family Metamycoplasmataceae; genus Mycoplasmopsis; species Mycoplasmopsis pullorum. The sequence continues at coordinate 154,920 of NZ_CP017813.1, read as the reverse complement.
TTTTGGTTTGTTTTGAACTAGTTTATCCTTTAATTTTGATGCAAAAACAATTTCTTCGTTTTTGATTAATTCTTCAATAAAACGTGGAATTCATAGACTAAATCCATTGATAATACCAAGGACTCCAATTCCAATGAAAATATTAACGATTCCGAAAATTCATCCTAAATTACGTTGATTTAAGAATTTAAAAAATTCTTTAAAATCACCTTTTCCGTTAATCGACATTGCAATCGCAATGATTAAGTGAATTAAAGTAACAATTCCTAAACCTCATAATAAAACTTTAGGAGCATCTTTAGGTTTTTGCATTTCGTTTTCAATACCAGTTGAAACATAAAATCCATCATAAGCAAAAAAGATTCCAGCTCATGATAAGAACAGTCCAATCCCAGGCATCATTTTATAAGAAAAATTCATTTCTTCATGGTCCATTTGTGGTGCCACTGGAAGTCAATGAATATCCTCTTGGACTGATTTACGATTAATAATATAGTAAGCAAGTGCAATTACAACACTACAAATAATTGCTAAAACTTTTAAAAACAGCGTAATGCTATTTTGTATATTAGCAACTTTAGCACTCAATCCCGAACTTACTAAAAAGTAAATCGAAATGAGTACCACAATAATACCTCAAATTAATCAATCGACATTTGTTCCAAATGTTTTGTTAATCCCAAATGCTTGTAATCCATCTTGAAATGACATTAAAGCATAAAGCGGCATAAAGAAAAATGTCAGTGGAATATTTAAATAGAGCGTGAAATTTCGACTCATTTGGTACACTACACGCGTATTGAATTTTTTGTTTCAACCAACATATGATAAGTTTCCGTTGGTACTTTTTACTACTTCGAGCAATCCAATTGCAAGTAAGATAATTGCAATTGAGGCAATACTTCAAGAAAGAATAGCTAAAATTAGCGATAAACTATTGTAATGTAAGATTTCGTGCGATTTAAAGAAAATACCTGCACCAATCGAAGAACCAATAACAATCAACATTCCAACAAAAAAGTTAATTTTTTTACCTTTTGGAATGTCTTTTAGATTCAATAATTCTAATTCGTGGTTTAACTTTTGCTTGTCACTGTCCATAAATTACATCTTTTCAGGAGCAGAAACTCCAACTAATGACAGTCCCAACTTCAGAACTCTCTTAGTTGCAAGTGTTACAGCCAATAAAGTTTGTGAATGATTTGAATCTAAAATCTTATTATTTGAATAAAAACTATTGAATAAATTTGCTAAATTCATTAAATAACTTGTTAACAATTGAATTTTATAAGTAGAAGCAACAGTTTTAATTACATCAGGAAATTGATCAAGAGCAACCAATAATTTACGTGTTTTATCATTGAAAGGGATTAAGTTAAAGTCGTAATCGACTTTGGCTTTAGTTAGGACTGAATTAGCCCGTGAGTGTGCGTATTGCACTGTAAATACAGGGTTGTTTTCATCTTTACTATTAGCTAAATCAATATCAAAATCAAATTTAGTATTCGGATCACGAGTTAACATGTTAAAACGGACACAATCTGGATTTGAAACGTCCATTAAATCCTCTAAGGTTACGCTGGTACCAGCTCTTTTAGACATTTTAAATTCTTGTCCGTTTTTAATTAAACGAACTAATTGAACCACAATAATTTCAATATCTTCAGGATTGTAACCTAAACATTGCATTGCAATTTTTAATCTGGCAATATAACCTGAGTGGTCCGCTCCTCAAACATTAATTAATTTATTTGATCTTTGTAATTTGATATCGTGGTACGCAATATCTGGCGTAAAGTAAGTAAATGATCCGTCACTTTTAATTAAAACACGATCTTTATCGTCCCCAAATTCGGTGGTATTTAAGAAAAGTGCACCATCTTTTTCATAGGTGTATTTTTTGATTTTTTCAAGTGTTTTTTCAACTAGTCCACTGTCGCGAACAAATTTTTCTGAAGTAAAAATTTCAAATGAAACATTAAATTTTGCTAAGTCGGTACGAATTTTTTCTAATAAAATGTCGATGCAAATTTGTTTAAATTCGTCCATATTTTGATCAAAATTCTCTAAAAATTTATTTCCATATTTGTTTTTAATTTGTTCTGCTAACCAAATAATATCACTACCTTTATAACAATCTTCAGGCATAGTTAAAGTTTGTCCAAATAATTCAAAGTATCTAACTTTGGCACTATCTACTAAAACTTTAATTTGATTTCCAGCATCATTAACTCAGTACTCAGGTACTACTTTTAAACCTGCATGTCGTAAAACTCTCACTAAAGAGTCCCCAATGGCCGCTCCACGAGCGTGTCCGACGTGTAAAAATCCAGTTGGATTAGCTGAAACGAATTCAACATTGTACACATTTTCATCTTGTATTAAGTTCGATCCATATTGATCTTCTTTATTAATTATATTTTTCAAAATATCAACAAAAGCACAGTCACTTAAAATGATATTGATAAAACCAGGTGCAGCTACATCTGCTTTTTCAACCAATTCATTTTTTTCCAATTCAATAGAAATTTTTTGTGCTAATTCTAGGACAGGTATTTTTGCATATTTTTTAAGTAAAAATGCAATATTTGTCGCAAAATTATATTGTTTAGAGTCCCCTACATTGATATTCGGTTCTTGTAAATTATAATTAATAGTGCCTGCAGTGCAGTCATTACTAATGACTCCTTCATTTTGAAGAATAATAATAATTTCTTCAATCATATTTTTAATTTTTGCATTCATATTAATCATAATTTTCTCCTTTATATAAATTTTATATGTACTTTATATTTTAACACTTAATTACTCATTAAAAATGTCTTTTTTAACCTGAAAAAGGATTAATTTTAATTATAATTATCATATGTTAAAAATTTACGTTTGTGGACCGACTGTTTATGATCATATTCATATCGGAAATATGAGACCAATTTTATTATTTGACCTAATTTTAAAGGCTGTTCGTTATAAGAAAATTGATTATTTTTTCTTACACAATATCACAGATATCGATGATAAAATCATCAACAAAGCAATTAGTGAAAATAAAAGTGAAAAAGAAGTTAGTGATTTTTTTACCAATGCTTATTTAGATTTGTTAAAACAAGCTAACATTGATACAATCACAAAAATTGAAAAAGTGACCGACAACTTAGATTTAATAGAAAACTATTTAGATTCATTGTCCCAAAATGGTTCTACCTACGCACAAGATGATGACCTTCTTTTTTCAGTTGAAAAGTACCAAAACTACTATGGTACAGTTTCGCATCAAAAATTAGATGAGATGTTCTTTGAAGAAAATTCAGCCAATAAAAATTTTCCTGCAGACTTTGCACTTTGAAAAAACACCAAAGTTGGGGTTAAATATAATTCAAAATTCGGAGCTGGTCGTCCCGGTTGACACACAGAATGTTCTGCTTTGATTTATAAATATTTTAAAGATGAAGGTGTGCACATTCACGGTGGCGGGATTGATTTAATTTTTCCGCATCATGAAAATGAAAATATTCAACACTTTGCTTTGACCAATAAACCTATTGCACAGGAATGATTGCGTTGTGGACAAATCAATCTTTATGGTGAAAAAATGTCTAAATCAAAAGGAAACATCATTAAAGCAAAAGCGTTTTTTGATGAGCACAAAGTTGATGTTTACCGTACCATTTTATTAAATTCAACCATTTTAGGTCCGATCAACTTAAATGAGGACTTAATTAAAAGTGCAAACGCATTTAACCTTAAAATCAGAAGAATCGCATTTTATTCTTTTTTAAATTCAAAAGCGGACGATACTACAAATTATGAAATTGTCACAAATATAATCAATTTAGTCTATGAACGTGACTTTTCTAAATTCATGTTTGAAGTAAATAAATTAATTAAAGAATTTAATAAAACAAAATCAATAGAAATTGCACTTAGTTTAATTGAAGTTTTTAAAATTTTGGGATATCGTGATACTTTTGAGAACTTCGAAGTACTCAAACCAATTTTTGAAGAATGATCTCAATTGGTAGATGCAAAAGAATACGAAAAAGCAGATGCGTTGCGTGTAAAATTACAAAAAGAAAAAATAATATAAAAATAAATTAGAGAAAAAAACGAGGTACTATTATGAAAGAATTACTAATGTGCGGTAGAAACTCCGTTTTAGATGCTTATGAAAACAATTGACCAATTGAAAAGGTTATTGTTGCTACCGCACAAAACAAGGAATTATTTAAAAATGCTTCATTTAAGGTTGAAATATTTGACAAAAACTTAATGAATAAAATGACTAAAGAGAATCACCAAGGTTTTATTGCACTGATTAAACCGATTAATTTTTATGATATAAAAATTTTGAATAAGGACCAACCAAAAATGGTTTTAATTCTTGACCACATCCAAGATCCGCAAAATTTCGGTGCAATTATTCGCAGTGCTAATGCAGCTGGAATCAAGCACATAATCTATCCTAACACTCGTGCAGCAGATATCAATGAATTAGTTTTAAAAATTTCATCAGGTGGTTTTGTCGGAATGAAGTTTATTAAAGTTAAAAGTATTTCCGCTACAATAACCTGAATGAAAAATAATGGTTTTTGAATCTACACTTCGGCATTAAATTCAACTGCACAGCAGTATGATAAAGTATCGTATAATCTTCCTTTCGCGATTGTTGTTGGTAACGAGGGAAGCGGAGTTTCAAAAAGCACATTAAGTGTCAGTGATGAAATAATTTATATCCCGCAATCTGGTTCAGTGCAATCTTTAAATGTTTCTGTCGCTACAGGTATCTTATTATTTGAAGCGAAAAAGACATTAGAAAATGAATAGAGTAAATAGTCGCAAAATTAAGATAATTAACCCTAAGTTAGCAAATCTTTTAGAAATTGATGTTTTGCCAATTACAATCTCAGATAATTCATTAATCAAAATAATCGAAAAGCAATTCCATGTAATCATAATTTATTGAATTAAACGCTACGACACTATTTTAAATTGAATGCGAAATGACTTTACTGAAATTTATTGAAACGCAATTTTGTTTTTGTTTAACTGCGTACTTGAGGTTAATTGCGATTCTGTTCAATTTCAATCTGAAAATAAAATTGAACAATTTTTACATGGTAAATTAAAGTATTTTATGAAGTCTCAAAAGAATGCTAGAATGAAAAAACAAGAATATTTTGAACGGACAAAAAACTCGCTTTCATCACGTAAAATTAAAAACTTGTTATGAAAAATTAAAACGAAACAAGAGGATGAGAACATATTTGTGAGCTATGAAAAAATGTCTCCAAAAATGAATTCTCAGGAAAAGCAATTTGTCGAACATACATTGCAAATTGCTAAAACAAGCAAATTACCATATATCAAAAAAGAGAATCGAATCATCTTATCAAATATCAGGAATCACTATAACAATACATTTGTGTTTACTTAATTTTATTCAAAATAAGTAGACCACAATTTTGAAGACCAAACTTTTTATCCATTTTTCAAGTTTGGTCTTTCTTTTTACCTCTTAAGCTAATGTGTAAAGTGAGCGACAAAAAAGCAAAAGAAAAACAGACGAAAACGCCTGTTTTTAAGTTAATTTTGGATTATTTTAATTTAGCAAAATATGTAACAGTTCTAATTAATTGTGCAACATAAGACATTTCGTTGTCATATCATGAGAACACTTTGTATAAGTTTCCGTCTTTTGTTTCTTTAACTGATGTTAAAGCTGCATCGAAGATTGATCCGTGGTCTTCACCAATAATGTCTGATGAAACGATAGGAGCAGTTTCATATTTTAATGTTTCATTAGCTGCTTTTTCAAATGCTGCGTTTAATTCAGCAACTGTAGGTTGTTTTTCTAATGTGAATGTTAAATCAACGATTGATCCTGTAATTGTAGGAACACGAACAGCTGATCCATCTAAAATACCTGAAGCTTCAGGAACTACTAAACCAATAGCTTTAGCAGCACCTGTTGATGTAGGAACCATGTTTTGAGCAGCCGCACGAGCACGACGTAAGTCACGGTGTGGAGCATCTTGTAATCTTTGATCTCCTGTGTATGAGTGAATTGTTGTCATGAATCCTGATTTAAGTCCGAAGTTGTCAACTAATACTTTAACAACTGGAGCTAAACAGTTTGTTGTACATGAAGCAGCAGAAATAATTTCGTCATCACCATTTAAAGTATCGTGGTTAACGTTGTAAACGATTGTTTTAACATCGCTTCCAGCAGGAGCTGAAACAACAACTTTTTTAGCACCAGCTTTTAAGTGTTTTCCAGCACCTTCACGTTTAACGAAGAATCCTGTTGATTCAATAACTAAATCAATTCCTAATTCACCTCATGGTAAGTTTTCAGGATCTTTTTCAGCAAAAACTTTAATTTCTTTTCCATCAACAACTAATGTGTTTTCTGTAGCTGAAACTTCAACTCCTAATTTACCAAAAGCTGTATCGAATTTTAATAAGTGAGCTAATGTTTTAGCATCTGTTAAGTCGTTAACTGCAACAACTTCTAATTCATTGTTTTTAGTTTCAAGAATACGACGGAAAGCTAATCTTCCAATTCTTCCGAAACCGTTAATTGCTATTTTTTTCATAAATAACCTTTCATTAAAATAAGTGTGTTTTGTAAAATAAATATATTTATTTTGTATAGTAACTATACATAAAAATTATATATTAATGTCTCATTTATAAATCAATTTTGTAAAATATTGATTTCATTTATTATGGTAATAATTGCAAATCTTTTATGCCATTTTAAATTTGTGACCGAGGATGCTTTTAATGCGATTAGTTGTAGGTTCAAATACTAAATAAGTTCCTGCCACAGCTGCATCCGCACCAGCTTCAAAAGCTAAAGGACCGGTTTCATTATTGATTCCACCATCAACTTGAATTAAATAATCATATGAATTTTTTAATCTTAAAATTTTAAGTTGATTAATTTTTTGTAATGATGTTTCAATAAAACGTTGTCCACCTTTACCAGGTTCAACTGACATAACTAATACTAATGCTAAATATGGTAAAAATTCAACAATTCGTTCAACACTAGTATTTGGTTTAATTGCTAAACCAATTTTAATTTCATGGTAATTTTCAATTAAAAATTCTTTAAATTCTTCCAAATCATCGATTGCTTCAAAGTGAATTGTCACTATATCAACCACGTTTTTGAACTCATCTAAGTATGAAAGCGGATCATTAACCATTAAGTGCGCATCCATAATGTGCTTTGGAGCTTTTTCACGAATATTTTTGATTTCTTGATATGAAATAGCGGTATTCGGAACAAATTCACCATCCATTACATCATAATGAATTCATTTTACTCCTGCGTTAATTAATTCTTTAGCAATTTCTAATCTTTTTTGTGATTCAACATTTAATAAGCTAGGTGTAACATATTTTTTTGTCATTAGTATTCTTCCTTTTTTACTTCTGTTTGTAGTTTTTGATAATTTTGATATCTTCAAAGTGGAAAATCACCATTTTCAACACTTTGCTTGATGAAACAATCCTGAATTCTTTCATTAATATGTAGACATGAACGGAATTTGCATTTACCAATATTTAGTTTAAAAAACTTAAAACTTTGTGCTAAATCAATTTTATCTAGATCCAAGTCCAATGAACTAAAACCTGGTGTGTCAATTAATTCACCGTCATTAAATTTAACAATTTGGACAATTCTTGTCGTATGCTTTCCCCTACCTAAGGCTTTTGAAATTTGTTGTGTTTGAAATTGGTAACCACCTAAATTATTAATCGTACTTGTTTTACCAACACCAGTTTGTCCCATGAATACCGAGGTTCTATCCTTAAATAACTTCTTAATTTTTTCGATAAAAATTGGTTTTTTATTATCAACTAAAAAAGTCGAATAACCAAGTTTAGTATACTCATCGAATCAATAAAAATCATTGGTTAAGTCTGATTTAGTAAACAAAATAATCGGTGTAATTTCTTTGTTTTCGATAATTGCTAAAAATTTGTCCATCAAAAATGACTGAAAATCTGGTTCGACCAAAGACATTACAATAAAAACTTGGTCCACATTAGCCACTTTGGGACGAATGAAGCTATTTTTTCGTTCACAAATTTCAGTTAGGAGTCCCTCATGTAATTTTACATAGTCCCCAACTAAAGGTGAATTTTCTTTAAAACGTAAACGTCCAGCCGCTGGGACTTTAATTGTTTCACGCTCATTGTGTAAGGTATAAATACCTGAATTAATTGAATAAACTTTATATTCCATTCGACATCCTTTGGACAAAATACAAACAAACTCCGATCAATATTACTACAATTATACACATGATTGCACTCACTTTTCAGGAGTTAAAGTGGTCTCTCATTTTTTTCTTTGGTTTCATTGTTTTTAATGAAATCTTTTCTTCGAGCGAACGTGATGGTTTTAAAACTGTCTCCAAATCAGCACGTAATTCTCACATCGTTTGATATCTTTTCTTTGGATCTTTTGCCGTTGCTTTAATTACCGCATTTTCTAAAGCTTGCGGAATTTCGCGAATTTGCATAATTGAAGGTAATTCTTGATCACGATGCATAAAGAACGTTTTACGTGCATCGCTACCTTGAAATGGATAATCACCAGTTAACATTTCAAACAAAACTATCCCCAGTGCGTACACATCAACAGTTGGTTGAATTTTGCATTTTGGATCCGCTAGTTCAGGAGCTGCATAATAAATAGAACACATGATATTGTGTGTTTTTGTTAAACGTTGTGTGTCTTCTTCGAGTGAAATACCTAGGTCAATAATTTTAACTGTTTGATTCTTTGAGATTATGATATTTTGACTCTTAATGTCCCTGTGGACAATTGAATTAGCATGAAGTTCCCCAATCCCACTGGCGATTTGTTTTGCATAACTAACAGCCGCACGAGTATGAATGTGTCCATTTTTTTCAATCATTGAGCGAAGTGTTTCACCTTCAATATATTCCATCACGTAATATTGTTCTTCTGCTGTAATATAGCTTTCAACGAAATAAGGAATGTTGACACTTTTTAATTTTGAGAGTATTTTTGCTTCTTGCTCAAAACGTTTAAAATTATTAGCGTTAGAATCGGGTACACGATATTTGAGTGCATAAAGTTGTTTTGGATTATCCAGTGCACTTACTAAATAAACTGTAGCACTACCTCCAGCACCAAGAATTTTTTTAATCAGATATTTCGAATAAATTGTCGAAGATTTAGGTGGTATGTTTTTAAATTCCATATCTTACTCCATATCCAAAATAATAAGTGACATATTGTCAGTTGAGTCACCTAAAATAGCTTCATCGAGGAGTTTATTCGCAATCTGATCTATCGAATTTTGAGAACTTAAAATCAACTCAATACTTTTAAAATCAACTGCACCGTGGATTCCGTCGCTAGTTAAGAGAATTTTTTTAATCTGTGGAAAATGTTTAGCTTCAAGTTCGAAAATTTCTAATGTGGTCGCGATTTTTGGTCCAACCGCACTAGTTAATTTTCATAAGCTATTGGTTTGTTTGTACCTATTAATTAAGTCTGTTTGACCATTGCTATTCAATAAATTAAAAACATTTTGATCGACCGTAATTTGATTTAAAGCACCATTTTTTAGGAGTGCGTATCCCCTCGAGTCACCACAATTAAAAAAGTAAATTCTATTTTCTTTTTTAATGATTAAGACACCTGTGATAGTTGTCCCCATCTCCATCAGGGACTCATCATTTTCTTTAACTTCGCGAACCATTAAACGTTTTAACTTGTCAATATTAATGTCAAATCATAATTTAACATCGTCTTTTTTATAGTTAAAATTATTGACAAATTCGCGAGATAAAAAATTGACGGCTAATGAAGAAGCTATTTCTCCACCTGAGTGTCCTCCCATGCCGTCGCATAAAATAGCAAAGATCGTGTCTTTGTTCTCAAAAACTCCAACACGATCTTGATTTGATTGTCTTTTTCCTTTTTCACTTCGACTAACAAAAATCATTAATTTTTAATTCCTTATGTAATATATTTCTAATTTCTTCAGCAGCTTGTTCAGGAGTGTGATTATATACTCTATACTTAAATACGGTTGATTCTTCGATTTCTTTTTCAGCTTTTTCAAGACGAGCTCTTAAAGTGTCATCATCTTCAGAACCGCGTTTAATAATACGTTCTTTTAAGTCTGCAATTGTCGGTGGAAGTAAAAAGATAGTAATTACGTTAAATTTAGGATCATTTTCTAATTTTTTCAAAATTTGCATCGCACCTTGTGTTTCAATTTCTAACATTGGATTTTTACCTTTGTTATTAATTTTTTCTAATTCAGAATACAAGGTACCATAATAGTTACCAAAATGATAAGAAAATTCTAGAAATTCACGAGCTTTTATTTTTTGCTGAACTAATGCTTTATCTAGAAAATAATAATGAATTCCATGAACTTCACCACTTCGCGGTTTTCGAGTGGTCACAGAGCATGATAAAGATAAGTTTAACTCGTCAAACTCAAATAATAATCTTTCAACAGTCCCCTTACCAACACCACTAGGACCAGTAAAAATAATAATCGGAATCTTCTTTTCTATCATAGTTGTAAATAATTATAAATTTTTTTGTTAATAAATAAAATAATAAATTACATTTTACTTGCGATTTTTTCAAGCTTATTTAAACACTTTTTTAGTGTGTCATACGCAGCAGTTCGAGATGTTGCTAAAACTTCCGCAATTTCTGAATATGACAAGTCTTCGTAAAAATAAAGTTGAAAAACTTGCTTTTGATTTTGAGTTAAAAAATTGTGATATTGCTCAAATAAATTTACATAGTAATCGACAGTTTCAATATCTTTTTTATCTTTCATTATTTAATTCCTTAGTCATTTCATAAATAAATAACTCAAGATCAAATTGTTGTAAATCGTCTAATTTTTCACCTAGACCTACATACTTAACATTCAAGTCAAATTCATTTTTGATCGATAAAACAATCCCACCTTTGCTGGTACCATCTAATTTAGTTAAAATAATCCCACTTAGGTTAGCAACTTCTTTGAAAATTTTAGCTTGTGAAAGACCATTTTGTCCCGTGGTCGCATCCATGACCAATAGGGACTCATGTGGCGCGTCAACTTGAAATTTACGAATCACACCAATCATTTTGTTTAATTCATTCATTAAATTAACTTTATTTTGTAAACGGCCAGCTGTATCAATAATTAATAAATCGTAATTTTCTTGAGTAGCTTTTTGCATTGCTTGGTACACTACACTCGCAGGATCTTGATTATTTTGAAGCGGTTTAATAATGTCTGCACCAATTCTTTCAGCTCAGACACTAAGTTGCTCTACCGCTGCTGCTCTAAAAGTGTCCCCAGCGGCAATTAATACTTTTTTACCTTGTTTTAAGTACATATTTGCAATTTTGGCAATTGATGTGGTCTTTCCTGAACCATTAACTCCAACCATTACAAAAACATTCAAACGACCATTTTCGTAGTTTAAATTAGTATTAACAATTGTATTATTTGCATACGCACTAAAAAGACTCTCAGCAATAATTTCGTTAATTAAATTAAAGTCACTAATGTTATTTAATTTAACTTCAGACTTAATTTTTTCAATAATTTGGTCCACTAAATTAAAATTAATATCTGACATGATTAATAATTCTTCTAATTCTTCAAAATATTCTTCATTAATTTCGTTGTGACGACTTTGTAATTCTAAAATTTTACGACCAAAGCTCGAAGTATTTGATAGTCCCTTTTCATACTTCTCGCTTATTGTTTTAGGTATTTCGTTCTCTTTTTTCGCAAAGACTTTATTGATTATTTTTTTAAAAAACTTCATAATTATTATTTTAACTTTTTTTGTGTTTATTTAAGTAAAATAAAAATATGAAAAAAAATCAAGAATCAGCTGCATTAGATAAAAAACAATATAATTTTGAACTTTTGTGTTCCCTTAGTTTTCAAAATAATCCAAAATTAGCACACAATATTAAGCGATTTAAAAAAATAATGAATCAAGATGATTTTGAATTTTTAAATAAATATGATAATTTACACTTTGAAGAAGTTAAAATTGAATTGGATTATTCAGAAGAATTAATGCTCAAAAACATCGAAATACAGTACGATATTGATTTTTTAGAATCCGAAATTTATACAATTTTTCAAAACAATTCGAATAAGTCATTTTTTGAAAAATATAATTTTTCAGATAAGAATGCACAGGATTTAATTGAATTTGAAAAAAATTTCAAAGAAAATAAAAATGAAAAGGTTGATTTAACCAAAACAACACGAATAATTCTAAATAAAATTAAAATTTAAAATGTATATTGACTGGTTTAATATATAATTTTTTTAATTTTTAAATTTACAATTTCAATCTATGTGAGGTCAAATGAAGAAAGTGAATGTTGCAATTGATGGACCAAGTGGTGCAGGCAAGAGTACAGTTAGCAAAGAAATTTCAAAAAGACTCGGTTACACACCGATTAATAGCGGCAGTTTGTATCGAGCAATTGCATTTAATGTAATACAAAATGGTTTAGATCCCTATGATATAAATTCGGTAATTAATTCATTAGTCCCTGGGATGCTTAAATTGCAATACGACGAAAGTGTGTGACTAAATGGTCGGAACATTTCGCACGAAATTAGAGCTGACTACGTATCACAAAGTGCGGCCGTAGTTGCTAAAATTCAAGAAGTTCGTAATTTCGTAGTTGATTATGTACAACAAATGACAAAACAAGAAAAAGGATTCATTGTTGATGGTCGTGACACAACTTTTAAATTAATGCCACATGCTGAAGTTAAAATATTTTTATGAGCCGATCCTGAAGAGCGTGCAAACCGTAGATGTATTCAAAATAATGAATTAGGATACAAAACTAACTTTGAAGAAGTACTTTACGAAGTAAAAGCACGTGATGCACAAGATATGAATCGAGAAGTTGATCCATTACACAAAACCGAAGATGCAATCGAAATTGATTGCACCAATATGGATTTTGAAGAAGTTGTCCAAACTATTATTAATATAATTAACCAAAAAGTGAGTGAAAATGCGTAATACAGTTGCTATAATTGGAAAACCAAATGTCGGAAAAAGCACTTTTTTTAACAAATTAATCGGTAAAAAAATATCAATTGTGCACGATGAACCTGGTGTTACTCGTGATAGACTATATGAAAATGTTCAATGAGCTGGTCACACACTCAGATTCATTGATACTGGTGGAATTGAAATTGAAAATAGACCATTTCAAGATCAAATCCAAATTCAAGCAAAAATTGCTATTGATGAAGCAGACGTGATCATCTTCCTTGTTGATGGTACTTCTGAAATTACCAATGATGATGCTTTTATCATGAATATCTTACGTAGATCGAAAAAACCAATCATTGTTGCTGCTAACAAATTAGAAAGCAACCAAATGTTTGACTTTTCATGGTATAAATTAGGTGTCGATGAAATTTTTCCGATTTCAGCATTGCACGGGGAAGGTATTGGGGAAGTTTTAGATAAATGTTTAAGTTATCTGGACTTTACTGATGAAGAAGATCATTCACTTTTTAAGTTATCAATCATCGGACGTCCTAATGCAGGAAAAAGCTCATTATTAAATAATTTAACCAAAGAAAATCGTTCAATCGTTTCAGATGTCCCAGGTACCACTCGGGACAGTGTTAAATCTAACGTTATCATTGATGGTAAAGAATATAACGTAATCGATACTGCTGGAATCATGCGAAAAAGTAAACTAATCGAAAGTGTGGATCACTATGCACTTATGCGTGCAATGAATAGTTTGGCCGAAAGTGATTTATCATTAATTTTAATTGATGCTACTGCTGAAATTTCACACTTTGATGCTCGTATAATTGGTTATGCATTAGAAAATGATAAACCTATTATTGTGGTTATAAACAAGTGAGATTTAGTTGAAAAAGAAACAAACACAATGGCTGAGTACGAAAAAAGATTAAGACACAAATTGCATTTTGTCCCTTGAGTTCCGTTTGTATTTATTAGTGCAAAATATAACCAACGTTTAGGTAAATTAGTCGACACATTGAATGAAGTTCGTGAAAACTTAGAAAGAGATATCAAACCATCTCTTTTATCAAAATTTGTGATGGAAACACAAATGATTCAACCTGCCGCTCCTTATAATGGCGGTCGTTTAAATGTTTATTTTGTACGTAAAACTTTAGATAAAATACCTACTTTTAATTTTTACGTAAACAATAAAAAATATGTTCACTTTTCATACACAAGATTTTTGGAAAATCAATTAAGATTAACATTTAACTTTAAAGGTTGTCCAATTCGAATTAATTATAAAAACCGTAATGGACTTGAGTAGCTTTAGGTTATTCAAGTTTTTTTGTGATAAAATTTATGTATTATGAATGAATTTTTACATCAAGAACAAAGAATATCAATTACTAACGGACGCAAGACTTTTTATGCACTTGTTTCGTTATTTTTTGGTATTGCTTTTACTATTTTAATCGCCACAATGGGAATTGCATCGTACTTTGTATCACCGCGTTGACTAATGCAACCGGCTGGTATCGGGACTTCTTTTGGGATTTTCATTAGTGGTCTAATTTTTTTAGTAGTTTTTAGTTATTATGGAAACCGGATGAATCTATTTTGAAAGATTGTTTCATCAATAGTTATTGTTTTCTTTTTAAGTTACTTTGTCGTATATGCAACAAAGGTTTGACTTGAATTCGATAGTAATCGTACACTTATTATCTTTGGTTCATTGCTAATCCCTGGGATAATAATGATTGCTGCTGGTTTACTCGGGTACTTTGAAATAATTAAAATTGAAAAATTAACTTTTATATATTGAATTTTATTTGCTGTTTATATCGTCACAACCATTGTTGTATTTGTAACAATTTTTGTAACAAGCAACAGTAAAACGTTATTAACAATGAGTAACTTTTATTCATTTTTAATTATTACAATTGTTTTCGTTTCAACTGCTATTGATTTTTACTTATTACGTAAAAAGGCAGAAAGTTTTGAGACTACAGTGGACAAAAAAGAATTAGTTAAGGAAGCTCTTATGTTCTCAGTTAGTTTATTTTCTAACTACGTGCAATTGGTATTACAAATCTTACGTCTTTTCTCATTTAACAAAAACTAAATTTGATCCTGCATTGCAGGATTTTATTTTGTTTCAAATTAATGTTTGTATAATTAATAAATATAGATTAAAAGGAGAATTATGTATATTCCAAAACTAAGCATTAGACAAACCCAGAGTGCTATTCAAGATTTGAAAAAAATTTTTCAAGAAGAATTGAAGAAAAACCTAAACTTAACTCGTGCAACCGCTCCTCTTTTTGTGTCGAAACAATCAGGTTTAAATGACGGGTTAAATGGAGAAGAACCAGTATTTTTCGTACCTTCAAAATCTAATGAACGTCTTGAAGTGGTTCACTCACTTGCAAAATGAAAAAGACATGCATTAAAACAATACCACTTTGCACCTTATGAAGGACTTTATACCGACATGAACGCAATAAGACGTGAAGAAGATTTAGACGAAGTGCACTCATACTATGTAGATCAATGAGACTGAGAAAAAATCATTTTAGAAAAAGATCGTTCAATTGAATTTTTAAAGCAAACGGTTGAATCAATTTACTTATCACTCAGACACACACATTTTCGTCTAAAAGAGATGTTTCCAACTTTAACACAAGAACTTGTAGAAAATGTATTTTTCATCAGTGCACAAGATTTAGAAGATTTATATCCTAATTTATCAATTGATGAAAGAGAAAATGCAATCGCAAAAGAAAAAGGTGCTGTTTTTATTTATCAAATTGGTTATCCACTCAAATCAGGTATAATACATTCAAAACGTGCTGTGGACTATGATGATTGAAAACTTAATGGTGACTTAATCGTCTATTCTACAGTGCTAAATCGTGCGATCGAACTCTCATCGATGGGGATTAGAGTAAATGACAAAAGTTTAATTGAACAAAGTAAATTAACCAAAACTGAATTAGAAAATCTTTCTCCATACCACAAAAATGTCGTGAATAATGAATTACCACTTACAATAGGTGGTGGAATTGGACAATCAAGAGTAAGTATGTTTTTATTAGAAAAAAAACATATTGGTGAAGTACAAGCTAGTTATTGACCAAACGAGTATCGAGAAAAAATCAGCAAAGATGGAATTGAACTGCTTTAGTGAGTAATTATGGACTTTTCACAAATTTTCGAATTACAAAAAGACTTAGACCAAAAAATTAACGAAAAAGTCTTCAGCGTGAATCCGGAACTTGAACAATCAAAACATCACCTGCAATCACTAATTGGTTTGACTGTTGAAGTTTCGGAATTAGCTAATGAAATTCAATTTTTCAAATATTGAAAAAAGAACAAAAACATCAATTGAGATAAAGTTTATGAAGAATATACAGATTTAATTCACTTTTTAGTCTCAAATGCTAATTTTTATAAAATTAATCCAATTATTGAAGCGAAAATAGTTAGTGATGATTTGACCTATCAATTTAAAGAAATTTTTATTCAAATTTCAAAACTAATCACAAATCCCAATAAGGAAACTTTACGTGAATTATTTGAATTAATTGTTGGTGTGGCTCAATTAATTGATCTTGATTATGACAAAATGTTTACTTGATATTTAAAAGTCAACCAAAAAAACTATAACCGAATTAAAAATAATTACTAAAAAGCAGAGGAATTACTCCTCTGCTTTTTAACTAATAATAATTTCAAAAAATGGTATGGTGCCACTTACGAGAATCGAACTCGTGTCGCTTGATTACGAGTCAAGTGCTTTACCACTAAGCTAAAATGGCGTGGCGGTCAATGAGGGATTCGAACCCTCGCGAGACTTTCATCTCCTGCCGCTTTTCGAGAGCGGTCCCTTCAGCCGGACTTGGGTAATTGACCATTTTGTAAAATAATTATATATAAGTTTTGAATAACATGAAATATTATAGTTAATTAAGAAATTATACGTAATCAAAATAAATGGTTTTATATTATAATTTTTAATAATTATGGATAAATCAAAAATTAAAAATTTTTCAATTATTGCGCATATTGATCATGGAAAAAGTACTTTAGCAGACCGTATTTTAGAAATTACTAATACTGTTGCAAAAAGAGATTTAACCGAACAATTCCTTGATTCAATGGAACTAGAAAAAGAGCGTGGTATTACTATCAAATTAAACGCTGTGCAACTTAAATACAATGATTATACTTTTCATTTAATCGACACTCCTGGTCACGTGGACTTTACTTATGAAGTTTCTCGTTCTCTCGCAGCCTGCGAGGGAGCTCTTTTAGTTGTCGACGCAACACAAGGAATTGAAGCTCAAACTTTGGCCAATGTTTACTTAGCAATCGAAAACGATCTTGAAATCATACCTGTAATTAACAAAATTGATTTACCAAGTGCTGATGTTGAAGCAGTAAAACAAGAAATTGAAGAAGTTATTGGTATTTCAACCGAAAATGCTGTTTTAATTTCTGCAAAAACCGGTCAAGGTGTTCCTGATGTATTAGAAGCGATTGTTAAATATATTCCTAGTCCCAAAAATGCGGATGATTCAAAACCATTAAA
Source organism: Mycoplasmopsis pullorum (assembly GCF_001900245.1). NCBI lineage: Bacteria > Bacillati > Mycoplasmatota > Mycoplasmoidales > Metamycoplasmataceae > Mycoplasmopsis > Mycoplasmopsis pullorum. Next base: position 137,276 of record NZ_CP017813.1, on the reverse strand, counting down.
AGCATTAATTTTCGACAGTTACTTCGATCCTTATCGTGGTGTTATTATGTTAATTAGAATTTTTGAAGGTAAACTTAAAACTGGTGACCGTTTCAAATTTATGTCGAACAACGCAGAATATCACGTAATTGATCTTGGGGTTCGAAATCCAAACGAAACCAAAAAGGAATGACTTGAAGCTGGGGAAGTTGGATGAGTTAGTGCTGCAATTCGTGATGCAAAGGAAGTCAGCGTTGGGGACACTATAACATTAGTTGACAATCCCACAGCCGAACCTTTAGCTGGATACAAAAAAATGAAACCAGTTGTTTACACTGGATTTTATCCAATTGATACTAAAGATTATTCAGAACTAAAAGAAAGTTTAGAAAAAATTTCATTAAGCGACTCATCAATAACTTGAGAACAAGAAACCTCAAAAGCTTTAGGATTTGGTTTTAGAGTTGGATTTTTAGGTCTTCTTCACATGGAAATTCTTCAAGAAAGATTGGACCGTGAATACAACGTTGGTATTATCGCAACTAGTCCCAGCGTTGAGTACAAAGTCCACATGACAAACGGTGAAATAGAAATGATTTCTAATCCAACCTTACTACCAGATCGTACTTTCATTGATTTTATCGAAGAACCTTATATTGAAGCAAGTATATTTTTACCAAATGAATATATTGGTAATGTGATGGAATTATGTCAAAACAAACGTGGTATTTACAAAGATTTACAATATGTAGATAACAATCGTTCACGTTTAGTATACGAAATGCCACTCGCTGAAACAATTTTTGACTTTTTTGATCGTCTAAAAAGTACTTCAAAAGGATATGCGTCATTTGAATATGAATGAATTGGATACCGTGAAAGTGATTTAGTAAAAGTGGACATCTTACTAAATGGTGATAAAGTTGATGCCTTTTCTATTATTTCACACCGCGATCGCGCTTATGCATCTGGACGTGAATTATGTGAAAAGTTAAAAGAAGCAATCCCAAGACAAAACTTCGAAATCCCAGTCCAAGCAACTATTGGTGGAAAAATTATTGCTCGTGAAACAATTAAAGCTTACCGTAAAGACGTTACTGCTAAACTTTATGGTGGAGATGTTACACGTAGACAAAAACTTCTTAAAAAACAAAAAGAAGGTAAGAAAAGAATGAAAACTCTTGGATCAGTCGAAGTCCCACAAGAAGCCTTTTTATCAATTTTGAAAACCAATATGGATCCAAAAAAATAACAAAAAAGTTCAACCTTGAATGTGTTGAACTTTTATTTTGTCCCGAAGATACGGTCTCCAGCATCCCCAAGACCAGGTTCGATGTATTTGTTGACATTTAGTTTCTCATCTAAATTTGCTAAAAAGATTGGAAAATCTTTACCAAAGTTCTTTTCAACAAAATTAACACCTTCTCGTACTCCAACAAGGCAGCACAATTGAATATTTGTAAATCCATCTTTTTTAAGTAAATTAATCGCATCCACAGCACTCCCACCGGTGGCCAGCATGGGGTCAACTACTAAAATATGTGAGTCCTTTGGTACATCTGGCATTTTGTAGAAATATTGATGTGGTTGATGTGTGGTTTCATCACGATAGACACCAATGTGTCCCACGCGGGCTTCTGGGACTAAACTAAGTAGACCATCCAACATACCTAAACCGGCACGCAAAATTGGGACAATGACAATTTCTTTATTGAAATCAAAACCAACGTGTTCTTTTTCAAGTGGTGTTACAACTTTTTTTGGTTTAGTTTCGTAATCACGTAAAATTTCATAAACCATTAATGAAGCAATTTCATTTAAATTTCTTCTAAAACGAGAGTGGTTCGCATTTTTATCTCTCATATATGTTAATTTAATTGAAATTAACGGATGTTCAATAACTTTCAACATTTTGTTATACTCCTCACAGTGTTTAATTAAATTCTACATATTTTAAGGTATTTTAATTAAAAATATTATAATAATTTCATGAACTTTGAAATTTATGCTGAATTAGCTGAACAGAATGCAGAAAACAATTTTAATAAAACATACGCAATTATCGGTTTAGTTTTTATGTTGTTGCTTTTTGTAGGTGCAATAGGTTTTGCTATTTATTATTATTTATTCAAAACACGTAAGAAAACACAAGGATTTATTTTCGAAAATAATATTGTTAAACAAGTTAAAGAATTAGCTCATAAATACAAAATGGAATATGTCGGACCTGCGACCTATCATTACGATGGAAATATTTTTGAAGTTGATGGAATTGTATTTAACGAAAAATTTGTGATTGTTTTAGAATATAAAAGTTATAAAGGACACATTAGTGGTGATTCAGTAAGTGAATACTTATACATTACTAACAAAAATAAAGGTAAAAAAAATAAGGTTTCAAACTTTTTAATTCAAAACTACAAACACATTAAACATCTATATAAAATGTTAAATATGAATTTTATGGCCATTTCTATGATTGTTACACAAAAAGATACAACTTATGACATTTATAATGTAGATAATTATGTGGTGCTCTCAACTGAAGAAGATTTAGCTAGCAAGTTCGATTTTATTTATCAAGAATTAAATCACTTACCAAGCAAAATTAACATTCGTGACTTTAAATTAGTATTAAACGGAATGAAAGCTAACACTTTAAAAGAAGCAAAAAAATTCAAAAAAATCACTAAACAAAATAAATAACCGGTTTGGTTATTTATTTTTAAATTACTTTAACAAGGAGAATTATGAATCAAGATGTAATTACAAAATTATCACAAGAGTTAAATATCGATATTAAATATTTGGAAAATACATTGCAAATGTTAAGTGAAGGATCAACTGTTGCATTTATTTCGAGATATCGAAAAGAGTTTACTGGTAATTTAGACGAAGAGCAAATTAATGATATTTATAAAAAATATAAATATAATCTAGAACTTGAAGAACGTAAAAATACTATTCTAAATAGTCTTAAAGAGAAAGATTTATTAACCCCAGAAATCGAAAAAAGTATTCTTGAATCGACAAAAAAATCTGATTTAGAAGCGATTTATGAACCTTTTAAAATTGGTAAAAAAACAAAAGCTTCTGAAGCAATTAAACTAGGCTTAGAACCGTTAGCAAAAGAAATTTTTACAAACACAAAAATCGAGTTTAATCCTTATAAATATGCCGAAAAATTCATCACCAAGGATGTAGCAAGTGTTGAATTTGCTATTGAACAAGCACTTTTTATCATTTCGCAATGAATTTCACAAGATCCATGAGTACGTGATTATGTGTATGATCAAATTTGAAATTATGGAAAAATTAATACCAAATTAAAACCTAAAGCAATTGATGAAAACTCTGTTTTTAAAATATATTATGATTTTACTCAACCAATTAAATATATTCAAAATTACAAAATTTTAGCAATTAATCGTGCAGTCAAAAAAGATATTTTAGCAATGAAATTTGAGATTAATGAAACTATTTTATTAAATAACATTACTAATCATTTTTTCAAAAATAAACGTACAGCTGCACTACTTAAAAATGCTGTTCAAGATTCATTAAATCGTTTAATTTTGCCATCAGTTAAAAACAAAATCTTCGAAGACTTATTCGCTCGTGCTGAAAAAGATGCTATCCAAATTTTTTCAAAAAATTTAGAATCAATTTTACTCTCTCCAGCAGTTAAAAATACTAAGTTGCTTGCAATTGATCCGGCCTATGTCCATGGTTGCAAATATGCATTACTTGAAGGTGATGGAACACTAATTAAAACTGGTGTGATATATCCTAATCCACCTGTAAATAAACTCAAAGAATCAAGTGAGATTATTTTAAAAGAAATTAATCAACACGTACCACAAATGATATTAATTGGTAACGGAACAGCTTCGTGAGAAACAAGAGATTTTATTGAAAAATTACTTGAAAAAAATAAATTCAATATTCCTGTTGAAATCGTTTCAGAATCAGGAGCAAGTGTTTATTCAGCTTCAGAATTAGCTCAAGAAGAATTTCCTGAATTAAGTGTTGAACTTAGATCAGCAATTAATATTGGTAGACGTTTTCAAGATCCTTTAAATGAAATTATCAAAATCGATCCTAAATCAATCGGTATTGGTCAATATCAGCATGATGTAAATCAAAAAGAATTAGGTGAAGAATTAGACTTTAAAATCTTTAAAACAATTAACCTTGTTGGAGTTAATTTAAACAGTGCAACCAAACATATTCTTTTACATGTATCTGGAATTAATAAAAAAACAGCTCAAAATATTGTTGAATACCGTAATGAAAATGGATTATTTAAAAATCGAAATGAACTCAAAAAAGTTAAAGGTCTTGGAGCAAAAAGTTTTGAACAATCAGTCGGTTTCTTAAGAATTTACGGTTCAAGCGAGTTTTTAGATTCAACAAATATCCATCCTGAAAGTTACAAAGTTGCACGTCAAATAATGGAATATTTAAACTATGATGTGCAAACTCAAAAATTTGAAAAAGAATATCAAATTGATGAATTAGCTCAAAAATTCAAAATTTCAATTTACGATGTCGAATTAATTATCGACTCATTATTAAACCCTGCTAGAGACATTCGCGATAGAAAAAGTGGTTTTAAAATCGATTATTCACTCAAAACAATTGATGATTTAGCAATTAATAATTCGTACAACGGAAGAATTGAAAATATAACCGATTTTGGTGTGTTTATTTTTATCGGAATCAAAGAAAGTGTTTTTGTGCATAATAGTAAAATCACTGGTTCATTTAATAAAAACGACTTATTTATAGGTCAAGATTTGTTGGTGGAAATTTTAGAAATTAACAAAGAAAACGGACGTATTTCAGGTCTCATAAAATAAATTATTTTTTTAAGTCAATATAATATATAATTTCTTATTATTTGATTAACTTACTTAAGTAAGAAGATTAAATTATTGATCAATCTTTTAATATTTATTTTTTAAATTATAAAACTCATTTTATAGGAGACTTATGCCAACAGATACTCGAATTATTCCGCTTGGTGGTGTTCAGGAAATAGGAAAATCAACATTATTAATTGAACACAATGACCACATCTTTATCATTGATGCTGGTATTAAATTCGCAGACACATTCACCACCGGAATTAAAGGAATTATTCCTGATTATTCATACCTAAATCAACCTAATAAAAAAGTCGAAGCATTATTCATTACTCACGGACACGAAGACCACATCGGTGGTGTAGTGTACTTGGTAAAACAAACAAGATTAAACAAAATTTTTGCTCCTAGAATTGCAATTCAATATTTAAAAGCAAAATTTGATGAACAAAAAATAACTAAACCAATTGAATTTATCGAAATTGATAAAAAAGATAGTTATTATTTCGCGAATAATGAAGTTCGTGCAGATTTTTGAACCGCTCAACACTCAATTCCAGACGCATTTGGAGTACGTTTAACTACCCCAAATGGTTCATTAATGTGTACTGGTGATTTTAGATTTGACTATACACCAATTGGTAACTATACTGACTTTGCTCGTTTAGATGAAATCGGAAAACAAGGTTTAACTGTTCTTTTAAGTGATTCAACAAATGCGATGAGACCGTACCACTCACCAAGTGAAAGTGACATTTTAACAGACATTAAAAAACACATGGAAAATGCAAAACGTAAAATTATTGTTACTGCTTTTGCTTCGAACTTAACTCGTGTTAAGGTGATTATTGACCTTGCCGTTAAAATGAATAAAAAGATTTTAGTTTTTGGTCGTTCGATGATTCAAGGAATTAAAATTGGTCGTAAATTGGGATACATTGATGTACCTGCTGATGTTTTTGCGGATAAAAAACAATTAGGTTCAATTAACGAAAATGATTTAGTGATCTTAACAACTGGATCTCAAGGTGAACAACTTGCAGCTTTATCAAGAATGTCATACGGAAAACATCCAACAATCAAAATCGCAAAAGGGGACATGATCATCTTTTCTTCTAGTCCCATCCCTGGCAATCGAATGGTAATTGAATTATTAGTTAATAGATTGTACAAATTAGGTGCGATCATTAAAGAAAATGGTGTTGACGGTTATCTACACACCAGTGGTCATGCTTATCGCCATGAACACGATAAAATTTTTAAATTAACTAAACCAAAGTACTTTTTACCATACCACGGTGAATACCGTATGTCAATTGTTCACGGTCAAAGTGCAATCGAAAACGGAGTTGATCCAAAAAATGTGATAGTACCACAAAATGGTTATGTTTACTTAATGCGTAACAATGAGATTATCCCGACTAAGGAAAAAATCGATTTTGGACCTGTTTTTATTGATGGAAAATCAATCTTAAATACAACCGCTGCTTTAATTAAAGAAAGAAATAGACTTGCACAAAGCGGTTTTGTTTCAGTGGTTGTTACAATTAATAAAAAGAATAATTCGGTGGGTAAAATTCAATTATTGTCTCGTGGTTGCTTCTTTGTTAAAAATTCACAAGAGTTAATCGAAGAAAGTAAAAGAATTGCCCACGGTGCGGTCTTACATTACATTAAGAATACTCCAAATTGATCTGTTCCACAGATTAAAAAGTTTTTAATTGAACGTTTGAGTGCACTTTACCACAAAGAACGTAGACGTGATCCGATTATTATTCCGATTATTTTTGTAATCGATCCAACAACCAAAAAAACACATAAAAAAGCAAATCAAGAAGAAGAAAAAATCATTGTTAGATTTGAAAATGAATCAAACAAAAACAACAATGAAAATGCTAAAACAAATAATAATACAGTCAAAAAATCAAATAAAAAAGATCGAATCTCAAAAGAAACTAAGAAAATAATCAAAGATATCGAAAAACAAATATTCAAAGATGTTACTTTAGAACAATTCGACGATTTAGATGAAGAAGACGAAGAATAGAAAAAGCACAGAATTAATTTCTGTGTTTTTTTGATTGTCCCATTTTGGCTCTAAAGTGTCCCAAAAAACCGCAAATAAAAACCCTCGTTTTTGACGAAGGTTTTTTAATATGATTGATTATTTTGCTATTATTTAAACTGCAAAACTCACTAATCCCATCACAACACCAGCGAATAAAGGAGCTGCTACAGGAACTGATAATCCGTATGCGAAATCTGGACTAACAGGATTTTTAATTTGTTTTTTGAATAATTTAGTTGTAGCAAAGTAAACAAGTCTTGGTGCTAAGTCACGAGCAGGGTTAATTGCGTAACCTGTTACAGAACCTAACGACATACCAATAGCCATAACTACAAATGTAACTGGAATTGGTCCTAATGCATCTAATCTGTTGCTACCAAAAGCAAAAGCTAAAATGGAAGCTAAAAGTACTACAGTACCGATAAATTCGTATCCAAAGTTTTGTGCAAATGCTTTTCTGTGTGCAGGACCTGTACAGCTTGATCCTTTTAATAATTCTGCATCATTTTCTTTAATGTGTTGTCAATTTAAAAAGTTCAATGTTACTTGTGCTAATGCAGCACCGATAAATTGAGCAACAATGTACACAACACCTTTTAAAATCACTGCGGCAGCAGCATCTGTACCTTTAAGTCCTTTGATTGTTAAAAATACAGTTACAGCTGGATTTAAGTGTGCACCTGTAGAGAATGCGTTAGCAATAATTACACCAACAAAAACTGCAAAACCTCATGCTAATGTAATTAAAACTCAGTTTGGACGTGTGTTTGCAGCAAACATGTTTTTAAACTTAACACTTGCTACTACACCGTTACCTAATAATACCAAAGCGAACGTACCTAAAAGTTCACCAATTAAAATCTTGACCATGTCAGACATTATTTATCTCCTAATTCAACATCTTTAACTCAGTTTAATGTTCTTGAAACCGCAACATCTCATCCATGAGTTAATTTTTCAACTTCTTTTACATCCATTTGAGGCTCGAATTCACGATTAATAATCGTATTCTTTTTAATTTCATCTAAATCTTTTCAATATCCAGTTGCTAGTCCAGCTAAGAAAGTAGCTCCTAAAGCAGTTGTTTCTGTGTTTTCTGGACGAACAACTTTAGTATTTGAAATTGATGATTGGAATTGCATTAAATAGTTTGAATTACTTGCCCCTCCATCTACTTTTAACACTTCAACTCTTTTACCTAAATCGCTCGCCATCGCTTTTAATAAGTCATTTGATTGGAAAGCAATTGATTCTAAAGTTGCTTTAACAATGTGTTCTTTTTTTGTACCACGTTCTAATCCGAAGATCGCACCACGTGAGTAACTATCTCAATAAGGTGCACCTAGACCAGTGAATGATGGTACTAAGTACACATTATGTGTGTTTTCTTTTTCAGCTAAATAAGCATAGAAATCTGATTCGGCTGAGTTATAAATTAATCTTAAACCGTCCCGGATTCATTGAATCGCTGCCCCAGCGATGAAAACAGATCCTTCAAGTGCGTAAACAACTTTGTCTTTACCAAGTTTTCAAGCAACAGTTGTTAATAGTTTATTTTTTGAAAGAATTGGTTTTTCACCAATGTTCATCAAGGTAAAACATCCTGTACCATAGGTATTTTTTACCATCCCTGGTTTGTCGCACAATTGACCAAATAAAGCAGCTTGTTGGTCCCCAGCTACTCCAGCAATTGGGACTTGACCATTAGCTCTTAATGATCAGTGTTTTGGTTCAACATATCCATAAATTTCTGAAGATGATTTTACTTCAGGCAAAATTGAACGAGGAATTTCGAATAATTCCAATAACTCATCATCTCATTCAAGTGTATTAATATTAAATAAAAGTGTACGTGAAGCATTCGACACATCAGTCGCATGCACTTTACCATTTGTTAATTTTCAAATCAATCAAGTATCGATTGTTCCTGCTAATAATTTACCTTCTTCTAATGTTTTTTGTGCAAGTGGTACATTTTTTAGAATTCATCTAATTTTAGTTCCTGAAAAGTAAGGATTAATGATTAACCCAGTTTTTTCACGGACTAAATCAATGTGTTCGTTTAATGTATCACAATATTCACTTGTTCTACGGTCTTGTCAAACAATCGCATTATAAACTGGTAATCCAGTTTCCTTATTCCATAAAACAACTGTTTCTCTCTGGTTTGTAATTCCTAAACCAACAATATCATTCGATTTAATGCCTGCTTTGTTCTTTGCTGATTGCATAGTTGAAAGCTGTGTATTTCAAATTTCAAGTGCATCATGTTCTACTCAACCACTCTGTGGATAATACTGAGTGAACTCATTTTGAGCAGTAGCTACAATTTGTGCATTTGAATCAAATACAATTGTACGACAAGAAGTAGTACCTTCGTCTAATGTAATTAAATATTTTTTGTTCATTTATACATCCTTTTTAAAATACGTCAATTTCGTAATCTGGTTTGAAATCTTCTTTTTCTTCTAATTTACAGTCTAATAATTTTGCAATTTCTGATGCGATTGCTGGTGCAGATGATAAAGCAGGTGATTGCATTCCAGCAGCTAAAATAAAGTTTGGATTATTTTTACTTTTTCTAATAACAAAGTCGTTTGTTTCAACATCAATTGGACGTGATCCGGATAAAGTCATAATTGTACGATCTAATTTAAGTGATGGAACAATTTTGGTACCAATTTGACCAATATAATCATATTTTTCTCTAGTTACTAATCTAGTATCTTCTTTAGCAACCCCTTCTTCAGCAGTTGGTCCAACTAAATATTTTCCATCTAAAGTAGGAGCTACAATCACTCCTTTTCCATGAATTGTAGGTACTTTAAAAAGTACTGAATGAATTAAATTAGGATCATAGTTGTCCAAAATACGATATTCTCCACGACGTGTTGTTTGTTTAAAGTCATCAAATCCATTATCATTTGCAATTTTATCTGCATAGTGTCCCGCCGCATCAACAACTTTTTTAGCGTAAATTTTTTCTGAATTATTAATTGTAATTTCGAATAACTTTTCAGCTTCTAAATATTCAATTTTGGTTACTTCAGAAGAAACACGTAATTCTGTACCATTTTGTTTTGCGGCACCGATTAAAGCTTTAGTTGCTTCTACTGGATGAATTGCAACTGAAGATGTACACAATAATGCTCCAACCACTTCTGGATTTACGTTCGGTTCTTTTTTAAGAACTTCTTCACCTGTTAAAACTTTTAAATCTTTAGGATCTAATTTGTTAATTAATCCACGGTCGTATAACATATGTACATGTTTCATTTCTTCATCATTAAACGCTAAAATTAAAGAATCAATTTTTACTCTAGGAAACTTTAAATGTTTAAATCAATCTGTTTGTCATTTAATGTTACCTTCTAAATTAAGTTTTGCTTCAATTTTGTGTGGTTCAGGATCAAAACCACCGTGAATCAACCCTGAGTTACCTAATGACGTTTCATTTGCTACTTTTGGATTTTTTTCAATTATTACTAAATCTAACTTATAACGAGATAATTCATAAGCTATTGATCCACCAATAATCCCAGCTCCGATTATAGCTACATCATATTTTTTCATGTACTCTCCTTTTCAATATTAACACTTGTCCATTTCATTTCTTTTGGACGATTTAATTAAAGCATATTAAAAGCGAGAGTTGAAGTGAAAAAAATAACAAAAAACAGCTATAAAATGTCATAATAAGACAAAAATGTAATTTTTCCCTGTTTTTTAATATGAAAATGCACTTTTTAATTTTTATAAATTTTTTTATTATATTTTTTCAATATGGAAACGTACCACATTTCACGCATCAAAACATCAGTGTGGTATGAAATGTGGAAACATTACACTATATAAAAACATTATTTTAGGAGGTTTTTGACCATTTGAAATTTTCCCAGTAAGGGACAATCAAGTCAATGAACACTTAAGTTTAAATTTCAATCGTACCGACTGGGGACATTCAAGAAAAAATAAAAACTCCACACAAAAGTGTGGAGAATATTATTGATCTACATATTGAGTGTTGAAGTTACCAATTACTCGCTCAACTGGAGTAATAGAAATAAATAAAGTTGAATCAACTTTTTTAAGATCTTCGATAATGTTTTTAGTTTCTAAAAGAAGCATTACAGTTTCAACTTTGTAAACATCTTTTCCAGTATAACCACTTTTTAATGTAGTCACTTGGTATCCATGTCAGTAATTGATTAATTTGAAATAAGCAAGTACGTTTGCTGGATCCGCACAAGAAATAGATAATTTGACTTTTTTATATTTTGGATAGATGATTCCAAGAACTAAGTTATTAACTAAAATGTAAAAGAAAGTTGATAATTCACGCATTCCAAAATAAATGTATTTTGATGTGTAGACATTTTCTTGATTATCAACGTAAACGTTTGGACTTAAAAAACCATAAATGATTAAGAATGTAGCTGCAGTAGCAAATGAAACAATCGTCATTACACCTGCTACATTGCGTTTACTTTTTGTTGAGAAATAATAAACAACAATATCAGTCCCTCCGGTTGAACCACCTGCTTTTCAGGTAAGTGCAACACCAGAACCGATAAATAAAGCACCAATACCACAATATACTAAAATTGGTCAGGTTTCGGGATTAATTACACGAATTACTTGAGTTTCCTTAAGAATTTGTTCATTAAAAACGCTACCTGCATTTATTGCTTGATCAATATTATGTTCTCAATTAGGAACAAAATCGATTCAGTGAATTAATTTATCTTCAATTGGTTGTCAAGTAAAGAAAAAGTTAGTAATAATTTGGAATAACATAAATAAAATAGTTAAAACCGTAAAACTCTTCTTTATATGAAATCCAAAAAATAGAAACAACGGAATATTAACAGCTAAATAAATGACCGCAAAATAAGGTTTAGTTTTCGGAATTAATAATTGAATCAATGTAGGTATCCCAGTCAAACCAGAAGGGACAGTTGAAGCTTTAATTAAAAATACTTGAGCACCAAAGTTAAAAATTAATGCGGCTAAGAAAATTATTAAAACTCTTTTTCAATATACCTTTCAAATGATCGGTAAAGTCATTTTTTCATTGTCATTATTGATTAAATAAATACCCATCTTGTAGTTGATTAGGTTCGCCTTACGGATAATTTCTTCATCGCTTTGAATAAATGAATTAGCCGGTTTAAGATATTGATTTGATTTATTAGTTGCATGCAAATTCTTGAAATTTAAAATTTTTCTTAATAAATTAGTGTTTTTACTAATCTTTTGCATGTTTTGTTGACATTCTTGGTTTTCGGTGTTTTGTTCATTTTTGTTTTCAAGTTCATTATTTGACAAATTTTTCATACTAATAATAATAACATTTTTAATTTTGTATTTAAAACAATTTTTTTAGTTATTTTTCTTTCCTTTTTTGACTATAAAATAGACTAATTAGTTGATTTTAGTAAATCATTAAATTCAGATTCGCTTAAAACTGCAACACCTAATTGATTTGCTTTTTATAATTTCGAACCAGCTTCAGCACCAGCTAGTAAATAATTTGTATTTTTTGATACTGATGAAGAGACTTTACCACCATTTTGTTCAATTAAATCCTTAAAATAATCACGTGGTTTTGATAAAGTACCTGTAATTACAAAAGTTAAATTTGATAAAAGATCTGTTTTAGCAACATTAGATTCTTCAAATTCTATTATTTGATTTAATTCGATTAACATCTCACGGTTTCTTTATTAACGTATTCAATTAATGATCAAACACTTTTTTCACCTAAATCTTTAATGTGAATTAAATTTTGTAAATCATTATTTAAAAGATTTTCAATTGTTTTTAATTCTTGAGCGATTAATTTACTTGTTCTTAAACCAACCTGTGTTTCCAATTTGTAATTAAGAAAAAACGAATACACCAACAAATAAGACGTATTCGTTTTTTGCGCTTTTAAATTACAATGATAGACCATGAACCACACATTGAAAATCACTATATATTTTGTTTAATTCCCTATGTTCTGGGTCTAAATTATTCTTGATTTCACTTATAACTTTACCATTCACAGTCTTTCTTGTGATTGTTATAAGTTTCAATGAATCTATAAACATATTCATTGTGAGTTTTTGGATCTCTCCATTATCTTTATAAAATTTCTTTAATTTATAAATGCAATATTTCAAAACAATTAGGGACAAAAAGCATAAAAATACATGAGATTGAATATGTTCGTCTTTATAAACGTACATCGGTCTAACTTCGATTGCTGATTTTAAGGTTCTGAAACCTTCTTCCGCTTTTCATTGTCCCTTATATATTTCGTTCGCTTCTTTTGAATCTATGTTTGTTATGTTTGTTTCAATCATATAAAAACCATCTTCATTAGCGACTTTTTTAATTTTTTCGATATTTAATCTTTCAACTGTTTTACCATCTACATCCATATACTTTTTCTTATATTCAGGAACCAAAGCACTTAATGGCAATTCACCATTAATAGACTTTTTCTCCAATTTATTAATAAGATTTTCTCTTTTTATTTTGTCTAAAGGTTGTTTTGAAGGGCTAAAATAGACAAATTGTTTTCTAAAGCTATCGCTATATCTTTTTTTATTTTTGTTTTTAGCTCAAACAGATTGGACCAATCTAGATTTAGTAAAATAATCATTTTCTTGAACAAAACCTTGATCATTTACTATAAATTCTTTATCTTCTTTTCCAAGAATATCAATATGTTTCTTAACTATATATTTATATCCTTTTTGTTCTAAATATCTTAAATTTGCATTTTGACTAATACCTTTATCGACAACTATTATTGTGTCTTTTGTTTTGTAAATTTTTTGCATTTCGACTAAAAATTTCACAAGAGTTTTAGAATCTGCGGTATTTCCTTCGAAAACTTTATAGTGAAAAGGAATGCCATTATTATCAATTACCATAGCTACAACAATTTGATCTTCATCATACTTTCCATCTTTAGAAAAATCTCTTTGTCTCAAACCATCTCTTGAAAAACTTTGAAAATAAACAGTTGTATTATCAAAATGCATTAATTTTGTGTTTCTAGTTGTCAATTCTTGCATTTTGTTATAAATATTGACTAAAATTGCATTTTTATATTCTAAAAAAGTATCAAAATAGTTATAAATTGAAGATTTTTTTATATTTATCTCATGTAAAAAGTCATTTTTGTTTTTGTATTGACAAATATAACTTCTTGGTTGAATTATTCTTGTTGCAACAATAAATTCCAATACTTCTTCTAAAGATTTGTGTTTGGTTTTCGGTAATCCTTTAAATAAATCTAGTTCTTTAATTACTTTATAAATCAATTCAATACCAACGTTTTTTACATTTGTTTCGACAGATGTCGGGTTAAGTAATTGGAAAAATTTGGTTTTAACTTCAATTTTATCTTCTCCAACAGGAACCAATCTAGCAATTGGTTTTAAATCATCGATGTTTTGTAGAGAATATTTTTCTTTAATTTCTTCTCAATAACCTAATCCAACTAAATTCCCAATTCCTTTACCGTATCCTTTTGATATTCCTAATGCAATGTAAATCTCTTTTGGGTTTTTTCTTTTATACAGAATGTAGTTACTCATACTTATATTATACATTAATATCATTGTAATCATTGTAAAAAGTTAAAATAATTAAAAAATGTACTTATACACTATTATATAAGTAATAAGGTAAAATGTATAAAAAGAGCTTCCAACTTTCAAACTCAGGAAAATCTTGAGCTTTCTTCATACCGTTAATGCCTATAAAATAAGTGAATAAATCTAAAATAGACCTTAATAATTCAATTAATTTAACACTATAAAATAAAAGCAAGATACAAATACATCTTGCTCTTTTTATTATTTAATTATTGTCTTTGATTGAATTAAATTAGCTAAATTATTTCTTGTGGAATCATCTGTTTTGTCATAATTTTCAATCAATCATTTTATATCAATTAAAATTGCGTGAACTTGCTCATAAGGTTTAGAACTTCCAAAATCTTTTATACCTGATTTTCCTATATAAAAGAAATTCTTGTTTGAATTAAAGCATTCATTTTCCGAATCAAAAGGAATTAAAAAAGCATTAAAAACATTTTTAACATCTAACTTCTTTTTGTGGCGAATATATTCCGCATAAGCTATTTGCTTGACAATATCACTTGTTTGCGGAAGAGTATCGGATCCTTTACTTGGATCAATTCCATATTTGTAGTACTTTGCATCTAAAATATATAACTTATCATCGCAAAACATTATCGAATCAGGTATTAAAGAGCTTGCTTTTTCTCGTTTTTCTTCAGGTTTTTCTATTTTTCAAAGTGCTCTGGGCTTTAATTCCTCTTTTGTGGATTCTTCATAATTATCGAAAGCACTTTGAATCATTCTTTCTCAAATGTATTCAAATTCTTTTGTTCCATAAACTCAGTTAGATTTGGTTTCTTCATCATAGTTTTCGATTATATTAAGCATACATTTTAATAAAACAATTTCATTATCTTTTTGTGTTTTAGAAAGCTTTTGTCGCAAGCAATATTTGAATAAAGAGTTGTGAAATTTCACATTAGGTTTTTCTATAACTGATAAAGAAACATTGTAAAATCAACCAAGGTTTTTAATCGCTTCATAAACACAATATTTATGAATCTTTGTAATTAACTCATCATGATTTTGGACGTTTTTTCGGTGCAAAAGATTTAAATAGATTAAATTGTTACCAGAAATAACTGGTTTTTCAATTTGAATTGTCTTTTTAAAATCAATTTTTCCACCATTAGAATGTGTAATGATAATTTCTTCTTCATGTAAATATTTCTTGTTGCTTATCAAAAATTGTTCTAAAACATATAAAAAAGAACTTAATGGAAAAAATGAATTTTTAGATGAATTTTCTTGATCTTTGGAAAGTGTTTGTTCTTGAGCTTTATTCAGAAATTTAAGACATTTTAGCAACTTTTTAATTTCTATTATTTTAGACTCTTTACCTTTTGAATTTATGTCTTTAAGATTGTAACCAATAGGAAATGAAACTGTGAGAGTGTTATCTTTTTTTAATAGACCTACAAAACCATTTAATTCATTACTATTTACTACTTGAATTTCAAGTTCTTTTTGATTTGTTGTATCTTGACTCATTATTTATTGTTATTTGATTCAGAACTTGATCTTCTTTTTTCAAAATCGTCATTGATTTTTTTATCGAAAATGCTTTTAAATCTTTCATTACCTTTGCTCTTTATAAATTTCTTTATAACTGAATCTAAGCTCTTAAATTCTTCTTTAAACACACTTTCTCTGTTTAATTTAAAAGCATCATCTCATAAATATTTCAGAACTTTATGAGCAAAGTAATCAATTCTTCTTTCATCAAAATCATTTTTGTTTATAAAATATTTACCAATTCTTTTGTCTTCTAAAGAGCTCATATGGTTTGAATTATTTAAAATGTGATCATTAATTACTTCTAGAAAAATTCCTCAAGAAATATTTGTACCTAATATTTCAGAATTTTTAAGCTCTTCTTCCTTATTTGTAAATTCATTAGAAATATGTTTCATTTCTCAACGTCTTTGAAAGGCAGTATCTAGAGCATAAACATTTTGATCAGAAGTGTTCATTGTAGCGATAATAGTAAGATTGGAAGGTATTTTAATCTTGTGAGATGTGTCACCATACACTTCCTTAGAAATATCTGCATTAGTTATTTCATATTCACTTTCTCCACTTTCATCTCTGTCTAAAAGTTGGAAAAGATCACCAAAAATAGAATGTGCATTTCCGCGATTAATTTCTTCAATAATTAAGTAGTGGTGATTTTCTCGATCATTAATTGCTTTTTCTAGAATTTTAGTAAAAGGACCAGATTCAAATTTATATGTAATTAAGTGATTTCCATTTTCTTCTTTAATATAAGGTTTGATTTGACCTACAAAATCTCCATAGCTATATTCCGGATGAAAAACAACTCTTTCAAAACTAACTTGCTTATCTTTGTTATCTAAATCATATTCTTTTTTAACTTTGTATGATTTACCAACACCAGGCACACCATAGTAGATGATATTAATACCTTTTTGGTTTGTGTTATTTTTATTTTCTTTAGTTTGTGTCATATTCTCTTTACTCTTTTTATTTAAATCATTTTTCTCTTTTTCATCATCAAGACTAGATATAAGATGAATAAATTCATAATTTTTTAAATTAAATTCACTTTCGATTTTTTTGGTTATTAATATTGAGTTAACCAAAAAACTTATTTCTTTTTTATTCAATCTCTCTTGTCATTTATTCGCTTCATCACCAAAGAGAATATCTAAAACCTTTTTTTGTCAGTCTTCATTGTAATATGGAGAAAATATTTCAGGAAACATAACGTGGAGATATTTTCTAAATCAAACTTTATCAAATAGATTATATGGCCATTGATGTTCCTGAAATTCTCAAGATTCATCTTCTTTTATAGAATTGTAAATTTGCTTTACAAATTCAATGTATTCATTAATGTTGTTTAAATTATCAATATCATAATTCTTAATATTGTTAATTTTTTCATAAACTTTCTTAAGAAATAATCGAACATCATTTGCAATCTGAACAGCTTCTGTTTTTGTTACTTCATTTTTATGCATGAAAATATCTTCGTCTTTATCTTTATTTTTTGTTATTTGCAAAGGAAATTTAGAAAAAGCATCACCTCCTTTTATAGAACCCAGAAATTTATTAATATCTTCTACTTTATAACCTGACCTTTCTTTTTCTGAACCATAGAATTCTAATAAACGCATTAAATTTTTATTAGTACTACCAGTTTGATCAAAAAGTATATAAATTAAATCTTCACTTGATATTTGTTCTAAAATTTCAGGTTTAAAATCTGACTGAATTTGGTTATAAAATGATTCTATAGTTTTTTTCTCTTCTGTACTTATTTTGTCATTTATATATTCTTTTATATTAGATTTTTGAGCTAAAAACTCTTTTATTTTAGTGTTGTCATTTACTTTTTTATTGTTGCTCATTTTGTACCTTTCAATTTTTATGAATCAAGATTCAAAAAGCTATTTTTGTCTCTTTATTTAATTTTTATCAGGATTAATTTCCTATAAAATTTTTATTTTTAATAAGTTTTTCAGTTATTTTTATTTCCTTTTTTGACTATAAAATAGACTAATTAGTTGATTTTAATAAATCATTAAATTCAGATTCGTTTAAAACTGAAACACCTAATTGATTTGCTTTTTCTAATTTCGAACCAGCTTCAGCACCAGCTAGTAAATAATTTGTATTTTTTGATACTGATGAAGAAACTTTACCACCATTTTGTTCAATTAAATCCTTAAAATAATCACGTGGTTTTGATAAAGTACCTGTAATTACAAAAGTTAAATTTGATAAAAGATCTGTTTTAGCAACGTTAGATTCTTCAAATTCAATTATTTGATTTAATTCGATTAACATCTCACGGTTTTTTTCTTTATTAACGTATTCAATTAATGATCAAACACTTTTTTCACCTAAATCTTTAATGTGAATTAAATTTTGTAAATTATTATTTAAAAGATTATCAATTGTTTTTAACTCTTGAGCGATTAATTTACTTGCTCTTAAACCAATGTGTTTGATTCCTAATCCAAAAAGCAAACGATAAAACTTAGTTTTACGCACACTTTCAATATTGTCTAAAATTTTGTCAGTCTTTTTTTCTTTGAAAGAACTTAATTCGAGAATTGAATTTTTATGCGTTTTTAAATTAAAAATATCTACAAAATTTTTAATAAAGCCTTTTTCATAAAATACATTAATATTTTTATCACCTAGACTCATAATGTTCAATGCATCACGCGAGACAAAATGAATTAGTGAACGGATCTTTTTCTCGTCACATTCTTCGTTTAAACAGTATTGATCTACATTTTCATCTAAATATGCTAGTAAGGAATTACAGCTAGGACAATTAAGAGTTTTTTCAAAGATGCTTGAACTGTTTTTTTGAACTAATTCGATAACTTTGGGGATAATTTCACCAGCTTTAATAATTTTTACATCGTCCCCAACGTTGATTTGCATTTCACTAATAAAGTTGTAATTATGCAATGTTGCGTTTTCAACGTTTGTTTGATTCAAGTAAACAGGTTCAATTTTACATACATATGTGATTTTACCGGTACGACCAACAGTTGCGTTGATTTCCTTAATTTTTGAAATAGCAAACTCCGAATCCAATTTAAAAGCGATTGCATATCTAGGAAATTTACTTGTAACACCTAATTTATTGTAATAATTGATTGCATTGAGTTTAATCACAAAACCGTCAACATCATATTCAATTTGATTTTTGATTTCTGCAAATTTTTCAATTTCTGACATGATTTCAGATACATCCGAAACGAATTTACTGTATTTTTGAGTTGGAAAATTATGTCTTTTTAAGAAACTTAAAACTTCTTTTTGTGTGCTTAAATTATGTTTTAAAGGATCAACAATCTCGTATAAAAATGAATTCAAATTACGTGAACGAACAATCTTAGGATCTAATTGACGTAGTGTCCCACTGGCCGCATTACGGGGGTTAGCGAATGTTTTCTTATCTTGTTGTTCTAAATTTTGATTGATTCTTTCAAAGTCACTTTTATAAAGAAAGACTTCACCACGGATTTCGATTGGTTCTAAATAATCTATTACTTTTGGAATTGATTTAATTTGATAAATATTTTCGGTGACATCTTCACCAATTTGACCATCCCCTCTTGTGACTGCTCGAATTAATTTACCATTGATATAATGAAGTGCGATCGAAAGTCCATCAACCTTATACTCTAGTGAAAATAAAAGTTCTTCATTTGGTACGACTTTGACCAAATTATCATAAAATTTGTCTAATTCTTCTACAGTATAGGCTTTTGCTAATGATAACATTGGTTTTTGGTGTTCGTATTTGGTAAATTTATTATTTGCCATTCCACCAATAATTTGAGTCGGAGAGTCTTGAGTAACAAACTCCGGATAGTTTTTTTCTAATTCTAAAAGTTTATTATATGCTTTATCATACTCAGCATCTGAAACACTGGGATTATCTAAATTGTAGTATTCATGGTTTCAAATTTGGATTTGATTTTTTAATTTTTCGATTTCTAATTTTGCTTGTTCTTTAACTTTGTTGTTCATAATAAAATGATTATAGCAATTATATTTATTTAAAAAATTGAATTAATCAATATAATTTATTTCATATGATTAAATTGGAAAACATTACTTTTAGATATAGAGAAAATTTTAAACCAGCCCTAGAAAATGTTTCTTTTGAAATTGAAGATGGACAGTATGTGGCCATTCTGGGACATAATGGTTCTGGTAAAA
The DNA here is from genome assembly GCF_001900245.1 of Mycoplasmopsis pullorum. NCBI lineage: Bacteria > Bacillati > Mycoplasmatota > Mycoplasmoidales > Metamycoplasmataceae > Mycoplasmopsis > Mycoplasmopsis pullorum. The sequence continues at coordinate 117,006 of NZ_CP017813.1, read as the reverse complement.
GTACATTATCAAAAATTTTAGTCGGTTTAGCAAAACCTCAAAGTGGAAAAATTTGAATTGACGGAATTCAATACAGTAAAGAAAATTTAGTTCACGTTCGTAATAAAATCGGGATTATTTTCCAAAATCCTGATAACCAATTTATTGGTGCTTCTGTTGAAGATGATATTGCTTTTGGACTTGAAAATAGATGTGTACCACAGGAAAAAATGGCTGAAATTGTTAAAAAATACAGTCTCGAAGTCGGAATGGAAAAATATCTTAATCGTGAACCTGATCGACTTTCTGGTGGACAAAAACAACGTGTGGCCATCGCTAGTGTTTTAGCTTTAGATCCTAAAGTTATGATTTTTGACGAAGTTACATCAATGTTGGATCCAGTCGGAAAGGAAAAAGTTCTTTCAATCATTAAAGATCTACAAAGTACACGTCAAAAAACTCTAATTTCAATCACACACGATATGGATGAAGCAATTTTAGCAGATTATTGTTTAGTTTTTGCTGATGGTAAGTTAATTGCCAAGGGTTCTCCAAAAGAAATTTTGAACAATAAAGAAATTATCGAAATTGCTAAAATCGATTCACCTTTTATTTATAAATTAAGCCAAAAGTTAAACGGAATAGAACCTACATACGATGAAAGCGAGTTAATTAATCAAATATGCAAATAAAAGTTGAAAAATTAGGTCAAATCTTTAATGAAAAAACTCCTTTAGAATTTCACTCATTAAATAATGTTAATGTTGAAATTAATCAAGGAGAATATATCGGAATAATCGGTCAAACAGGTTCAGGTAAAACAACTTTTGTGCAACACTTAAACGCTTTACTTTTTCCAAAAGAAGGTCAAATTAGTTGATTTTTTGATAATGATATTGAACAAATAAAATCACAAGCGAATTCAAAGAAATCTTTCTTTAATTTTGCAAACAAAAACAAACAAATTCAAGAACATGAACATATTTTAATCGACTACAAAACTAAATCTCGTAAGGTTAAAAAGGTTAAATTATTAAGAAAAAAAATTGGTGTTGTTTTTCAATTTGCCGAATATCAACTTTTTAAAAATACAATCAAGGAAGATATTGCTTTTGGTCCAATGATTTTTGGTGTGCCAAAAGAAGAAGCTTTTGAACGTGCAAGGGAATATCTTAAAATAGTCGGAATGGATGAATCTTATTTAGAAAGAAGTCCGTTTGAACTCTCTGGTGGACAAAAGAGAAGAGTCGCAATTGCAGGAATTTTAGCAATGGAACCGGATGTTTTAATTGTTGATGAACCAACTGCCGGATTAGATCCTGTTGGAATTCGAGAAATTTTGGATATTTTTAGCAAAATGCATGATCGTGGAACGACTATTATTAACGTATCTCATGATTTGGATAATATTTTAAAACATTCAAAACGTGTTTTAGTATTTCAAAATGGAACCATTGTTAAAGATGGTGACACTTATGATGTTTTAAGAGATAGTAAATTCTTGTTTGATAATCATTTACAACCTCCAAAATTATTCCAATTCATCGATAAAATTGAAGCTAATGGAATTAATGTTCCGAAAGTTCGTTCACTTGATGAATTAGCTGATTTTTTAAATTCAAGAAAGGAGCAAAAATAGATGAAAAGTGTTTTTGGACGTTATATCCCTGGTGATAGTTATGTACACAAGCTTGATCCAAGAATTAAGATTATTCTAACAATCAATTACATTGTTTTAACATTTATTTCGTCATATTTCATTGATACTTTATTAATTTTGTTACCTTTAGTAATTACATATGTTATTTCAACAAAACGAATTTCACCATTAATTAATTCTGTTAAATTTCCTTTATTTATAACATTTTTTATTTTTATTATTAATGTTTATTCGCTTAAATATAATGATAGTTCTTATAAAGATTGAGCGATTCCAATTTGAAAACAAAAAGATATTTATATTACTTATGAAGCTATAAATAAGACAATTACTTTGTTTTTAAGAATCTATATTATGATTATGGTGACAACTTTATTAACAAATACAACTAAACCAATTTTGTTAACCAAGGCAATCGAGGATTTACTTTTACCTTTAAAATTATTTTTTGTTCCAGTTCATATTATCGCTATGATTATTTCAATCTCCTTGCGTTTTATTCCGACATTATTAGATGAAGCTAACAGAATCGTCAAAGCTCAAACATCACGTGGTGTGGACTTTAAAAATGGAAAAATTAAAGAAAAAGTTGTTGCATTCACTACCTTAATAATCCCTTTATTCGTATCCAGTTTTTCCAAAGCTGAAGATTTATCAAACGCAATGGAAACACGAGGATATAATCCATACAAAAAAAGAACTCGTTATCGTAAATTGCAATTTGGTTTAGGAGATGCTTTAGTATTATTATGATTGATTCTATTAACTTCATTTATTATTATTAATCATGTTAATGCATTTGACTATTTACCTAATTGATACACCTATTATTTTAAAATTGTTTAAATCAATTAAATAGTTATTTGAATATTTGGATAAAAAATATTTTATAGTATAATACAAAAGCACTATTTTAATAGTCATAAAATTAGCTAATTAAATGAAAGGAGATCCTATGGCAAGAAAAGATATGATTACTGGTAAAGGACCTCAATTTGGAAACACACGTTCACACGCTATGAACGCTTCAAGAAGAAAATTTAATGTCAACTTACAAAAAGTTAGAGTTAAAACAGCTTCAGGTGTTAAAACTTTAAGAGTTAGTGCCAAAACAATCAAAACATTAAAAAGCAAAAATTTAATTTAATATTTATTCAAAATTGATCAATTTAAGACACCATTTTGGTGTTTTTTTATTGCTTTTTGTCAAAAAAAAAAAAAAAAAACTAGTCGCGAAGACTAGATATGGTACGTTGTGCAGGGTTCGAACCTGTGACCCGCTGGTTAAGAGCCAGCTGCTCTACCGACTGAGCTAACAACGCAACTTAATTTCTTATATTATAACACTATAATACAAAAATGTTTAATTAAGATTAATTCTTAAAGGTTTTTGGTAATATATAATTTATTTGAATTAAAATAAATTATAGGGGTTTATTATGAGCGAAACAACAGCAGAAAATAATTTTTTTTCTATCAAAAAGACTATAACTTCTATTGATGATATATATGTCAAAAAATATAATAAAGAAATTTCGTTTAAAACAAGACTTTTTGTGTTCATTTTATGCCTTTTATATTTATCATGTAAAAATAAAAACGAAGGTTCTAATAATTCGGAAAGTATCGAAAAAAAATATTATTACTTTTTAAATCAGGATACACATAGCGAAATAATCGATTATTTATTTGAAGGAAAAAAGTATTCTGAAATAAAAATAGATACAAATTTTGCTAAAGAATATTTTACAAAAATTGAAAAATATGAACTTGATGAAAAATATGAATCTATAAATGACGATGTTATAGAGAATTTATTAGAATATAGTCTTTCTCCTAATGGATTTGTAAAAACGAATTATAACGATAATGAAATGAAAGAATATTATGAAAAAATACATTTTCTTAATTTAGACAATAATAATCATTTAAGTAGTAAAAATATCGAAAAATGGATAAGTATAAATCCCGAAAATAAATTTCACTATACATTAATATTAAATTCAGTACTTGAAACCTATAAAATTGCATTAAATTCAGAAATAAAAAAACTTGCAAGACAAAAAATAGAAAACTATAAAAAAACTGAAAACGAAAAAACTATAAATAAAGTTAATGAACTCAACAAAATTCTCGAGGTACTTGAAGAGGTTAAAAATATAGATAAATTATTAGAAATTAAAAGTGAAGTGAATAAATATAATGCAACAGAAGTAAATGATGTAACATATGTAACAGAAGAAAAAAAATTATTTAATAAATATAAATTGAAAAAATTAGCAACAATTGATATTTTATCAAATGATTTATTCGATAAAATTTTGGATGGTCTAAGAATTGAAAACAATTCTTTTGAGAATCACAAATCTATTAGAAAGAAATATATTCAACATAGAATGTTTCTAATATTATTGTTGATTTTTGTTTCACTATTTGGTGCTTCAGGAATAGTTTTCAGTGCTTATGAAATAATAAAAGAATTTTGTCGGCTTACTAAATAAAATTTGAGTTGTGTTATCAATTGTAGTTTTAATAATATTGTTTATTTTCTTTATTTGATTAGCAATTTTCATTGGAATAAACAAAACAAACATGAACCTAAAATTCACAGATAAAATTGAATATAAAAAACATTATATCCCTACAAAATCAGTTGAAAAGGTCTTGGATATTTTGGATGAAATAGCATTGTTAATTAAATCTACAAAAAATGAGAATAATGTTGTTTTAATATCAATAAGAATGGTAGATTTTTCTGAAAAAGATATAAATGTTTATTTTTTATCGAAAATTTCAGATTTTATAAAAAGTGTTTTTCACGCTAAAGCTATCAATACAGCAATTACCAAAAATAAAGAGAAGTATGAAAATATTTATTTTGAAATAATTTTCGATAAAGAAGCATTTGATTATTTAAAAACAAAAAAATATAAATTTATAACTAATTCTAAGAATGTGACATTTTCATATGAAAAAAATAACGAAGTTAAATCAAAGGAATAATACCTATTTGAATATTACTAACTTAAACTAAAACAAGCACCAAAACTAATTTTAATTTATATTAGTTTTGGTGCTTGTTTTAGTTTAATAGTTATTTAGATTCTTAGGATTAAATTGACAATTAATCAAGATAAAAACACTTAAATAAATTAATGATCATAAAATGATAAAACATTGATATTGAAAAATAGCAATTCTGGTGTCTATAGAAATAATACTAGGAGTAAATGATCAATAACTTAAAAATAATGATCGACTTTTTAGATAATATGAAAAATCCGCTTCATCCATCCTGTATCATGGTGAATATGTAGGATAAATTGAAAAATAGACAACAACAATTAAAAGAATAGAAAATAATAATAATGAAAATGTAATTTTTTTTATTTCAGAGTTATTGCTTGTTCTATTATTAGTTTCGATTGGAAAATCTATTTTGTGTAAATATATAAGATCTAAAAACGGAATTAATAAAAATCATGATTTAGGATTTTTAAAAGTCATATTTTTGAATTGTTTGGATAATAAAATAATTCGAAATATGAATATTCAGAAAATACCAGTATATAAAAAAGTAGACAAAAAGTTATATTGTTTATAACCTATTATTAAATATAAATCTCCATCAAAAGTATAAAAAGGATCAATTGGTTTAGAACTAATTTCTCCAAATTTAGGTTCAAGTTTCAGCAAGAATGCTTTTAAAAAAATAGTCAATAAAATGAAAAGTAGTAAAAATGTATTTAAAATTTCGACATAAATTAAATATTTTTTATTAGTATTTAACATATTCGTAATATTTGTTGTTTTCATAAATTAATCTTTGCCTATTGTGTTTGAAAAAGCTATTTCCGTTGTTCTTCAGCTTGAAATATAATTTTTGTATGTTGGTAAATCAGAATATGTCGGAAAATCCAAATCTTGTTTTCTCACTAATACTCATTTATATTTACCTTTTTTATTTACGTTGAATTTAATATATTCCAGATTTTGAAAATTTGAATCAGAACTAGCCAGAACATTACCTTTATCATCTTTTAAAATTAGATCAAAATTTCTTACGAATGGAAATTTTCTTTCTTCTTCTTTGTTATTGTTTTTATGTACGAATTCACTTTCTCAAGCAATCGCACCTCTAATAACATCATTTTTATCAGCTTCTATTGTTTTTAAAAGCATTTCCTTATCTTTGGTTAAGTGTGTATGTGAAAACATTGTTGAGATACTTCATTTATCTGTTACTTTAATATATTGTAAAGAGTCAAAAGATTTTTTTAGTTTTGAATAATCAAAAGTACCTGCTCCATATTCAGATAATTTTTCATTATTTTTATTTAATGAATAAGTTGAAGTACTTGAAGCAGCTAAAGCAATTATATTATTTTTACCTAAGTCATATTTATTTTTATATTCTTGAAGTGTGTAAGATAAAATTCCACTAATGAATGGAGCTGAAAAACTAGTTCCATCGTGTTTTTTGTAATATTTTTCACCATTTGCTAAAAGTGTTACTCTTTTTCTATCTGTGAAATTAGAACGACTTGAAAAACTGCTAATTTCACCTTTTTCATTATTAGAACCTACGACTATACCATTTCAAGCTAATTTATGTCCTAATAAATCATTAAATCAAGTTTCACCGTTATTTCCTGCCGAAGTAACAAAAAGTACTTCTGGTTTTCTTATCATTAAAGAATCGAAAAATGATGAATCTGGATTATATTTTGAATATCACTTTATAACATCTGGTGTTGCACCTTCAGACATAGCACCAAATGATGTGTTAATTACTGAACAATCATTTTTTAAAATTAAATTTTCTATTTTTCTAAAAAAATCACCTTCACCGCTATATCCATCACTATAAATTCTTGTATGAAGATTTACACCTCCTTTACCACCAATTATCGAGGCGACCAGTGTTGCATGTTCCGAAATTCTCGCACCTGCTCCATTATTAACATGAAATACTTGATTAACTCCTTTGTTTCATTTATCAGTGAAAAAATAATCAGAGTCTCCAAAATTTACTAGATACTCATTTTTGTCACTAACTTCAAATACACCGACATTAATTCTATTAACCTTGTCGAATCTATAAAGATTTATATTATCTCTGTCGCCTGAAGTCAATCTATTTGACAGAAAATTTGTTAAATGTGGATTAACAACATAAGCGTTTTTATCCATGTCAGTGCTATCATCAAGTTTAAAAGGTCCCAGAATTGGTACTGAATATTCGCTTTTATTATTTAAAGTTGGATAAACATTAAAACTAAATTCTTCTAATAAATTATCGTTATTTATTTTTTTCAAAAATTTTTCAACTTTTGGAAAATCACTTTCTTTTACGTTTTCAAAATTTAATGAAAAATAATTTACGAGTTGACTTCTATAAATGTTTCATTTAAGGTTCATTAAATTTAATTCATTATTAAGTTTTGTTTCAAATTGATCCATATTAGATTTATTAATAAAGTCAACGTTATAATCTTTTACTCTAAATAAAATTGAAATTTTTTTTAATTCTTCTTTTTTTATTTCATTGCTTGTTGCACCAATCATTAAGAATGGAGTACAGGATATAGTTCCTAGTCCTAAATATTTATAAATTTTTTTTAACATAATTACCTCGTTTTAAATATAAATTTAACTTTTAAGTTTATTTTTATTAAAGATAACAAACTGAGTTTTTATTGAAGTTAAAATACAGATATAAAAAATTGATCATCAAATTAAAGATAAAGAATATTGCATTATAGCTATATTCGTTTTTATTAAAACTACTTTTTCGCTATCATTAAGTTTTAATTCTTTCGAGTTAAGACTTTTTGAACCGTATATTCAATAATATTCTTTTAAACTTATATTCGGATGATATCTATCATTATAAGAATTAATTGACAAAATAATAATTGTCATAACACTTACAATGATAAAAGCTATAATCAAAATAATTTTAATTTTATTTTTAGTTTTTTTAAAAGGGATTAAATTGATATTTTCAATGCTATTTTTATTTAGCAAGAAAAAGACTTCAAAAAATGGAAATAATAAAAATATAAATTTTATTCAATTCTTCAATAATTCTTTTTTTCAATATACGAATAATAAAATAATTCTAAAAGTATAAATAGATATAGCACTAATAACAAAAAAAGTTGTGATTATATTGTAAACTCTATAATCTATTATGAAAATCATTTGTTCTTGGTAATACAAAAAATGTTTTGGAAATGATGTTCAATGGTACACAGCTTTAGCATCTATTGCAGTTTTTCATTTTTTTAATTCGTCTTGTACTCAAAATTTTTCAAAAAGCATTAATAAAATCACACAAATTATTATTGATAAACTTAAAAATAAAGTATTTATTAAATATTTTTTAGTTGTGTAATTCATAAATTAATCCTTTCTCGGGGTTTTAAAATTTAAATCAACACATGGTTTAATTAGATATCAAAAACTTTTATTAATTAAAACTCACGAAATAACAAACATAATGTATTGTGGTATTGTTTTTGTGACGTTCAACTTCAATTCATTATTTCAAAAGTTTACATAACCTACATTATGTAATCGATAACCTGGATAATGATCACAATTAATGCAATCAGGAGCGTTAAGAAATTCTATAACATCTCTCTTTTCAAAAACAAAGGCATTAACTGATAAAGCGAATATAGCAAAAATCACACCAAAAGCAAATGATATCATGACTCAAGACTCATAACATTTTTTAGTGGTATAAGTATCCGGTTTTGAGTTTATTAATTCCAAATTTTGTCTTAGTAAGAATAAATCTAAAAATGGAATTAACAAAATTAATCTTTTAAAAAAATTTTGATTATTTTGTTTTGACCAAAATTTATAAAGTATCGATAATCTATTGATATAGACAAATACTAACGTCACAATTAAAAAACTGTGAATTCAATAGAAATAGTTGTAGCTAGTTGTGTAAATATTATATTTTTGAAAAAAATTCAACGGTTGATTTTTTTGATATAAGAATAAAAATAATAACAACAATACAACCAAAAAACTTAATATTGAACTTTTAAATAAATAGATACGTTTTTGTTTTGTCATTACAAATTCCTTTCGAAGGTTTCATAATATGCACACTTAATTAAATTAACTTTTTTCCTTTCTCACTTTAATTTTATTGAGTTATATGCTTATTTTTCAGAAAATAAAAAAATAGAGATAAAAAACATCTAAATATGAAAAATAAATGAAAAAAACCATTACTTTTCCATTAAAAATGCTCAAAATATGAAATTCTGTTTCATATACTAAAATTAACTATTTAAAGTCTTTTTATTTGCAACAAAAAACGAAACACCGACTATCCAAAGAATAGTTTCATGTTCCGTTTCTTCTTAGAATTATTAAATGTTTATTATTTATTAGTTTGATTTAAAGTTGATAATTTGAATTCAGATTTTAATAAACTGAAAATACTCATATAAATTAATGATCATGCGACTATAAAACTAATATATCCAGATATTGCTAAAATAGTTTTAATATTTATAGCAATATGATCATAATTTGGAATGAATTTATTTAATTTTAAATCGTATGCTCCACTTGATCATCTATATGTGAAAGGATCTATTTCTTGTCATCATTTCAAATTATAAGGCGAAATTTTCATAAAAGTATAAATTAAACTTATAGAAATTACTACCGCTAATAAAATCAGAATTCACTTAAATTTTCATTTGCGATCTTTAAAAGGTTTTTCATTTATATCGTTTATTGAATAGATATTTAAAAACAACATATCTAAAAAAGGGATTAATATAAAAATAAATTTAAGAAGTCTTTTTGAAGTTGTTTTTTGTCAGTACTTGTATAAAACAACACATCTAAATAAATATATCGCAATAGCACTCACCATTAAAAAAGTCGTAATCATGTTGTATGCTCGATAATCAATTATATAAAGTAACATTTCTGGATAATATTGAAAATGTTTATAAAATGATGTTCAGTGATGTAGATAATTTAAAGCATGTCAATTTTTTAGATCTCTTTGCACTCACAAAATTTCGAAAAATACTAAAAGTAATACAAAAATTAAAACCATTAAATTCAATAATTGAGTATTAATGAAATATTTTTTAGTATTTGTGTTTTCTATTTGTGTTTTTTTTCAAAGTTTAAAATCAAGTCTAAAAATTGGTTTAATTAAGTTTCAAAAAGTAAGATTAATTAATACTGAGCATAACAAACAAATAATATATTGTGGTATTGTTTTATAAATATCTAAACTTAAATTTGGAAGTGTAAAATCGAAAAAACCATCTCAAGGTATTCATGTAATTTCTTTAGCTTCTGCTTCTAATGAATTACTTACATTTAAATAAGGAGTCCGTTCAAAACTATAGGCCATAGAATTAATTGAAAAACAAATATAAATCAAAATTAAGCTAATTAGCGGTAATAATCAAAACAAGAATCCTCTGAATTTAGCATTTGAAAAACTATCATTATTTATAGTATTTAAATTCGGATCTTTTTTTAGAATGAATAAATCTAAAAAAGGTACTATTATTAAAAATCAAGTTCAAAAATCGTCTTTAATCTTATTTTTTCAATATTTAGAAAGAATAAAAATTTTATGACCAAAAATAAAAAATATAGAAACTAATAAGAATGAATGTATTAAATAAAAATCTAAATGATAATATAGAGTTCCGTTATATTTGCTAAAAAAGAAGAATCGCTCTCGTGATCATAAAACAATTAATATCAGAAGAAAAACACAAAATAAAACATTTAAACTTTGAGTTATTCATAAATATATAAGTTTTTTTGCTTCATTTTAATCCTTTCCTTTAGTATTAGCAAATGCTATTTCTGATTTATTAAAGTCTGAGAGGGGTATACTTAAAAATAAACCAGTTAATATATGTTTAAAAAATTTTTTTGTCATATTTGACTCCTTTTATTGAGTTTTATTTTTATATTAAAACAATTCTCCTTTCATTTTAATTTTATTTCTTTAACTAAATATTTTTCAAAAAATGAATAGTTTTATCTTTTAGAAATAAATTTATGAAAAATAAATGAAAAAACCATTACTTTTCCATCAAAAATGATAATAATATGAAATTTCGTTTCATAATAAAAAAACAAAAACACACGCACTTTGATATACGTGTGTTTAAAGTTAAATAACTTTATCAAATGTTCTTAATAAACTAATTTCATCTAATATACTTGAAACTGAACTATTTGGATTATTTGAAGATACTGCAACAATTAAACCTTCAACTAGTGGTCCATTAGCAAGAAATACGTTATCAAGTGCAAGCATTTCAATTGCCATTTGAGTGTTCATTAATGAACTTCCTAGTTCACAAAAAACTATGACATCTCCTTTAGGAGCTAATTCTTGGATTTTGTCCATGATAATTGTTGCATCGGTACCATATTCTTCGCTATCTTGTAAACCACCTGCATTAAGAATTTCAAATTCAAACATTTGCATTGATTTTGCAAGATTAATCGCTTCTTGTGCTAATTTTTTATTATGACTAACAACTACAAAATTAATCATTATTCTGCAAGAGTTTCTAAAATTAAGTACATAGTGAGCGATCCAGGATCAGTTGTTCCTTTACTACGCTCACCAAGATAACTAGCACGTCCTTTAGTTGCAATTAAATCTTTACTTTTATCAAGTTGAATTTTCGCAACAGCTAAAGCAGCAGTCATTGCGTCTTTGTGATTTTGACTTTCTTTGAATACACGATCATATTCAATACTTGCTGGTTCAATAATGTCCAGCATAGTCTTTTCGCCTACGACCGCTTTTCCACGTGCTTTGATTCCCTCTGATGCAGCAAGTAGCATTTGGTTAAGATTGTCAACTTTAGACATTCCTAAAAAAGCACTCGCAAGTAATGGACCAGAAGAACCACCAACTTTTGACATTAAAATCATTGCACAATTTTTGAAAATAGTACTTACATTTGCATCTTTTCAAGCACCTAATTGTTCTTGAATATTTGCAAATCCACGTTTAATATTAATTCCGTGGTCACCATCACCAATTAAACGATCTAACTCAGTTAATTCTTCAGAATTTGCAATTAATTTGGTTGCAATTTTATCCAAATAAGTTAATACAGTTGAATTTTCCATCATATCCTTTTAATTAAAATAATGTTGTGAATGTTGGTTCGTCAAATAATTCTTTAGTTTCTTGATCTAACTTAAGAATTGAAATTGAGAAACCTGGCATTTCAAGTGAAGTCATGTAGTTTCCAACTAATGAACGGTAGATTTTTACACCGTGAGCTTGTAATTGTTCATTGACTTCTTTATTAATAATATTTAATTCCATTAATGTTGTAGCACCAAGTCCATTGACTAAAACAACTACTTCTTCGTCTTTAATTTCTGATTCTTTTAATAATTCAGTAAGCATGTATTTAACATGTTCATGTGCACTTTGGAGTTTTTCACGGTGTGTACCAGGTTCTCCGTGGATTCCTAATCCCATTTCGATTTCGTCCCCAGCTAATTCGAAACTTACTTTTCCGCTAGCTGGAACGGTACATCCACCTAATGACATTCCAAGTGTTTTTACATTAGTAATAACTTTTTCAGCTACTGATTTAACTTGAGCTAAAGTGTATCCTTTTTCGGCTGCAGCTCCAGCAATTTTGTGAACTAAAACTGTCCCAGCAACACCACGACGTCCAACTGTGTACAAGCTATTTTTAACAGCAATATCATCATCAACAACAACTTGTTCTACAGCAATATCTTCCATTGCGGCCATTTCTTTTGCCATTTCGAAGTTCATAACGTCCCCGGTGTAGTTTTTGATAATTAAAAGTACACCTTCTCCATTATCGCTGACTTGAATTGCTTTTAAAACTTGATCTGGGGTTGGTGATGTAAACACTTCACCAGACACAGCAGCATCTAACATACCTTTACCAACAAAACCAGCATGAGCAGGTTCGTGACCTGCACCACCACCTGAAACTAAAGCAACTTTTTTACTTTTTTCTTTACGAGCAATAACATTAAAGTCTTCTACTTTGTATACACGTGGATTTGCATATTCCACTCCTTTAAGCATTTCGCTCACAACGTTTTCAACATTATTTAATAATTTTTTCATAATTTACCTTTTTCCTTTTTTTATTCTATTGATTAAGCTTTATATTTGATTCCTAATGCATTTAACATTGGCATTAAGAAGAAGTTAAATGGTTTGTTAAAGTGTGGTAAGAAGAACACGTCGGTTAAAGCAATTTCTGGTAATGTCATTTGTTTTTGAATTGCTAGAGCAAACATGTAAATTGTTTCAACGTGAATATCTTTACCTCATGAACCGATTTGTACACCAAGTAATCTTAAAGTTGTTTTATCATAAACAATCTTGCAAGCTACTTTTGATGCATCTTGCATAAATTCACAACGGTCATTGTCGATTCAATATTCTTCCCCAATATTGTCCGCATCAAAACCATTTTTAACCGCAACAGCTTTTGTGAATCCTGTTGAAGCATAGTGACAATCAAAAACATTAATTGCATTTGTCCCAGCTACACCAGGGAATGGTACATTCGCACCAGCTAAATGTAAAGCGGCAACAAGACCTGACTTAACTGCGTTTGTTGCTAATGCAGTGTGTTCATAATCATTTTTAACACAGTTTTTCATTGCACATGAATCACCTATTGCATAGATGTTTTGGTCGCTAATTGAACGTTGGAATTCATCAACTTTAATTGCACCATTTGGAGTTTTTTCAACATCTGGCAATGCATTTGTGTTAGGTTTAAATCCGATACACATAATTACTAAATCAGCTTTATATTCCCCTTTGTCGGTCACAACAGAAGAAACGTGTTCACCATCTTTAGATTTGAATTCAACAACTTTTTCATTCAATTGAAGTTGTACACCATCACGTTTCATTCTTTCTTCCATCTCAGAGGTAAACTCAACGTCAAAGTAATTTGGTACCACACGGTCTTGTAAATCCACTAAAGTAACTTTTTTACCTTTTTGATGGAATGCTTCAACTAATTCAACACCAATGTATCCAGCACCAACAACAACGATGTTTTTAACTTTTGGATCATTTGCTTTTTCAACAATCGCTTCTGCGTGTTGGAATAATTTTGAAAGCATAATATTTTTGTATTCTTTACCTTTAATATTAGGTTCAATTGGTCATGTTCCACCAGCAAAAACTAATTTGTCATATGTGTCTACAAATTCTTTACCAGATTCAAGATCTTTAACTAAAACTTCTTTTTTAGCACGATCAATATTTAAAATTTCGTGATTGATTTTTAAATCAACACCATATTTTTCTCTTAAAATTTCTGGAGATGAGTAGAATAAACAACTTGGATCTTTAAATAATCCACCTACTCAAATCGCAATTCCACATCCTAAAAATGATGTATTTGTATTACGATCGTAAGCTACAACTTCAGCATTAGGATTAACTGTTTTTAAAGTTCTTAAAAAAGATGTCCCAGCGTGGTTGGCTCCAACTACTAAAATTCTCATAATAACTTTCCTTTCTTTACATGTTATTTATTTAGTTTAATCATAATAATTTTAATTTAAAAAACTGGATTAACTAGTTTTTGAAATTTTTTTCACATTTATGAAATAAAGTTTCAGTTTTTTCCACATTCTTTTTTTTCTCATATATATGAATATAGGATTTAGACTCAAATGTTAACTAAAATTTCTAAATTTAGATCAAAATACAAATTCTAATTCTGAATGTTTTTTAACTTGACAAACTTGTTCTTAGTATTTTTATTTAAAAACTCCTTGCATATAATAAAAGCTAAAACTTTTCAAATTAATAAAAAATATGGTAAATTTTACTATATGCGAAAATTAGTTATAGTTGAGTCACCTAATAAAGTGGAGACAATTCAAAAATATTTAGGTGCAGATTACGATGTTGAAGCAAGCATTGGACATATCGCAAAATTAAAAACTAGCGGTTTGTTTGGTCTTGGGATTGACATCGAAAATTGAGAACCATCATATTCAATCGAACCCGATCGCCGTGAAATTGTAAAGAAGCTTAAATCTTTATCTAAAGATGCAGAGTGAGTTTACATTGCAACTGATCCCGACCGCGAGGGGGAAGCTATTGGGGAACATTTAGTCGATTATTTAAAATTAAATGATAAATATTCACGTGTAAAATACAACGAAATTACTAAAGATGCTATTTTAAAGGCTTTTGAGCATCCAACTACATTGGATGAAAATTTAGTAAATGCTCAAAAAGCACGTCGTATGCTTGATCGTATTATCGGTTTTAGATTAAGTCAATTAATTAAAACTAAAATTTCAAATGCCCCAACTACCCCAAGTGCGGGACGTGTACAATCAATCGCACTGAAGTTGGTAGTGGATCGTGAACGTGAAATTTTAGCTTTTATTCCCGAAAAATACTTCAAACTAACAGCTAAAATTAACGATTTAATTTTTGCTGATTATTTTAATGCTCAAAATCCAAGCGATCGTAAGGAATGAATCTTTCCTGATCAAATCAATGAAATCAAAAAATACTTTGAACAAGCATCAAAGGATTTATTAGTTAGTGATATTAAAGTGACTGAACGTAAAGTCCAAGCAATGACTCCATTTAAGCAAGCTGTGCTTTATCGTCGTAGTCCCTTGAGTTCAACTTCGACTCAATCAGCTGCTCAAAAACTTTACGAGGGATACGGTGAAGGTGGATTGATTTCATATCCAAGAACCGACTCAACTCGTTTAAGTCAAACCTTTGTGGACCAAGCACAGGGGTACATTAAAAACAAATGAGGGGACGCTTATGTTGCGGACAATGTTAAAGGATTCTCTGGGGACCAAGATGCTCACGAGGCTATTAGACCTACCGATGTAACATTAACCCCAGAATTAGCACGTAAAACCTATCCTCAAATGTCAAATAATGAATATACGGTTTATAAATTAATCTACGAAAATACTTTGATGTCATTAATTACTCAACCAATTCGTATTTCTAAACAGTACACATACTTAAATGGTGAATACACATTTAGAAATTCATTCTCGAGTGTTAAATTTGATGGATACTATGTTGTAACTGGATACGAGCCAGATTTACCTGATCCAAATTATGAATTAAATCAAGTGGTACCAGTTGAAGAATTTATCTTTAGTGACCATGAAACTAAACCAGCTCCACGTTATAGCGAGGGTGCACTGATTGAAGCTTTAGATAATATTAAAGTCGGTCGTCCTTCGACCTTTGCTACTACAGTAAAAAATATCAAAGATCGTTTATATGTTGTTAATGAAAATTCAACCTTAAAACCAACTCAATTCGGAATTGATGTATTAGATAAATTAACCAGTTCATTTAGTGATATTATTAATGAATCATATACTGCAAAAGTCGAAGAAGAATTAGATTTAATTGCTGAAAATCAAATTGAGAAAAACACTGTAATGCAGAGTTTTTGGGATGATTTTAACAACGTTTTTGATAAAGCAAAAGACACTATGGAAAAAACTGCATATGCTTTAGAGCAATTAGAAGAACCATGTCCTTTTGACAAAGGTGTTTTGGTAATTAGAAATAATAAAAAAGGACAAAAATTTGTCGGTTGTCTTAATTTTCCAAAATGTAAGTTTGCTGCCGGAATCAATTTAGAAACCAAAGAAATTATTCCAAACGCACCAAAAGAAAAGAAGAAATAGTGTAGTTTACTACACTTTTTTTATATAATTCAAAAATAAGGAGACAAATCTATGGCTGCTAAATTAGTCGAAGCAAAATGCAATATTTGTGACACACAATATTCATACGTTTTTGGAGTTGTGACTGAATTAATCGCGATTAACGAATTCTTAAGAATTATGATTCGTGAACAACGTAATGGACTTGAATCACTCGAAACTTGCACCGAAATCATTAAAAAAATCTTTGAAAAATCTGACGATTATAATCAAATGAATGATGAAGAAAAGTCAGTTTTTATTGAAAAAACATATAAATTCATCACTGAATTCTTTAACGATCAAGAAAAAGAAATTTTTGCAAATGAAATTATAATTAAAGCATCTTGTGAAATTTATCCATATGTTAATTTTGAAGACGTTAAAGAAGATAGACAAGTTCAAAATTTACCTTTAATTACTATTGAAACACTTAACAAAAAACAATACATTCGTACTTATCCAGGACTTTCATACGTTAACTTTAGTAACGATCGAAAATTAATTTTATGTCCAAAAGATTTACAATTAAGTGCAATCGTACAGGAGCAAAAAGATATTTAAACGCAATCAATTTGCGTTTTTTTATCTTTTTTAAATGTAATAATTAATCAGATATGATTCTAAATATAAATTTGATTTCAACAAAATTACTATTTAAAACGTTTCTTATAAGCAAAAAACTGGAAAAAATGAATATTTAATTTTCATATTATTTTTTATAAAAAGTCCTATTTTATAGTTGTTTTGGTCAAAAAAACATTTCCTAAAAAAATACTAAGGTTAAAAATGACTTTTAATACTATAAAATAATGCTAAAAATACAAAAATACTATATAATAAAATTGTATTAATAGATAACTGATATAAGGAGCGTTATGAAACGTTTACAATGTTTATATAGACCAAATGAAAACAAAGAATATCCATGAGCACTTAAGCATCCAAAAGTTAAGTCAGCTTTAGCTTTATTCAAAACTAGACAAGAAGCTACAGACTGATATTTATCTTTACACCTAGAATGTGTGTACTGATTCCAAAATGACAAGCAAATTTGAGCTGGACAAGTTATTTCAGGTAGAGAAGAAAACGGTGAATTTGAACACGAAGTTGTAGTAGATAATTTCGATGGTGCTATTTCATTTGAAGATACATGTAGAGAATTCCACATTAATCCTTCAACATGAAAACGTGATGAAAATGAAGAAAAAAGAAGAGTAGCAAGAATTCAAGATTTCAAATTATTAAAAGATCCTGAAAAATACTTCCCTGTTGAAGATATTAAAAGACCTGTTAGAAAAAGTAAAAAAGATATCGAAATTGCTGAATTAAAAGCTAGAATTTCAGAAATCTTATTATTACTTTCTAAATCTTCAAAAGACTACTCAAAAGAAATTCAAGAATTAAATGACAAATTAAACGATACATCATCAGATAAAAGCGAATTGCTAAAAAGATTAGCTGAATTACAAGCTGAAGTAATGAAAGAAAATCAACAACCTGTTGAAGTTGTCGAAAAAGAACCTGAAGTTGTTGAAGTTGAAAAAATTGTTGAAAAAATTGTTTACGTTGAAAAAGAAGGCGACAATGAAGTTAAAGTTGATTACCACAACGTTGCTAACTATGAATTAAGTGATCAAATTGATGCCTTAGCTTTATACTCAGAAAAAATTCAAGAAATTTCAGACAACTTAACAAACTCAAAAACAAACAACGAAGACTTAGCAGAAATTAAAGCTAACATTAACACAGTAAATATTCACTACTCAAAACTACAAAAATCATTATCAAAAAATCACGAAACTCAAAAACGTACAATCGAAACATTATTGTCAAACTTAAAAGCTAGATCATTAGCATTAATCGAAAAATTAGAATTAGATGAAAATGCTAAAAACACACCAACAACTAAAGCATACTTCCGTGACAACTTCACAAAAGACAATGTTTCAGTTGCTGAAGGTACATCATTCGTCCACTTAAATCAACAACATGTTGGTTTCGTAGAAAAAGACAAATACAAATATTCAGTTGATAAAAGTGCTAAATTAAGAAAACAAAAAGTAGTTATCTTAGAATCAGGTAAAGAAGTAATTGTTGAAAAAGAAGTTATAAGAGAAAGTTCAAAAGTATCTTCAATCTTATGATGAATTTTATCTCCTTTATTGTTAATTTCAGCATTAGTTCTTATTGGTCTATTAATTTACGTAGGTATCCATTTAAGTAAATAAAACACAAAACCACAAAAGTGGTTTTTATTTTCATTTTGAACATGAAATAAATGTGAAAATTTGTTTATCTTTTTAATAACATAATATAAAATAAATGGTATATTTAAGGAAATAAAATATATGCAAAAATTAGTAAATCATCTCAAAAATAGCGGTTTTGTTTTTCAAGGTAGTGAAATTTACGGAGGACTAGCTAACACTTGAGACTATGGTCCTCTTGGTGCTCTTTTGAAAGACAACATCGAAAAAAAATGAAAAGAAAACTTTATTTTTAACGAAGCGAATAATTATTTAATTGACTCGAAAATTTTAATGAATCCACAAGTGTGAGTAACTAGTGGACACGTTGCAAATTTTAGCGATCCACTTATTGAAAACAAAGTTAACGGTAAAAGATACCGTGCTGATAAATTAATTCAAGAAATTGATCCAAACTTAATTCCTGAAAAAATGACTTTTGAACAAATGAGAGATTTTTTAAATGAAAATCTTTTAGAATACGAAAACTCAAAAGCTCAATGATCAGAAATTCGTAAATTTAACTTAATGTTTGAAACTAAGCAAGGTGTAACTGAAGATACTAAAGCGACTGTTTACTTACGTCCTGAAACTGCACAAGGTATCTTTGTTAACTTTAAAAACGTTCAACGCACTATGCGTGCAAAACTACCTCTTGGGATTGGTCAAGTTGGAAAAAGTTTTCGTAACGAAGTCACACCGGGGAACTTTATTTTTAGAACTCGCGAATTTGAACAAATGGAATTAGAAGTGTTTACTCAGCCTGAACAAGCTGATTCAATTTTTAACTACTACATTGACAAATGTTACAAATTCGCCTTAGAATTAGGTATTAAAGAAAAAAGTTTAAGAATTCGTAAACATGACGACGAAGAATTAGCTCACTACTCAAAAGGGACAAGTGACATCGAATTTAACTTTCCATTCGGATGAGGGGAATTGCTTGGTGTTGCCAACAGAAGTGATTTTGATTTAAAATCACACATGCAGGCCACTGGGGAATCTTTAGAATATTTAGATCCAAGTGACAATAAAAAAATTATCCCATGAGTTATTGAACCAAGCATGGGATTAGATAGAATGATGCTTGCCGTTTTAGCTGATGCATACAATGAAGAACAATTAGAAAATGATGAGCGTATTGTTTTAAAATTAGCAAAAGATATTGCTCCATATAAATTTGCTGTTTTACCATTGGTCAAAAAACTCAATGATAAAGCAAGTGAAGTAATTAATCAATTAAAAAAATTGAACCAAAGTTTTACCTACGATGAAGCTGGTTCAATTGGTAAAAGATACAGACGTCAAGATGCAATTGGTACCTATTATTGTTTAACAATTGACTACGATTCACTTGATGATAATTGTGTAACAGTTCGAAACCGGGACACAATGGAACAAATTAGAATTTCAATTGATGAATTACACAAATTAATTTAGATTTAAAATAATTGAAGGTAATAAATGAGCACTCAACAAATGGATTTTTCTCAAATTATTGATAGTACTGATATTGTCGATGTAATTGGTGAAGAGGTTTCTCTTACAAAAAAAGGTAAAGATTACATTGGTTTGTGTCCGTTTCACTCTGACTCAAATCCAAGTATGAGCGTTTCGCCAGAAAAGAGAATTTTTAAGTGTTTTAGTTGTAATAAAGCTGGTAATGTTGTTCGTTACTTGATGCTTAAAAAAGGTTACAACTATTTAGAAGCTATTCAAAATCTAGCTCAACGTCAAGGTATCCACCTTGACTTTAATCGTTTTAATAAGGAACCAAAACTGAGTGAATCACAACAAGAGAGCATTCAAATTTTGTCCGATTTTAATGCTTATTTTAAAGCTTCTTTATTAACTAACCAAAAAGCACTAGATTACTGTAACTTTCGTCGTTTGTCAAATCAAGTACGTGAAAAATTCAACATTGGATTTATTACTAATGATGCAATTTTAAAATTTGGTGAAGAATTAAAATACGAAAAATTCAAACTTCATCAAGCTGGTTTATTAAACTCTGACCTATATCCTATTTTTCGTAATCGTTTAAGTTTCGGAATTTGTAATGAATATGGTCAAATAGTCGGATTTAGTGCTCGGACACTTGAAAAAGACGAAAAACCAAAATATATCAATTCAATCGAAAGTCAAATTTTTAATAAATCCAAAATTTTATACAACTTTCATAACGCTAAAGACGAAATCAAAGCACAAAAAAAGGTGTATCTAACCGAAGGATTTATGGACGTTATCGCAATTGATTCAATTGGTTATCATAACGTCGTGGCCCTAATGGGGACAGCTTTGACACAAGATCAAATCAACCTCATAAAAGGTAACGAAGCGATTTTATTTTTAGACAATGATAGTGCTGGTTTACAAGCTACTAAAAAATCAATTTTAGCTCTACTTAAAAATAAAATAAAAACCTATGTTATTCACAATACCTTTTCAAAAGATCCGGATGAAATACTTAATAAATACGGAAAAGACCAATTAATTAACCTTATTGAAAATAAAAAAGTTGGTGCAATTGACTATATTTATGCATGATTAGTCAAATTCTACAATCTATCAAATAACTCAAGTTTTGAAGATTTTAAAGAATTCAATGCTGAATTTGCACCGTTTTTAGAGAACGAAAATCAACAAATTCAAGAATTTTATTCAAATAAATTCTTTAATAATTACGGTTTCCATCTGAAAATCAAGTCAGTTGTCCCTGGGGAAACTTACGGATATTATTCTGACTCAAATGACTATGATTATTCATATTCCGAAGATGTGGACAACCAATATAATAAAATCATAAATGAACAAATAATCCCAAATAGTCCCTCACATTATAGTTCTCATACCACCAAAAAAGTGGTCATTAAAGGTACTGATCTCTTGTGAGGTAGGGACTGTTCAATTTTGATTTTGATGAATTTATTTCATAACAAAGATTTTTTCAAGTATTTTGTTAGTGAAAGAAACGCGGAATTCGATTTTTATGTTATTTTGAATTCGCTCCGTTATTTTAAAACTTACCAATTCTTTTTTGAACTTAAAAAAATAGTTGAAAAAAATCAGAATTTTGATTTAGTTCATTCTTTTGAAGAATTTAAAAAATTCGAACCTCAGTTTTTAAAATGAATCTTAAATGAAATTTATGTCTATGCTAATGATACAACCGTTTCAATTGACGAATTAAAAAAACTTGTTTGATCTGAGACGGAGTGATCAAGCACGAAATACTATACAATCCTAAGAACTGCAAATGACTTTTTAAATCAATTTAGTTCTGAATTAGAAAATTCTGCGACTACTTGAATTGCCGAAAATCTCAACAAATACAACGATCAAGAACAATTATCAAACGACTTTGTTTTCTCAACTGAATATGATAGTGATTTATGACTATTTGATTATAATTTCTTAAAGTTAATGATTTTACATAAAACTCACCTTATAAAAGACGAAAACGATTTAAAAGACAAACAAAAAACATATATAAAAAACTTATTATTAAAAACAAAACTAAAAAAGGAGCGAAATGAGTAAACACGAAAATATAATAAACGCGATTGATAGATATAGAAAATCATTAAAAAAAGAACATTTATCACAAGAAGAAGTCTATAACTTTTTAGAATCTAAAAATCTATTTATCGAAGATGAAGATGTCGCTGATGAATTATTGCAAGAATTAATGGAAATTGGAATTGTTGAAGATCATGTAGATGATGGTGATGAAAATGATGTTTCTTTTGACGATTTTGAAGGTGTTTCTGAAAAAGAAAAAAACAAAATTAAAAAAGAAATCTCAGCTGATGATGAAGAAGATGAAGAAAACTTTAAGGATTTTTCTGATGAAGACTTAGATTCTGACGTTTTTGATGACTTAGAAGATTTAGAAGATGATTTTAACGAAGATGAAGACTTTTTCGATGATGAAGATGAAGAAGAGTCTGATGAAGAAAATGATAAGGACGATGATGAAGATGAAGAAGACGATGAAGATGATAGCGAAGATGAATCTTTAGACGATCTTGAAGACTTAGATGAAGAAACTAATTTAGAAAACTTAGACTTAAACGCTCTAATTGATGAAGATATTGACTTAGAAGAAAACAACCACCAAAAACTTAAAAATCTTAATAACAAACTTACCGAAACTAATGATATTGTTAAATGATACATGCGTTGAATCGGTAAATATGGTGAATTATTAAAACCCGAAGAAGAAAACGAACTTGCTAAAATGATGAACAAAGGTGGTTTCAGAGGAAAAAGAGCACGTGATAAATTAATCAAACGTAACTTGCGTTTAGTTATTAATAATGCTAAAAAATACAAAAATCGTGGACTATCATTTATCGACTTAATTTCTGAAGGTAATGCAGGTATTTTAAAAGCTGTCCAAAAATATAACGTTGATAAAGGATTTAAGTTTTCAACTTATGCAACTTGATGAATTAGACAAGCAATTACTCGTGCAGTAGCAGACCAAGCTAGAACAATTCGTGTTCCTGTCCACATGGTTGAAACTATTAATAAAATCACAAGATATGAACGTGAATTACAACAAGAACTTGGTAGAGAACCAAGCGATGAAGAAATTGCTAAAAAATTTGGAAAAGATTATAACGCTGAAAAAGTTAGATACATTAGAAAAATTAACATCGATCCTATCTCACTAGATAAACAAATTGGTAAAGAAAATGATTCATCATTTAGTGACTTTGTTAAGGATGAAAGTGTACCAAACCCTGTTGATTACGCTTCACAGGAACAACTTTCTGAATTTTTAGACGAATTAATCGAAAATCACTTAGAACCAGAAGAAAAAGAATTAATTCGTAAGCGTTACGGTGTCGGAGTTAATGAAGATGGTGAAAAATACCGTGTACACAGTTTCGAAGAATTAGCTAAAGAACGTGGTGGTGTTTCAAAAGAAAGAATTCGTCAAATCGAAAACAAAATATTAAGAAAAATTAAAAACACCAAAGATGGTAAATTATTGAGGGACTTTCTTAAAAATTAATAATGCAAATTAAAAAAATTACTGATTATTTACTTAATAAATATCCACTTTCAAATGCTGAAATTTGAGATCCGACCGGCTGAGCAATCAAATTTCGTCTTTCAGAAAAATTAACTGGTGTTATGATTGCAATTGATTTAACTAAAGAAGTTTTAAAAAAAGCAATCGAATTAAACTGTAATTTAATCATCACACATCATCCTTTTTTATTCGAAAAAACACGTGAATTAGAACTGTTAAAAGCTCCTTATAAAAAAGAAATGATTCAAATTATTAAAGAAAAAAGAATCAATGTAATTGGTTTTCACACAAATTATGATAATGATGCTTATGGTACTAGTTATCAAATTGCACGTTATCTAGGAATGCAAAACAACGTGACCTACAAGGATTTTGGATATCCTGTTTCGGTATCATATAATATTAAATTTAACGATTTAATTCAAAAATTAAAAACCGATTTATTACTGAGTGATTTTCGTACAAACGTGAGTGATTTAGAAATGAATTTAAGCAGAATTGGTATCTTAAGTGGTAGTGGTTACATTACTGAAGTTAACAATTTTTCAAGACTAAATTACGACTTAATTATTACCAGCGATATCAAATGAAGTGACTGAATTAATTACGATCAAATTGGTGCAAAAGTGCTAGAAGTACCACATTTAGATGAACAAGTTTTTGTTTGAGATGTCTATGAACAACTTAGATCTAAATTTCCTGAAATTAATCTAAATTTCATGAATTTAGCAGTACCATATAAAAATATCTCTTAATAAGAAAAAATACAAATTGACCAAAACTGTTGTAAAACAGTGATTTTGGTCAATTTTTATTTCTTGAAAGTCTCCTAAGCGTATGTGAGCTTTTTTGTTATCATTGTTATATAACAATGATAAGCTCTAAAAAAGCTTAAAAGGAGTTATTATGAGTAGTAGAAAAAACAAGATAAAAAGAAATTTAGCTGGTGTCATATTCGTATCAGCTTTTTCGTTATTGGCAGCTTCATGTACTAGTCCATTCGGAGCTAAAAAAATCCCTAGTTCAGAAGATGCTAACGTCAAATACGATGACAAAAGTGATGATAACTTTGGTGAAGTGGTTAGATATTCTGATCCGGATAATTCAAATGTTATCAATAACGACAACAAAAACGACGAAAATTATGTTGAATCTGTTGCTAAACTAACCCCAACTTCTGCACTTCCAGTCGAAAAACAAAAGTCAGAACACTTCATTACTGCGGACGATAAAATTCGATACGTGGCTATTGGGGACTCTATTTCTGCCGGTTTTGATGGTACACTACCACGGGACTTTGAAGGTGAATTAGTTAATGGTGAAATTACCGGAGCTAGTTTTCCAGCTTACTTGGCTAGATTACTCAACGGCGAAAATAATCGTGTTGAATTTTTCAGAAACCACGCAAAAACAGGTAGCGAAGTTCAACAATGATTTGAACTTTTAAACTACGATAAGAACATTGACAAAATCGTCCCAGAGTCAGAATTAATCAAAAAATTTGGTACCAATTGACGTGAAAAAGCTAAAGAAATTATCGAAGACTTAAAAAATGCTAACCTTGTAACTGTCACCTTAGGGGCTAATGACTTGTTGCATAACTTACTTAACGCGGTACGTGATTCGGGACTACTGGGTTCACTCAAAAAAATGATTTCAAGCGATCCGGAAATAGGCGGGACATTTTTAAGTATCAAAACTATTTTAGATCATACCATTTTAGAAACTTCGAAAAGATGAGCTAATTTAGTTGCTAATTTACGTCAACTTGCTCCTAATGCAAACATTAACTTAGTTTCATATCCAATGCCAGTTTTAAAAATGAAAAATGTTTTTGACACAGCATTTTCAAACTTAATTGGAATGAAAGATTTTAGTATTACTGACTACTTAATCAAACAACTTAACAACGTTTCAAAAGTTAATGCAAAAAGAAATAATGTTAATTATGTTGATGTTTTTAATAATTCTTTTTGAAGTAACAACACTGACCGTCTGGGTACAATTTGATTTGATATTCATCCCAACAGTAACGGATACAAGAAAATGGCGATGGACATTTTCTTAAAATTAACTAATCCCTCACTAAGAAACCAAGACTATAAATCATTAGGTGAATTTGATTTTTCACAAGATTACTTAATGAAAGATTTTGATGCACTTAATTACCAAATTGAAGTACCAAACTACAAAGAATATATTGCAAAAGTAATTGGTCGTACCAGTTTTGATTACATTAATAAAAAATACGATTTTGATAAACAAATTGATCCACTTAGAGATCCGAATAACTTCGGTTCAAAAATTAACAACGAGATTGTCAAATTCTCTAAAGCAGCAACTTCTGCACTTAAATTAATTCAAGACTCACCAACTCTTAAAGAATACGATCCCGATGGATTAATCATTAACTTTATTACTGAAAATGGCGGTAAAAGAGTTAACCAATTTTTTGATTGAATCGTAAATTCAAACTTCATTTTAGACTCATTAAATGATGTTCAAAAAACACTAACCGAACTAGAAAAAACTACGCGGATTGACCAACCAAAAACCGTGATTGATGTTTTTGTAAACTCATTTACAAAACCAGAAAGAATTTTAAAATTAATTAAAAGTCTAGCAAAAAGCGATTTTATTCAAGAAAATAAAAATGAAATCAAGAACTTGGCTAATGTTTTAGCAAATGGTAAATTATCAGAAAAAATCTACTCACTCCTTATTGATAAAGTACCAAGTTTAGTCGCTCCACACACTGAGAAATACGGAATTACTGAAGATTATATTCGTTCAATTTTAAGCGAAACAATTACTCAAAATGATGTAGCGAATATTTTAATTGCTTTTGTTAATGACTTTATTGATGCAGCTGATGAAATTCAAGAGGTTAAATCATACCGTGAATTAGTATTCTTAATCTTAAGAAAAAACAACGTTTTCAATGCAATCAAAAACAGTGCCTCAAAAATTGTTGAAAAACTACTTGAAAATGAAGTTGTTCGCACCAATATTACCGATATGTTGATGAAATTCTTGAAGTCAAAACATCTTGATACCAACATTGAATCGGCTAAATTACACAATTTAGTACAAGATTTAACATCATTTATTAAAAATAACCCTACTGCAAATGGACTACTTAAAAACTTTGTAACTAGCTTAATCGTTAATATTCAAGCTAACATTTTAGAAACTGATGATATTTCATTAATTGTGAAAAATTCACTTAAATCAGCAGTTTCAGCTACATCTCAAGACTTATTTAAAGATAATACAATCAATAAATTGATTAATGGTTTAATTGAAAGTCGATTGGTGACCAAAAATGCTGCAACAATCAAACAATTACTAAAAAACTTATTGTCAAATCCAGACAATATTATTGATAAACTTGTTGATAGCTTCTTACCACAACCATCTGATTCAAGTTATAAATTCGTTGAACGTGAAAATGTTAAAGATTTAGTGACATTCGTTCTAACTCATCCAGAATTTAAGTCAATTGCAAGTTCTTTAATTGACGTTTTAGTTGACAATATCAATAATTTTGCTAACGTGCAAAATAGCAAAGACCTTGCCTTTGTGTTATTAAAATCAATAGTACAAAACACTGACAAGCAAAAATTGAAAAACTTCTTGAACTCAATTTTAAATTACGTACAAGAACGTGGCATTCTAAAAAATATCATCAAACGTTACTTTGAATTAATTGGACTTAATAGTGGTATTGAAAAATACGCAAAATTAATCAATGACCTTAGTGTTCAACTCGACAGCTTCATTAATGACTATGCAATTGTAGATCAATTAATTGACCAGTTATACACAAATGTACAAAATTCAATTTCATCGAATGACTTTTTCAATAATCTAACTGCTTTATTTACTCCAGTTTTAAGTAATTTAATCCAAAGTAATGAATTTTCAGTTGGAATCTTATTTGATAAATTATTCAATTCACGTATTTACAATGAAAATTCTGAAGCTATCTCAGATTTAATTTCAGCTTCATACGATTACCTAAAAAATAAAAAAATTTTCAGAACTATTATTAATGCTTTAGTTAACAAAATACCACCTGCACTAACTCAATACATCTCTTTAGGTGAATTACAAAATTTAGTTTACGAATTAATTCGTAGTGAAGAAGTTGATTCAATTTTCAAAGCTTTATTGCAACAATTAATTACAAATAAAGAATGATTTAAAAAATTACCTAACTGAAGTGCAGCAATTGGTTCAATTTTACAAAACGAGCAATTTAAAAACCTACTTAAAAACCAATTGCCAAGCGTAATTAATCAATTAGCTCACAATTCACAATTTAGTCGAATTTTGGTTGGACTATTAAATAACTGAATCGTACGTAATCACCTTGATACAAATATTAGTGACACCAATGCATTGGTAAATCTTTTCTACAATGTTGTACGTGACAATGTTTTAGATTCTGCAACAATCAATAATTTAATTGCTGAAATTATTGATGCTCTAGCTGCTCAAAATTCTGAACAGGGCTCAAACTTTGGTTCGCAAATTTTCAAATTATTGGAAAAATCAGCTTGACGAATCTTCAAAGACATCATCAACAATCCACAAGTGGAAGCTAAATACACTGACATTCGTCAATTGGTAACTAACATTTTTAATCACTACTCAAGTCCTGCCAAAATTGTTGAATTAGTTGCATTCATTCAAAAATTCCAAATCCTTCCTGAATTTATCGATACTAAAACACTCGAAACATTCTTGCAGAATTTAATCACTCAAGCACAAGTTAAAGAATTATTCTTGAGCTTACTTGACCAAATTCACAATAACAAAGCAGCATATAGTCAACTTGATTCATTCAACGAATTAGTTAAAGCAATCTTTGTTGATAATCAAAGTCCGTTTGCACAACAATTCAAAACTTCAACTAAATTATTAATTACTCAAATCATTGAAAATAAAGCAACTAAAGATTTATTAACTAAATCAATTACCAATTTAATTAAAAATCAAAATAATGCCAACGACTGAATTTTCGAAGGTGTTTCAGATCTTGAAACATTAGTTTCAAACTTAATTTCAATTATTAATAATCTTGAAACTGAATTACAATTCAAAGAAAACTTAAGCAATGTTTTAATTACCAACTTTGCAAATAACGGTTTTAAATTTAGTAAATTCGACTGAAGTGGACTATTTAGACAAATTATTAGTTTTGATAATCCGACTCAAACCGAACAACAAATTATTGCATTAGTTAAAAAAGTTGCGGCAACGCCTGAGTTTACAACTTTAGCAAATGATTTAAAACAAATTTTATTCAACGTTTACAATCGCTTCAAAAATCACGACGGTACAATTGAAAAATTCGTTGAAAATCTTAACCTTTTATTTCCAAGTTTAGTTGAACCAATTTTCAACTCACAACAGAACTTGGTTAAATTAATTAAATTCTTAGTTAACAACCAAGATTTTGATGCTATTTTTAAATCACTTGTCGGAAACATTTTTAATAATGTGCAAAGCTTATCAAATGCAAATAGTTATGGTGATTTAATCAAATTAATGCTACAAAACTTCGATTTTGATTCACTTCAACAAAACTTTAAGAATTTATTTAACGAGTTAATCACTAATGACGTGACTAAGACAATCTTAAAAGAGATCTTAAGTAAACAAATTGCAAAATATGTAACTACTAATGCAAGTCAAATCGACAACTTTACGACTAAATTAGTTAACGATTTACCGCAAATTTCACAAATTTTAAGTTTAGCAGATACAATTATTCCGAACTTATTTGCAAAACTAAAAGAAATTCAAACCAGCACAAATCCTTTAGAAGTATTTGATTCACTCATTTCATCTATTTTTAAAGACTTAATCGATAAAGTTTCAGCAAATCCATATCAATTTGTCAAAAGCATTCTTGACTTACCAAGCATTTCATCACACCGTTCTTTAGTTGCTGAATTAGTCGAAAATCTTTACGAACAAATTTCAAAATCAATTAATTGACAACCAATTGCACAAAAAATTGCCAAAATCTTATCTGACAAATCAAATTCTTTAGTCGATCAAACTGAAGTTTCAGTTTTAATTAATTCAGTTTTATCAATTCCACAAACTCATTCAATTATTAAAAAATTAATTGCTAATGTAATTAACACTCCTGAGATTTTAAATCAAAGCGACACAAACAAATTACTTGATCAATTATTATTTACTAATTCAACAAACGAACAAATTGCTCCATTTATTAGTGAAATTTTAGACACTATTTTACCTGATCAATTAAGCAATTTAACTATCACACTGTCGAATTTAATTAATAAGCAATTGCAAAAATTCAATTTATCATTAACTCAAGACGAAGCTAAAACAATCACTAGCGATTTAATTAAATTAATTAAACAAGTTGCTGAAAAACTTGGCGGATTCTCACAGTTAAGCACTAAAATTGGTGAATTACTTGCTCAAAGTACTTCAGTTAGTGATTTTACAAATAAAGTGATTGCACACTTTAGTTCATTATTTAACTTAAGTGATTACTCATGATTCAAATTAATTATTAGTAGTGAATTAGTCCAAAATAACAAAGAACTACTCAAATCAAAAGTTGTCGCATTGGTTGATTTTCTAGTTACAAGTGAAGAAGTTCGTGCAAAAATTAAAGAAATTGACTTAGCTACAAAAATAAATTCACAAGATACTTCAATTAATGAAACCTTTAAATCTTTAGTTGATAAATACTTAGCAAATGACGATCTTAAAACCTTATTTAAAAATGCGATTGAGTTCCTATTTGATAATGTCGAGGCAATTAGTCAATTCAACTCATACAACGAATTAGTTCGATTTATTCTAAAACAAAGAAACTTCTGAAGTCAAAATCAAGATTTATTAGTTTCAATCGTAAAACAAATCTTGAATGACGAACAAATTCAAAGCTTAATTGCTAAATTTGCTGATTCATACACAGCTAAGGACGAGTGAAGTTGAGTTTTTGAAAAAGTAACAAACAAAAGTGAATGAATCAAACAAGCGATCAAATCACTTGTTCAAATCGAAAGTTTCATCAACTTATCAAACAAAATTATTACTCCATTAATTAATTCAGACGAGTCACAAAACTTTGAAACAAATAACTATATTAATAAAGTTATTGATTTATTTAAAAATGAATTTAATAATGAAGCAACAATTATTAATTTAATCAAGCAAATAGTTAATACTCCATTACTTAACCAACAAAAAGATAATACTTTCCAAATTATTAAGAACATTTACAACCGTTTAGCAACTAATGAAGAATTATTAGATAAATTATTAGGTATTATTCCAAGTTCACTCAAATCTCAAATCAATAGTTCAATTACTGATGTTGAATTAAAAAACTTAATTCAAAAAGTATTGACCAATAGTGACTTTAAAAATGTGATTTTTAGTGCATTAGATTCAGCTAAAAACAACTTACAAAATCTTAATAATGCAAGCAGCTACTCAGATTTAATCAAAATTTTAGTTGCAAATATTAATTTTGATACAAGCAAAGTACAAATCAAACGTGTAATTAACTCATTGCTTGCAGATTCTAGCGTTCAGAGAATTTTCGGTGATTTTGTACGTAATTGAATTAGTAACAATTTAGGAATTGATGCACAAGATGCACAGTTAAATTCCTTCACTACATCATTAGCTCAAAACTTACAAAATCTTTTAAACACTCAAAATGTTTATGATGAATTACTTGATATCATCTTTAACAAACTAAAAACCGCACAAGCTAGCGATGACTTTTTAGGTAATTTTGCAGGTGTATCAAGTGAAATTATCAATTACTTCAAAACAATGGAAAATCCAATTGGATTTATCAAGGAAATTCTTAATCAATCTCCATTTAGCACCAATAAAGATTTATTAGCAAAAATTCTAAATAAACTTTATGACAAATTTATTAGTACTGAATCAATGGTTAATAAAGCAAAAGAGTTGATTCAAAATGCTAGCTCAAATGCGACACTTAATAAATATACCGATGCTAATGAACTAGCGGAATTATTTGTCGAGTTAATTAATAACAAAGACTTTAACAACATAATTCACACAACCATTGAGAATTTAATTACTAACCAAAACTGATTAAACAACAGTTCAGATTTAGCCTCATTAAGCTTTGCAGCACTTAAACAATCACAAATTTTCAATAATTCGCAAGGTTTAAGTAATGTAATTAACACGATCTTAAAATCTCCGAACTTACAAAATACTTGAGCTAAAGTTTTAAATACAGTTTTAGCTCAAAAAGTTAGTCCAAATATTACAATTACTCCTGCTTTTGCAAAAGATTTAATTACTACAATTACTAATGTTATTAACCAAAACGGTACATTAGCAAAAATTATAACTGCTGCAAATACTGCTTTAACTAGTTCAAACAATTGAAATGAATTTGTAAATTCAGTCTTTAAGGAAATTGCAAAAGTAATCGACTTTAAAGATTACTCATACATGCACGCATTCTTGCAAAGTAATTTTGCTCTCACACACAAAGATGAATTACACAATTTAATTAGTCAAATTTTTGATGAATACATCAAAACTAATGACTTGAGTTTCATTGACAATTCGTCAATCTTTAACTCACTTGCTAAATACAACATCAACACTAATGAATTAATTACTTTAATTAAAAACACAATCAAATCTGATTCAGTTAAAGAGATTTTATTATTAATTAGTGACGATTTAAGTACTAACTTAACACAATATCGTTTAGCAAATTCATACAATCAATTATTCAAATCAATCATTCAAAATGTAAATCAAAACGGTACACTTGAAACCAAAATTGTCGCAATCGTGAAAAAGATTATCAATGATTCAAATGCTAAAGAATTAATTAGCAAAATCATTTCTCAAGAACTAAACAATGAAAAAATTGCACCAATTTTTGCTAATCTGCGTGATAAAGATGGTTTAATTCGTGATTTTGTCAACTTATATGACACTTTAGATACACACTTGGATTTAAGTGTCCTAATCACTCGTGCATTTTTAATTAATGCTTCGGAAAATGGATTGGAATTCAATTTCTCAAGCATCATTAGTTCAATTTTTGGAGCAATTAAACAAAAATTCACTGGTGACAATGCAAATCAATTGATTTTCAACTTGCTTCAAGATCTTTTAAGTTCTGACTTTATTAGTAATAATAAAGATGACATTAAGCAAATTTTCAAAAACTTATTTAACTTGTTTAAAACTAACGACGAATTTACCAATAATTTATTCAACCTACTTATTCCAGAATCATCAAGACCAAGTTTGGAAGAATATATTAGCTTCGACGAGTTTAAAACAGTGGTGAAATTTGTAATTAATCATGCAAGTTTTGAACGTATTTTTAACAATGTAATTACCAAAACACTTGATAATGTTGAACAACTCAAACAAGCGACTGACTTGAATGATTTAATTAAGAAAGTACTTAATAACATTGATTTTAATCAAATCAAAAATGACATTAAGACCTTAGTAACTGATTTATTAACTCAAAATTCAATTAAAAACATTTTGAAAAACACCTTGAGAAAAACATTGCAAACTAACGGAGTGACAATCGATGCAAATGTAGAGAGCTTCATCAATGATTTTGTTGACTCAGTAAAACAAATTCTCGATGCAATCGATTTATTTGATCCGATTTTAGATAAAGTAACACAAGTACTTAATGAATCGAAAAACTCTCCAGATGCAACAAATATCATTAGCCAAATTCAAGATGCAATTTCAAGTTTAATTAAAGAAAAAGTTACAAATAATGTTAAAGCGTATGCTCAAAAAATATTAGCAATTCCAACAATTGCAAATCATAAAACTACAATTGTTAAAATCATTAACCAAGTTTTACGTCACTTGGTAAATAATGACACAATTACTTCAATTGTTAATAAACAAATTAACAAATTAGAGATTACAAGCAAGATTTTCGAATATGCTGATGGCTCAGATTTAAAACTTTTAATTGATCATACAATTAAAGCTGAAAGTTTCTTAAATCTAGTTGAATTAGTCTTGCCACAATTAATCGATAATCTAGATTGACTTGATCATCTCAATGAACCAATTGAATTAATTAAATCGATTTTAACCTTACCAAATCTAATCGAACAAAACAAAAATAATGTTAAAAATTTAATTAACACTATTCTGTCAAACGAAAACTTTGGTGCTATTTTAGTTAAATCAGCTAAAAAACTTGCACAAGAGCAAAATCTAGATTTATCATCAGTGTCAAACTTTGATCTTTTAGGAAAATCATTTAGTAAAAACTTAGTTCCTTTACTTCAAAGCTGAGGAATTTATGATGATTTAATTAATAACACTTTAAATGTGTTTAAAGATGCTCAAAATTACACCGATTTAGCAAATTCAATAATTAACGCGGTTAAACCATTATTTGATTTTAGTGACTACAAATTCGTTAAAGGAATTTTAAATAGTGAAATTATTTTAAATAATCAACAAGCTTGAAAAGATTTATTTAATACTTTAATTGATTATTTAATTAATGATGAAAATAAAATTGATACTTTATTAAGCAAATTAGATCTTAAAAAATCATTGCTACCAAATTCATCAATTTCAAGCGAAACATTAAATGGTTTAATTAAGAAAATCCTTAAGAAGGATGAATTAGTACAGTTACTCAAAGGTGCTCTTGCAGTAGCGGTTGATTCAGCACCAGAGCTTAAAAATGCAAATTCATATGATGAATTATTCAAAATGATTTTTGCAAATTCAACAATTAAGCAACAAATTAAAACTCCTTTAATCAAATTATTAAAAGTAATTTTAAATGATGATGAAATTGTCGAATCGGTTGCTTTAGTTGCTAAAGAATTTATCAGCTCGAATTCGAACTACAGCTGAATGATGAATCAAGTTTCTCAACCACAAACCTTGATTAAGAACATCATTCAACTAGTTCCTGATTTAGACGAACAAATTGATATCTTTGACAAACTATTCGACTCAATTAGTAGTGAAATTGCTCAAAATGGATTTTCAATTAATCTTTCAAATGTCGCTAATAGTCTAATAAGCAAAATCAAAAATGTAATTTCACAAAATCCAGATGCACAAATTACTCAATTACTAAAAGTATTAATTAAAAATCCACTGTTTGCAAGCGAAGCTAATGCTAACGATTTAAAACAATTTATCAAAAATATTCTTAATTATCTTGCTGATAATAAAGTATTAAATGATAAATTAATTTCAGCTTTAGGTGCTAAGACTAAAGCTGAATTAAACAAATATATCAGTGATGAGCAAATGAGTGCGGTGATTTCAAAAATCTTAAAATCACAACCTATTTACGATTTAGTTACTGATATTGTTGATTTCTTTAAAGCAAATCAAAATTCACTTGAAGATGTTAATGATTTATCATCATTAATAAGAACATTGTTGTCAGATTCACAACAAAATGAACAATTCAAACAACACATTAAAGATTTAATTGAATTCTTATTAAAAGATTCAACAATCATTAATACACTTAAAAATGTTGTAAATTACTTCTTAAACTTTAGTGGTGTGGACACACAAGATTCTAAAGTTGTAAACTTTGTTAATGCGTTAGTTGTAGATATTAGTGCATTCTTAAAACGCATGGACTTATTCGACAAACTTGTGGATCCTTTAATTGATCAAATTGCACAAACACAAGATATACTCGGATATTTAAGCAATATTACTTCAATTGTGACAACTAATTTAGACATTAGTAACTACAAAGTCTTTGCAAAATTAATTAACGATCCAATCATTGATTCGCACAAACCAGCAATTAAATTTATTGCTCAAAGTGCATTTGATACATATGTTAAATCAGATGGAAAGCTTGAAAAAATTCTCTCAACCTTAAACATAGCCAAAATCATCGTCGGTTCAGATGCAAATGTCGATTATGATTTAATTAACCGCGGAATCACTAAAGTTTTACGTAATGAAGAATTATTCAAAGTTGTTAATGTTCTAATCAACTCAATTGTTGATTCAAACAAGCAATATGCTCAATTAAGCACTTGACATGCCGCAATTCAAAAATTCTTATCATCAAATGAAGCTAAAAATATTAAAACTAATATTTTAAATTGATTAAATCAAACCATTGATGCTGAAAATCCTGATGCTAAAGGTGCAGTTGGACAAATTTTCGCTTCATTCTTAAATAAAGCAGGTATTAGGACTAGCTCCGAAGATGGTCAACTGTTATCTCAAATTGCTTGAGGTGTATTAAAAGGATTAAAAGAACAAAATAAACTTAGTCAAATGATTAATAAAATCTTTGATAAGGTTCAAAAAATCGGATACTCAAATGATGAACAATACATGAATGATCTTAAAAACGCAATCCGTCTTGGTGCTTTATCAATTATTACTACCGATGATGAATCGCAATATGATTTAGGTAAAATTCTTGACTTAAATGCTCTAATTAGATCTATAATTCTAAATAGTGGTGATGCTAACTTTGTTGACTTTGTTAACTTATTATTCGATCGAAGTGATTTAGCTTCAAGAAGCGGAATTTACGGAATTTTGGAAAGTTTATTAAAAGGTTCTAGTTCTAGTTCATCAAATTCTAAACCAAGTGGAGTTCATGTTGGTGCTACAATTTTCACAGCATCTTCACGTGCACAAACTTTAGTAAAAGAATTAGTTGCACCTTTCTATAGACAAATGCATTTAAAAGCACAACAAAATAGATTACCGAAATTCATTACTGACGATTCAAGTTATCGCGCTTTATTCAGAGTTAACGAATTCTTATTATGATTCTTCTACAAAAACAAACCAAGTATCGTTTCATTCTGAAATACAGCATTAAATAGAAGCGATACCATGGAAGGAATCGTCA
This sequence comes from Mycoplasmopsis pullorum, assembly GCF_001900245.1. Classification (NCBI taxonomy): domain Bacteria; kingdom Bacillati; phylum Mycoplasmatota; order Mycoplasmoidales; family Metamycoplasmataceae; genus Mycoplasmopsis; species Mycoplasmopsis pullorum. The sequence continues at coordinate 80,386 of NZ_CP017813.1, read as the reverse complement.
ACTTAGGGAACGAAAAAGCTTTTGATGAAGCTAAAAGTTGATATCCTAATCCAGCTAATACAGAAAAAGCAAAAATCGGATACTCAGGTAATAGTTTTAACAAAGATTATCCTTTCGGAAGTAGAAATAATTGAACAAGCAACTCAAACTATAGCAATGATCAACTTCTTGCTTACATTTACTGAATGAATTCAAATCCAAAAGATCGTCACGATCCACGTAAAACAAAAGAACAAGTCCTTTGAGAAGCTTTTGAAAAAGGATATATCGGAAACAAGAGATAATTTTACACTTAAACTAAGTCGCATTCGTGCGGCTTTTATTTTCCTACCTGCGTTTCAAAGTTGTAATGAAGAAAAACGAATACACCTTATTTGTAGATGTATTCGTTTTTTATAAAGTTCTAACTTGGAAACTCAGGGTTCGCTTTTCAGAATAATTTATCTATATTTTGGTTATATTCATCATAATTTGCAATGATTTTTAAAACTGCTACTCTTCTATTTCCTTCAATTACAATGAATTTATCTTCATCTTTTTGAACAACTTCAATAAAATCAGAATTAGGTAATCATTTGATATTGATTGAATTAAAAAGTTCAATAAAACTTTCTTTGTTTTCACAAAGTAAATTAGCAATTTCGCTCATTTCTTGGTCAAGGTTATATCTAAAATTAGCACTTTTTGAGCGCTTAATATAATCAAAATTAAACTCGTTAATAATTTCAAACCTTGGGTTTTCAAGTCCAAGTTCTAATTTATTTAATAACTCTTTATTACCTATCATTAGATACCACCTTATTTTATTTTCTTATTATCTATCTCAATTAAATTACCTTTAAACGCGTGCTTAAGCAAAATGGAAAAATTAATTAATAAATACATTTCAAATATTAAACTTTTCATTTTCTCACTTACTTTTACTATATAGGAAATTTAATATAAAAATAACGAATATAACTGTTTTCTAGACTTATTCGTTCTTTTGGTTTAAAAAAATCAAATTATTTATCAGATTTTTTAAGTGAATAAATATCTTGAATTAAAGCAATGATTGCTTTATTTCTATTTTCAATTTTTTCTTTAGTTCACTCTTTCTCAATTTTGAGAATTTCAATTTTTTCATCATAGTTTTTATATTGATTTTCAATTAATTCTAGCAATTTATCTAAATATTTATCTTTTACTTCTTTAATTGTGAATTTCACACCTGTAAAAGACATCATCGATTTTTCCGTATATTTATATAATTTTTCATATTTCTCAGCAGGAGGATTATTTTTACCTTTACTGTTTGCTTGCATATTTAAGACAAAACCATTACCAATAGAATCAATTAAATTAGAGTCTTTTTGTGCTTGTTCTATTTCAGGATCTTTTGAGTCTTCTTGTATTTTTTTAGAATAAAAATGCTCTCAGCTTGAATTTTTACTAAATAAATTTAAAAATTTTGTTAATTCCGAATTATCTTTTAAGTAGCTTCAATTTGGAAAATTATTAAAATCATTCATTAAAAAACATTCAACTCTTCTTATAAGCATTACGTAGTCTTTATTGCTATTTGTAATTCTTTTAGATGGTTCTGAAAGTCTATTTTCTATATCTTTATCAAAAGTACTAATTATTTCTTTAATTGTACTTTGCGGATTAATTCATTTATAAAGTTCTTTTCTTAAATCTTCGATATTTTCGATATTATCACTATCATCACGATGTTGAATTTTATCAGCTCAACGTTTAACAATATCTCTAATTGATTGACCTTCGAAATAACTTGTTTTTCAAATTCATCTAAATCTTTCGATTTCAAAAAGTCATCTTATAGCTTTATTAAAGTTGGTTAAATTATCATCTTTAGATGCAAATTCATTAAAACTTATGATGTTAAATTTTTGTAAGATGCTATAAACAATTAAAAATAAAACTGTTGTATCAGCAACTTTAGTAAGGCGCATAAAAGGGAAAATAGAAATTAACATATGTTTGTTTGCTTCACTAATTTCTTTAGCAAATACCATTTTCTGTGAATCAAATAATTTCTCTAATTCATTAGCATTTTCAGTTAATATAAATTTAAAAATTCAAAGATCTTTAGAAATCACATCTAAAAACTTTTGAAAGTCTCCATTAAATTCTTTGTGTTTAGTTTCAATGAAATTTTTAAGAATGTAATATGCTTTATATTCATTATTTCTTTCGCTATCACAGTTAAGATTGTGTTTGTAATTAATAAAATTAGCAAAAATTTCAATTTTCTTATCATCTTCGATAGTTTCATCGTTTTTTACTTTGTAAAAATGCTCTGATATATTTTTCTTAAAACTATTTACACAACCAGGATAATTGAAAGGGTCTCAAAGTTTATAAATTAATGAATTAATTAAATCAATATTATTTAATCTTTGACTAAGGAGGTTCATTTTTTCAAAAATTTTATCTTCATACTTGCTTTGCACAAACATAATGTTGAAATAAAGATTCTCAAGGAAAACCTTAGTTAATTTTTCAATTTTTTCCTTATTAAACCCAATTTTACTATTTAAAATGCTTCAAATGTGATCTAAATTATTCTTTATTTTAGATTTAAACTCTTTTTCAACATCAGGTACAAAAACTTTCCTAATTTGCTTAATATCGCTTGAAAATAGTAGTTTTAAGTACTGATATGATTCTGATTCTTCGTAATTTCTAAGATTCATTCAATGTTTTTTGTTTTTGAACATATCAGCAAAAACTTCAGGAATAAGAATTTTATCTTCATTATTAACATTATAATGGAGAATCATTTTATATAGTGCATATGAAAACAAAATCAATGTCATTGTTCTTTGTTGTCCATCAACAATGTTTAAAGTGTTGTTTATTTGTGAAAATGTTATAGAACCTAAGAAATGTTTTTTATTTTCTTCTTCAATTAAAACTTCAATATCTCCAAATAAAATGTCAATTAATCTTTCATTTCAAGAATAATTTCTTTGATATAAAGGTAAGAATATTTCGTTTTTTATAGTAGAGAAATTAAGTAAATAGTTTAAATTGAACACAAAAGATTTAAATGGCGTATTATCATCTACTATATTTGAAGAAATATCTAAATTTCCATTAAATTCGTAAAAACCATTTGTATAACCTAATTTCTCAGAAGCAAAACTAGAATAATCAAAATGTAATATTTCTTGATCTTTTTCTTTTATCCCTAATGCTGTGATAAATTTATCTAAAATTAATTTCACATTAAACGGATTTTTTCCAGCGCAAATATAGTTACAAAATTCACCTCAACGCTTTATTACATTCGCAGATCTATTTTTCTTGTTCAAATATTCATTAATTAAATTATAGTAAGTATCTCCGAAATTCTCTATAAAGTTTTTGCTAAGTGATAAAAGAATTGAATTCATTCAATTACTATGATTTATATCATAAAAAAATTTCTCTTTGATTATTAGTTAAATAACTTACAAAGTCAACTTGTTTTGATTTAGTTTCCTTTTTCTTAGCATTGTAATCATTAAAGATATATATATAACGATTTAATTTATTGGTAATTTTTTCAAAAATATATTCTCTAGTTGTATTTTCTCAATTCGAAATTGGATCATCCTTTAATTTTTGGATAAATTCGTTTTTTAAATAAAAAATGGCCGGTTCATTATCTTTTGAATTTGTCTCTAAAATGTCACAAATTTTTAAAAATTGCACAACTTGGTTTAAAGTGCTCTTTGATAAGTCCTTTTTGTAAAATTCAAATTCTTCTTCGGTGGCATCTTTATAAACAATTGCATTTATTGTTAAATGACTTATTAAATCTCCATTTATATAATCATTTGAAATATGAGGATTGTGAAGTCATTTTAAAATCGTATTGTCGAAATATCCTTTTACATTTGTACCGATATCTCAAATTTCAGTTAAGAAGTTTTCTTTACTTTTTTTCGCCATTTTTATCCTCTTTACTATTTAATAAATGAATATTTCAAATTGCTTCAAAAATCCTTTTTAAAACATTTACATCAATTGAATTTCTTGCTTGTCTTCATAATGCTTCTTTAGTTAAAATCCCGCTATTTATAAATGGTTTTAGCTTGTCAAAATCCTTATCTTCAAATCCCATAATTTTGTAGCTTTCTCTTGGTGAAACAAACCTATAATCGAGCTTTTTAGAGTTATTTGCTTTTAAATTTAAATATCCGATATTTGGAATCCGATCTTGCTTAGTAGTTAGTGTATTAATGGTGTATTTGTTTTTATGTGCAAATTCTAGGTCATTCAGATCTCTTCCTTCATTAATCATTCTGACTCTAGAAGGTGTGTTATTAACTAAATAGTTGTTTAGCTCTTCAAGATTTTTATTATTTAAATCAAAGATTTTATGATACTCTTTTTTCCTTTGCTCTAAGCTAGTTAATTTATACTTGCTACCTAAAGAAAGCAAGTATTCTTTGTACTGAGCATCATTTTTAAAAGGGGTTTTGATGCTTTTAAGCACACTAATAACAAAAACCCTTTCTCTTTTTTGGAGCGATCCAAAATCATTAGCATTAAACACTGCTGTGAAAGTTTTATAACCTAATTTTTTCAATTGATCTTTTCATTGCTCATATTCAGCATGGTATTGATTAACTAAGTTTTTAACATTTTCTAAAAGTAAATATTTAGGCTTATTTTTAGCTTGCTTTAAAATCTTTCCAATTTGCCAAACTAAATGGCTTGTGCTTGAAGCATCATTAATCCCTTTAGAACGCCCCATATTAGCTACTGAAAGCCCTTGACAAGGAAATGAATAAGTAAGTAGATCAATTTCATGCAAATCTAAAATTTCTCCTGAGACAGCATTAATGTCAGGGAAATTGTTATTTAAAGAATTTGCTACAACTAATACCTTCTTAGTTTCAATTGGTAATCTTTTAATGTATTTTATAGGGGTTTTAGAGTTACTGCTAAAAATCCTTTGTGATAAATACTCATCAATTTTTGCTTCAGAATCAAACTTATTTTTGCATACTTTTTCAATTTTTGCTTCACTTAAGCCATTATGAATTGATGCATAAGAAATAATCGCTCTTATATCTCAATCTGATGTGGCTACTACTTCAAATTCACTCTTTATTTGCTTGTTAACTCACGAAATGCTTTTATGCTGTGCGCCAATACCAGCAAAAGCTTCAAAGACTTTAATTTTCATATTCTAGGAATAGACAAAAAAGTTGAATGCTAAGCACTCAACTTTTTCTTATTTTTAAATGAATTAACAAAATGAAAAAGTGGATTTAAATTGAAGTTATTATGTAAATAAGTTAAAGTGTGGTTTCTATATATATATATATATATTGGACACCTTGTTTTTAATACTTATTAAATCTATAACATTTTTCATAATATAAATTATATTATAAATTTTTGGTTTTTAAGCAGTTATCTATAGTTAGATAACTGACATTTCTCTTTTAATTAGAGAGTATCCACATTAATATTCATATTCCACTTTTCTTCTCTTAAGAGCAAGAATAATTAATATAAGTCCCATTGTGGCAATTGTACCAGCGGTAAGGATTAGTAATAGTCAAATTTTGCTATTTACTTTTGTATTAAGTAAATGAGTTTGTTCTTTAAGATAGCCATTTGTATGTTTATCAAGATTATCTAAGATGTTATTGAATTCTTAATTGCAGCATTAATAGCATCTTTTTGTTCTTTAGTGAATTTATTTCACTTATCTGTTTTAGTTAATTTTTGTAAGTCATTAAGTGAAGCAATTAAGTCTTTAGTATCAAGAAATTCAATAATATTTTCATTTTCCTTGTTCTTCCTAAGTTTGACACTTTTGAAACTAAAAAAACAACGAATACCATACAAAATAGAGTCATCCCTTGTTTTTAAATTTGCTTTTCATATATAGTAAGCTTCAAAATTGTCAAAATTAGGATATTTTTTAATTTAAAATTAAGAATTATTTTTTTCTTTTTTAACTAAAATACGAATCGTTATAGCTGCAAGAGTTGTGCTTAAACCTAAAGCTAAATATCAAAGTCAACTTAATTTGTCTTTAATATCTCCTTTTTCTCTTAATAGTGTTTCAAATAATGATTTTTCAATTTTATTTAATGGATCATAATTAAGTTTTAATAATTCTTGAATTAATTTTTTGTTTAAATTGCTTTCTGGTTTATAAGTATCAAAATATGAAGTATTTAAGATACTATTAGCAAATTCAACAAACTTAGTTTGATTTAATTGTTCTAACTTATTAGTTGCATCAATAAATTTAGTTTTATCCACATTTTTAAGAGCGTCAAAATAACTTATTTCAGCTTCTGCAAAATTTATATTATATTGATTCTGATTTATAACAAAATTTTTGCTTGTATCTAATTTGCTATTTAAATTGCTTGATTTCACTAAATTAATTAATTCAGTAACTGAATTAATTTTAGCATTCAAGTCTTGAATTGCTTTTGCAGTATCAGGATTTTTAACATCTGAATTATTTCATTGTTCGTGTAATGATTTAAGTAATTTACCTTGTTCAACTAATTCAATCAATTTATTAATGTTTTTAATATCTTCGCCATAGTTAACTAATTCATCTAAAATGTCTTGAATTTCTTTTGGTAATTCTTTATTATCAACATCTTTTTGATATTCAATAATTTTGGCATTTAATTTCTCATATAGATCATTAATTTTCTTAGCATCCTCAATTTCCTTAGCTTCATCATCAATTGCTTTCAAGGCTTGTTTAATTTTATCTAAAATTTCTTGAGTTTCAGAAACTGAAGTATTTGCACTATTATAACCATTTGGAGTTTCATTATTAATTAATTTTTTACCATTAGAAATTGCTTTATCATAAGCGTCTTTTTTATCTTGATCTGCACGTTGATATTTATAACTATTAATCACATCAGGATATTTATCTGTTAATTCTTTAATTTGATTGAGTAAATCATTTAACTGATCAGCAATATCTTTATTGGTTTTTGCTTCATTTAAGTCACTAGTTTTAATTTGATTAATTAAGTGATCTTTTTGACTTTGATTAATTAAATTACTTTGATTATTAATTACATCCTGATTAATATAATCAATTAAAGCTTCTTTTTGTCTTTGAATTTCATCCATTTGATTTTGAATTTCATCTAAAGCTTTTTGTTCTTGCTCAAGATTATTAGTTTTATTATTTTCAGCAACTTTATTAACTTGTGCAATTGATTGATTTTTCTCATTATTTGTTAATAAATAATCAGTTTCTTTAATTTTTTCAATTAAAACAACTTCTTTACCATTTAATCTTTGGTAAGCGCCGTCTAAAGAATACTTATTAGTGTGATTATCAATTAAATTATCTAAATTAAATTGATTATTATCTAGTCCATTATCAGTTGTAGACTGGCTTAATTCTTTGGCTTTGTTTAATATTTCATCAAATTGAGTTTTATTATCTGCTTTATGATATTTAACATTAGATTGATCAGCAATTAATTGATCATAGTGATTAATTAAATCATTCAATTTCTTCATTTTGTCATTAATTGAACTATATGCTTCGAAGTTTTTAAGAGCTTGATTGTAATCTGGAGCATTAATTAAACTATCTTTTAAATCTGCTTTTTGTTTTGGATTTAAATATGGATAGGTTTTATCAATTTGATTGATTAAATCAGTAATTTTAGCTTTATTAAGGATATTATCAACTTGCTCTTTAGTAGTACTTTTATCAATATTATCTTTAAATAGAGCTTTTTCGTTTTCACTTAAGTTATCAAGTGCATCAACTGCTTTTTTAGCCTCTTTTTTGTATTTGTCTAATTGGTTTAAGAAACCACTTAAAGTAATAGTTTCAAAGCTTTGTGATTCAATATCAGTTAAGTTTTCCTTAGTTGAAGCAATTTTATATTTAAAGCTAATTGAGCCATCAATATCGTTAGCAGTTAAATCAATAATTTTTAAATTAGCTTGATTAATTGCCTCATTATCTAAGTTTGTATCAAAATATGTACTTAGATTATTTAACACCTCTTCTTTATTAGCTAATAATTCTGAAGGTAAAATTTGGGCTTGATTATCTAATTTATATTCCGCATGTGCCTGAATTGTATCATTTGTTAATAAAGCATCAATTCTTTCTTGCTCAGTTAAAAATCCATTGATAGTGAATGTTTTATCATCAACATGAATGTCATTTAAACCATCTCTTGTTGAATAAACGCTATAAGTAACACTTAAAGTACCGTTTCTGTCATCACGGGTTTTGTTATTAATTGTAATATTAGCAGTTTTGGCATCATTTTGATTTAAATTATCAATAACAATTGTAGTATCTGAAGCTTGTTTTTGATTTTTATCACTAACATTATTATTAAAATCAAGAACAAGATCTTTTAATCTTTGTAATTCAGTTTTAAAGCCACTTAATTTATTAGTGTTAGCACTTCTTGTTTCATTAACAATAATTTCTACACCTTCTAAACCTTCTTTAGTTGATTGCAAGGTATAAGTTACTTTAATATATCCTTCACGGTCATCACGCTCAGTAATAGTTAATGAATTTTCTTTAATTTTCATGTGATTTTGTTCTAAAGTTTCATTGTTGTTTAATTTAACAATTACTTTTGAAGCAATTACATCACTTTCATTATAAAGTGGTAAGTATTGATCACGATTTTCAAAATCAAGCACAATTTGCGGTAATAAACCTTCGATTCTTCTTTCTTCTTCTTTAGCATTAGTTAAAAAGCCATCAAAATTAATAGGATTTGATTCTTTAGAAATTACCTGTTGTTCATTAAATGTTTCTTTTCAATTACTTACTAATTTTTTCAAATTGTTTTGATCAGTATTTACTTGTCTATTTGAAATTAATTTGTATTTAACTCCAATTTGACCTGTATTATCATTAGCATCTGTTAAAAGTAAATCAGAAATGCGATTGCTTGTGCTATCACCATTTTCTTTAATTGAAGCACTAAAACTATCTTTAGTTAAATTTGAAGCTTTTTGATTTGCTTTATCAACAGTGCTATTTAATGAAATATTATATGGATCAGTATCAACTAACTTATTTAATCTTTGTAATTCTGTTTCAAAACCATTAAGAATAATTTCTTTAGTATCAGAAACTACAGAAGCAAAATCTGGTTTAGTTGATCTAATTTGGAAACTTAAACGAATTTCACCAGTTAAATCATTGTAACCAAGAATTTTTTGATTAATAAACTCATAATTATCATTATTAAAGGTATCTCAAGTTCAATTAGTAGTTGCATCTGTTAAACTTGAAGCTTGTTCATTTGCTTTATTTTGATAATCAATGTGATAAATGATTCCATTTTCATTTTTGTCAGTAAAATCAAGAGAATCTAATCTTTCTTTCTCAATTTGAGCTAAAGTTTTAAAACCACTTAAAGTACCTGATTTGTTATATTGTTTACTTGAAGTTACAGTGTTTAAATTTTGTGAATTAACCACACCTCTATTAGAAACAATTTGTCAAGTATAACTAATTTGAGCTGTGTTATCATTAGCTGATTTATCTACTACTTTTAAGTTGTAGCTTGGATCTTGATTAGATGCTAATTTATTTAAAATTAAGTCTTTTAATAATTTTGATGCAGTTGATTTATTATATTGCTCGCTTGTAAGGTTTTTGATTCCAGCTTCAATTTCTAAATTTTGAATAATTTCATCAAGACGCATTTGTTCAGTTTTAAAGCCTTTAATTTGAACATATTTATCATCTGATGTTACATTTTGATAAATTTCATCGCTTTTTTGAGAAACTAAATGGTATTTAACTCCAATATAACCTTCAATTTCATGTCTTGCATTAATTTCATCAATTACAACTCTAGCTTCCGGATTAGCTTCTTGGATAGTTGCAATTACTTTTTTAATAACCGCATCTGAAGGTAAGGTTGCGATTTTGTTTTCATAATCTAATGTAACAGTTAAATTATTTAAACGTGCTTTTTCTGCTTCACGATCAATTCTATCTTGCTCTGCTTTAGTTCTAAAGCCAGATAAACTAATAGAACCTAAATCAGTATTATCTGAAACAGGATTTGCAAAAGAAGTATTAGGATCAACTTCTCAATTAGAAATTAATTGAGCTTGAGTCTTGATTGATCTAAGTTGAGCTGCAATATTAGCAATTCCTGCATCATCATCTACACTTACTTTAGAAACATTGATTAATTCAGCTTTATTTTGAGTGCTTTGAGTATAGTAGAAATTACTTAAATTATTATTAGCGGTTGCTTTTGAAGGTATTAATAATGATTTTTGTGGATAATCAACATTAATATTTTGATTATACATTTGCTTACGTAAATTGTCTAATCTACCTTTTTCGGTTAAATAATTATTAATAATAATTTCTTTTGGTTCTGAAACTACATCTTGACCGTTTTTGTTACTAATAACTTTAAATTGAACTTTTAAAGCTCCAATTACATCATTATAACCACTTACACTAGTGATGCTAATTCTTTCGTTAGAGTGATTATCTGGAGTTTTGAAAGTTAAGTTAATTTCATTATACTTAGAAGCGTTATTGAAAGCAGAAGCTAATTGATTTGTATCTCCTAAACCAACAAATTCATTATTGGTGTAAGCATCAATTATTTCTTTTTCTCTATCAATTGGACCTTGGAAACCACCAATTGTAATTTCTTTAATTACACTTGAAGTAACGTCACTTAAATTATCTTTAGTAGAAGTTAAATTATAAGTAACAATTACTTGTTGATTATTATTTGGATCTACTTTGACATTAGTAATTTCGATTTTAGCTTTTGAATCACTTAATAATGTTTGGTTTGGACTTAGCATTTGTTTAGTCACTTCTGAAGCTAAAACTTTATTTTGAGGTTTTTGGTTAGCATAAGTAATTTCTTTAGTGATTGTATTATCATTGATTACTTTGTCTAATCTTTGACTTTCAGTTAAAGTATTGAAAGTAGCAGTTCTTACCTCAGTAGAAACAATATCATCTAAATTAGCTCTTTTTGATTTAATCTTGTATTCAACGGTAAATGCTCCAGTTTTATCATTAATAGAATTTGAAACAATTTCAACTTCATAAGCTTGATCTGTTTCACTTGTAGCAAAAATGATATCACTTGGTTCTATTTCAGAAGCAGTTTTATTTAATTTAGCATTTTCACTTAAACTAGGTTGATAATTAAGAGCATCAATTCTTTCTTGCTCAGTTTTATATTTATCATTAGTTTCCAATTTAAAAGTGTAGGTTTTAACTGCAGTTTCTGCGTCAGTTAAATTTTCTTTAGTTGATCTTAATTTATATGAAATAATTAAATTTCCACTGCGATCATTTTGATTAGTAACGGTTAAATCAACCACTTTAGCTTCACTATTTTCAGGTAAAACGACAGCTAAAGCACTATCAATATTAGTAGCAGAAATTTCAGAAGGCATTAGTTGTGCATTTTTATTTTCATATGAAACTGTTAATGCATTTAAACGATTAATTTCTTCAACTTGAGAAGTTGAATAACCCGCAAACGTTGCATTGTTAGATTGTTTAGATTTAATAGGATCTAAATTAGTATTAGCAGGTTCTCAATTATCTGAAACTAAATCATTTCTTGTTGAAATTAATGTGTAAGCTACCTTAATTTCTCCTGCACCATCATTTGGATTTAATGTTAAATTAGAATCGATTTGAACATTTTCATTAGCAAGAGAATTTGGAACATTAATAACAAAATCAGTTGATGTTAAATTAGAAGGTTTTTTGTTTGTTGTTCCAGATTTTTGACTAATAACAGAAGCAGGAGGAGTATTTGTAACTAATTCATTGATTCTGTCTAATTCAGTTTTAAAGCCAGAAATAGTTACAAATTTTTCTTCTGATTTAATGTTTTGAAGATTGTCTTTAGTTGATTGTAATTTAAATCCTAATTTAATTTCTCCAGTAATATCATTATAAGCAACAATTCTTTTGTCAACAAAGCTATATTGACCATCTGTTTCAGGATTTCAATTTCATTTATCACTATCTAAATCATTTAAAGTAACTTTAGAAGCTAAAATTTCAGATTTATTAATTCTGTCAATTGTATAACCACTTAAGCCGTCTAATCTAGTTTTTTCACTATTTTTAAATCCAGTAATTATTACACTATTAGCGTCAGATTTTGGAGCAGTATAAGTAATATCTGCTAAGTTATTATCACTTCTTCAGAATAAATCTTCTTTAGTTTTAGTAGAAGTTAAAGTGAAGTTTAAAGTACTTCTACCATAATCAGCTTCTGGATTAATTTCTGTAATATCGAAAGTTAAATTTTGATTTGTTGCACTTGGATATGAATAATTATCTTTATTTTTAGCAGTTTCCGAATTAGCGAATTCATTTGCAACTGTAAAACTGCGATTAATTTTACTTTGATCTTGATTAAAGCTATTAGCAATAGTATTTAATCTTTGTTTTTCAGTTTGATAATTATCATTAGTATCTGATTTAAAAATGTAAGTTTGCACTTTAGTTTTAACATCAGTTAAATTAGCTTTATTTGAAACTATTTCATAAGTAATTTCAAGTTTACCATCAACATCATTAGCAGCAATTACTTTAATATTTTCAATAGTTGCTTGTGGATCATTACTATTAATGGTTACACTAAAAGGACTTTTATCAGTTGCATAATTTTTAGCCACATTAGTAGCAAACAATGTTCGATCGTTATTAATATGATTAATATCTAAACTATATAAACGAGTGCTTTCAGCAAGTTTATCTTTTAATTGACTTAATTCACGTTTTAAAGCTTGGAAATTAGTTAATGCCTTAGTATAAAGTCCACTGTAATTATTCGGATCACTTTGCTCCACTTTACTAAATTTATCTTTATTTTCATTACCATCTTGTAAATTCAAGTTGTAAGCAGTAGTTAATTTATCACTTAAGTTATTAGCAGCAGTTTTGAGTGAATCAATAGCATTTTTATAACCTACATTACTATCAACTACATAATTAGTTTGTCATTCGTTAATTTTCTTTAATTCCAAACCAATGTATTGGTCTAAGGCTTTAACTTTCTTAAATTGATCTTCTTTAGCACTATCACCACCAGTCATAGCATCAATTTCTTTTAACAATTGTTGCTTCAATTCAACTGTCATGTATTTTAATTCATTTTGTCTTGGTAAATATGAACTAGATCCATCTAATTTTGATTTTGCATCTTCAAGATTTCTTAATAAAGTTTGAATTTCTTCGCTATTAGTAATTGGAGTATTATCAGAATCATCAACTACTGTTTTGGTTTTCTCAATAAGGTTTTTGTAATTGTCTTTTTCACTTTGAGTTTTTTCATAAACATAAAGTTCATCAGTAATTTCGCCACTTGCATTTGGTTTAAGTGAATCAGGTAATTTATTATAGTAATCTCTCAATGCCTTCATTTGAGTATCTAAATTAGTTACATTTGTTTTGAATGTTTCATAATTTTCAGGATTTACATAATTACTATTATTTGAATCTGCAACATTAATTTGATCAATCAAAGCTTGTTTTTGTTTAGTAGTTAAATTAGTTAATGAACGAATGTAATCAACTAAGACCGCTCTATCATAAATTAGTTTTAAATTAGCATCATTACCAAATTTACTAAATTCAGTACTAATTGGATTAAGTTGAGCATCATTAACTAATTGAATATACTGATCTCTTTCATTTTGTGTTAAATTAGTTAATTCATTCAATTTAGCAGTTAAATTATTTTTAGCTTTATCAAAAATAGTATTAATTTGATTAGCTAATTTTTGATTATTAGAAGTTCAATTTGTATTTGTTACAACTCCATCATTAGCTTGATAGTTATTTGGTGATTCAGTTATTAAAGTATTAAATTGTTGTCTTTCAGCTTCAGAACCTTGAACAAAAACAAACGATTCAACTGCTTTTTTAGCTTGATTTTTGTTACCATCTAAAGCTTGTAAAGTTTCAGTTAAGGTAGTTAATCCATTTTCTAATTTAGTTTTGAAATTATTAAATTTATCATAGTTTGATAAAAATTGTTTTGCTGGATCATTTAAGAAAATTTGTTGATATTCAGCATTATCAAATGCATCAATAAATTTATTGTATTCTTCTTGTCCCTCTTCACCTTCACGAGTTGATAAGGTGTTTTTTGAAACAGTTTCTTTTCATTCACCAGCATCTTTTAAATTATTTTTAATTCAAGTTACATAATCATTCAAATATTTACGTTTTTGAATTGCATCAGCTACTGTTGCTTGAAATTCTCTTAATTTATCTAAATTCGCAGTTGAATTAGTTTCAATTAAATTATCAATACCATTATTAGTTGATGTTAAAGTAAATTGATTATTAATTATTTCAATTGCTTTATCTTTAAATAATTTATATAGATTGTCCTTTTCTTTTTGACTTAAAGATTCGTATAGGTCTGAATAAGTATTTTTAAATTCACTAGTAGCAATATTATAAATATTTCCACTTGCTGTATTGTTAACAACTTTATATCCATCTAATTTAGCTACTTCTTGATCATATTTTTTATGATTGAAACCTGGATTCTCGTCATCTAAAATACTTTTTAATTTAATACCTCATTCAGTAGCGCTTTTTTGCCCTTCTGGTAGAGGCTGATTATTTTTTAAAGCATTTTTTCCGGTAGATAAATAATTATGAAGTTTGACTACCATATCTTTTAAATCTTGAGTAGAAGAATAAGCAAAATTTAATTGAGAAATTAATTTGTTTTCATCGTTAGATAATGCTTTATTGGTATCAGAATAATAAGTTTCATCAACCTCTGCAGCAAATTGAATCATAGGAATCATTAGTCTTAACACTTTCATGAAAGTGTATACATATTTTTTATCATCTGGGATGCTTGTGCTTTTATGATCATTAAATCAAACATCACTTTCGCTAGTATTTTCTCCCCTTGATTTAAATTCATTACTAATAAAATTTTGAACCAAGTCACTAACTCATCCTGATAAATTAGGAAATTCTGTTTGTAACATTTGCTCAATTCTTAATCTATCAGTAACAAGCGGAGTATATACTAAATCATCAAAAACATAAAAACCTTCAGAATCTTTGTCTGTAGAAGAAAGTTGTGCCTCTGCAATTTTTCATTGATTGCTAAAATTGGTGTCTTTAATTATTGCTTTAATTTTCAAAGTGTTTGGATCAATATCACCAAGAGCTAAATTTAAATTATATTCACTGTAGTATTCTGTTGCATTTTTTATTTTATTGTACTGAATTCTATCTAAATCAAATAATTTAATTTCTGTACCACCTTGATTAGTGTAATAAACACCTACTTCATACAATTTTTCATCAATTTCATTGTCTTCTCTTCTTTTAAATGATTTAGGTAAATAGAAGTTAGAATCAGATGAACCAACTCTTTCTTTAATTCTAAATTTATATTGAGTTGATTTAGCTCTTTCACTTCTTATGATAAATCCGGATTCACCTTCAAAACCAGAGTTATATCCAACATCAAAAAGAGTATAAGCTCCACCTAAAAAGGTTGGAACAGAAGTTTTTCCATTTCATTTAAAATTAGGATTATCAACAGTTTCAAATTCAACAACTACAACGTAATCATCCTCTATTTCTAGCATTTGGTGCATCAATAAAGAAAGTGAACATATATCCAGCATTTTGGTTTAATAAATTTCAAAAACCAGCACCGTCGTTATTTAATAAATCTTCATCATATAAACCATCTTGTTTTAATCTGGTTGCAACATTTCCATTATCAAAGTGATTAATTTTTTTAGTAGATTTGTGATAAAAACCTGGATTTCCCTTTCCAAGCGATGTAACTGGATCGTTAATTAATCTATTAGCAATTACTTCACGACTATCACGAGTTAAACCATTTTTTTGAGCAACTGCTAATTCTTCTGATGTTCAAGGGTAAGCAGAATTAGTTCACAATCCTCTTAATCTAATTTCACTATTATTGTTATAACCAGCCGCTCCAGCAGTAGTAGTATTTTGTGGATTTACTCAGTTAACAATATTTTCTCATTTATCTTCAAAATAAGGATTTTGAGAATAAAGCGGATTAATAAAAGTGTAATTATTTTTATTGGTTGGCAATTGACTTCATGAAACTGGAATTTCTTTAGTCGAAACATTTGCATAATCAATTTGATTAATATCAGCTGTATAAAATGAAAATTTAACGAATGAATTATCCGCTAAAATTATGTCTTCAGAAAAATAGAAACCACCTAAATATCTGTTATCTCTAAAACTAGATGGTTGTTGTTTATGATAAATTAATTTTCATTTTCTGCGTCTACCATCTAATGATTTAGGATCAACTCAATTATATTTTTGACTAAATCTACTATAATAATTTGTATTTAAGAAATTAGGATTTCTATTATCAGTTACTGATGGATCACCTACAGTGACAAAATTTTGAGTTCCAATATAACCTTCAAATCTATAATCTACACTACCATCTCATGAACCATATGGACTATATCTTGAATTAGAATAAATGTCAGTATCTTCATAAAAGAAACTGTCATATTTATTATCAGCAGTATCTTTTCCCATGTAGACAGGAACTAACCCAGAAAAAGGAATTAAAAATACAGATGAAGAAAGAGTAGCTCCTAAAAGCTTAAATATATTTTTTTTATTCATAAAAAAAATCTCCTATTAATTTTTTAAAGTAAATGTAAATATAAACACATAAGATAAACATAATAATAATTCAATCTAATGCAAGTTAGTATTAATGATTTTCAAATATATACAAAATCATTCTTTGTCTTTATATTTTTTAATATATATTACAACTTTTTTATATAAATTGAAAATAAAAATTGGAAAAGTGAACGCGAACCCTAAAAGCCAAAAATAACAATTCTTTTTTGGTGCTTAAATCACCATATTTCCCACTTAGGTCGGTTTTTTACATTTTTGCACCAGTATATATTTATAAATAAATATGTGCATTAAAAAAAGTATAAAAAATCCCGCAAGTGTAAAATGCAGAATTAAATTAAACTCAAACTGAAAATATAGAATAAAATAGGACTTGAAATACGGACATTCTGTGTTTCAAGTTTTTTTATTGCAAAAATTAATATTAAAAACACCACTTCCAATTAAATAAGAAGTGGTGTTTAAAAGCAACGGAAGTTAAAATATTATTCCTTTTTCTCAGTCTTCTCCTAAAAGGAAATCAAATAATCCGATATAAATAATTCCATTTTCATCTCTTTTCATTTTTGAGTAATTTTTCACAATCACTATTTTATTAAATGCATCTTTTATATTAAGTAAAGATTTAGTTTCTTGTTCTAGCTTCAAAGGATCATCAATATTTAATGCTGATTGAATATAAAGTATTTGATCGTGTTTTCTAGCAACAAAATCAACCTCTAATTGATTGTAATTGGTCGAAGTTCTTTGTTCTACCATTCCAACATCAACAAGATATCCCCTCGATCTTAATTCATTATAGATAACATTTTCCATAATGTGAGTTTCTTCGGTTTGTCTAAAGTTCAATCTTGCATTTCTTAATCCCATATCGGTAAAAAAATACTTAAATGACGAAGTTACGTATTTTCGACCTTTGATATTGAATTTTATTGCTTCTTCAATTAAAAATGAATTTTTTAACTCCTCGATATACTTACTTAAAAAATAATTAGAAATATCCAAATTATGAACACTTTTGAATGTGTTTTTAATATTACTTAAATTAGTAATACAACCAATATTTGAAGCGATTATGTCGGTCAGTTCATCAAGTACAATTGTTTTAGTTCATTTATTTCGTTCCACTATATCTTTAAAATAAGTTTCATTAATAAGAGATTTTAGGAAAATTTTCTTATCTTCATTAGGTAATTTTACTATAAGCGGAATTCCGCCATATTCAAAATATTCGTTTCAAACTTCTAAAACATTACTATCTTCTTTTCTTTTTTCTCAAATTTCTTTAAATGAGAGCGGAAATAAATGAATAACATCACCTCGACCTCTAAATTCAGTTACAACATCGCTTGAAAGAAATTTTGAGTTACTACCAGTAACATAAATGTCATAATTACCTTTTGATAAAAGTTCGTTTAAAACAGGTACAAAATGCATCAATAATTGAATTTCATCAACTAATAAAACGTTTATTCTATTGTTTTGACTTTTTGAATACACATAATTTAAAAATTCTTCTGGATTTTGATATTTAAAGTTACTAAAATGATCTAATTGAATTTCAATTATTTGTTCTTCCTTGTAATCATTCATTAACAGGTAATTTTTAAATAAATTAAAAATCAGATATGATTTTCCACTTCTGCGGAGACCTGCGACTATTTTAATTAGACCGTTATTCATTTTTCGAATTAGTTGATTCAAATATTTTTCTCTTTGAAAAACAAAATTACTCATATTAATTTGACCTTTACATAAATTCATGATATTTTTTAAAATAAGTTCGATTTTTATCACTAAAAATACTTATATTTATAATTTAGTTATTTTAATTTTACTTCATTTATGTAATGAATTTTAAAAAAAGAGCTATTTTTTTTAATTTGATTACATAAATGTAATGATTTTAAAAAACTTTGTCATTTTTTTTAAATTTACTACATTTATGTAATGAATTTAAAAAATTTGTAAATTATACTCATTCAAGCTTGTGAACTTTAGGTCACCACCGTGAAATTAAATAGAAAAGAAAAACACAGACCTCTTACTTATAATGATCTGTGTTTTATCTATTTATATATGAATTAGTTTGAAAAAGCTCTTGTTAATTCGTCTTTTACTCACTTAAATGTTTGGTTAAATTGTGGATAATCATTAGTTGTTGTATTACTAAATAAATTCTTTAATGCATCTAGTAATTCAGTATTTTGACCTAATAATTTCTCGATATACAATAACATTCCTAAAGAATTTAATTTTTCTTTTGCAGATTCATTGTTTTCTTTTAATTTTGTTTGTGTTAAATCAGAAGATAATTTTGAAATAGGGTGTTCAAATAATGGTTTTAATTCTTCACTTAATTTAACTTTTTGTCTTTGATCAGCACTAGAAATACCAAAACTTAATTTTCTTAATGTATCAACAAAAGCTCTTGTATTTTTTTCATTGTTAATTGTAAATAATTTATCATTTTTGATTAAATTATTAATAACTATTTTTGTTTGAGACGCAATTGAATCAATACCATCTACATCTTTTTTAGCAATCATTACAACTAATCTTGGTAATAACAATTGTTCAAAATGTAAAGGATTGTCGATAAACTTACCTTTACCTCAAGCAAAGTTTCCATGAAGTGTAACAGTATAATTTGTGATATTTTTTACATAAATATCAAGAACACGAACAGCATTTGCATAAATTTCAGGAGTAAGAACATCAGTGCCGTAAATTAATGCTCCAGCAATTTTACTTGGAATTGCAAATCATGTTGGATATGTAGCAGATGTTGATGCATCATATTTTGTTCCGTCAGAACCAGTTAATTCATCTGAGAAGTAATTAGTAAAGAAGTATTGGACAAAATCATTAATAATTTTTTTAGTTTCATCATTTTTTACAGATGCTGTACCATTAGCATATTGATTTACTAATTTAATGAATTTTGGAAATGCATTATTTAATTTTATTAAAGCATCTTTATTTGTGGCTTCAGTGTTATTTGATGCTTTATTTTGAGCAATTTCTTTTGCTTGTGCAGCATTAGATGCAAAACTTAAAAATACTGCAACAGGATCATCTTTGTAAATTTTTTCATCAGCAGTGTATTCTATTTTTTTATTAAACTCTAAAATCTTATTGTTTAATTCTGTTGTCTCAGAATCTTCTGCTAACACATGATTTGATGCTTTAACAGCGTCTGAACCAAAAATTTGTCCAGAAGTAATTAATTTTTCTTTAAAGTAATCAACTCCAGCACCTTCTTCATCAACAACTACTTCATGGTCGCTAATTTGAGCTTGTGTACCAGATGAAGTTTTTGTTAAAGTAAATGATACTTTTGATTTTCCTGTGATTTTTGATTCAATTGTAAAGTTTCAGTTCGAAATTTCATATCCATCTGGATTTGCAGGTTGAGTTGATGAATTAATTGATACGGCAACTTCTTGAGCTTTTGCTTCAACGATTGCTATATCAGTGGCGAATCCAGTGAGTACATCAAATTCTTTAGTTGTATCTTCGTAACCATCTTGTTTAAAGATTCCGGCAACTTTTAAAGTTCCTTGGTTATCATTTGCTTTTCTAAGAATAAATTCAACACTAATACCATCGTGAGCAGCATCTCCATAATCAACTACTAAGTCAGTTGTCGAACTTGATATGTCTACATTAGATGGTAATTTTGTTTTTGCATTATCACTAGCACTTAATGAAACATTTTGCAATGATACTGCTAATTGATTGATTTTGAATCCATCAAATTCAAAAGTGTGTTCTGCTTTTGGTGTATCTGATTGATTAGTTTTTAATTTTAATGAAAGTTTGTATTTTAAAGTACCAGTTTGATCATTTGCTTCACTGAATTCTTTATCAAAAATTACAACATTATCTGGAACGACAATTGGATTAAACGCTTCATTTGTTACACGACTTGGATAAGTTTGAGTTTTATCAAAATCATCTTTTAGTGTTACACTTAGACCTTCTCTAACTTGATCTAAGTAAGCTTGTTCAGTAATGAATCCGTTAATTACAAGATCATCAGTTGTAGAGGTTTTACCTTTAAATTCAATTTTGTAACTTACAACTAAAGAACCGGTTTTGTTGTTTGGTTTTAAAACAACATCTTTAACTTTAATTTCTGAGTTACTTACTTTTAATTTTAATCTATCAATTGTTACTTCACTAGCTAAAGTGTTTGCTCTTGAAGCTTCTTCAGCATAAGCGTGTGAGATAGTGTGTTCAGGAACTTCAAGCTGTACGTAGGTTACGTATTTGCTGAATAAACTAATTTTTTCTTTATTATTAGTTTCGTCCAATAATTCCAAGGTTAATAATAATTGATTTGGTTTTTCTGGATCTTCTTGAGTCAATTTAAGATTTCATTTTTCAAAAGGTAATGTTTGTGCTGCAATTGTAGGAATAAATTTAGCATATCTATCATTAAGACGTTTTTGATCTAAGAATACGTTTGCTTTGTTTTGTGCATTAAAGTCACTCACAAATTTTTCAACTGTTTCTCAAGAATTACGTGTTAATAATAATGAGTTAAATCTAGCAGGACGCATTAAGATTTGAGTGTCAAAGAATTTAGTAAATGTATTTTCAAGAATTTCATACTCAGCTAATTTTAAGTTTTTAGCTAATTGTAATCATTTTGAATTATTTTCTAAAACTTTATCTAATTTTCATTTAGCTTTATACTCATTACTTAATTTTGCCGAGAAGTATTGCACAGCAAAATCTAAATCTTTATATGCAGTATAAATTGATGAATTTAAAGAAATTGTTAAATTCAATAATCTTACTGTATTAATTAGAGCAGAAAGAGTTGTATCGTCTTTATCAAAGTCACTTGGTAAAAGAACTTCCTTTTCGATTAAGTTTTGGTAAACTTCGACTAATTTTGGAGCTAAATTATCTAAATCGTGATTTGGATCGTCATTAATTAAACTAAACAATTTGGCAATTAAGACATCATTAACATGGTTTGGACGATCAAATAATTTATTTCCATAAGTGTTTTTACTATATGGTAAAGGTGCATAGTGTGTTAAATCACTAACAAAATAGTTAATTGCTTTAGCAGCTTTTTTAACTACTTCATCTGCAAAACTTCCGTCCATACGGTACAATAAGTTTTTTGCCAATAAATTTGGAACACTAATGTATCAAATTCCATAAGGTCCATATTCGTTTTGTACTACTAAGTCACCATTAACTTCTTTAGTTCCATAGTAGTAATTATCAATAAAGTCACTAAAGTAACCTTGTAAGAAACGAGTTAATTCTGGTTTTTGGAATTCAGCATGTGCAATGTTTAATGAATTAAGTGGTGTAATCACATTTTTTAAATCATCAAAAATTACAGCTAAAGCACTTTTTTCTTCATCAAATTTACGTTTTTTATCAACGATTACTTCTGCTTGTGAAGCGACTAAATTACTAAATTCTTCAACTTTAGCTAAAGCAGTTGCAGGATCTGCAATTTGTGCTTTTAAGTAAATTAAGGTTAAAACACGATCTTTAGCAATTTCTTTTTCTTCATCACTTAAGTCATTTCTGTTTGCAAATTTAATAATTGCATATAATAAATCGCTAAATTGATCCGCTTTAGAATTGTAGTAACCAACATAAGTATTTAAGTTGTCATTAACTAATTGAACAATATTACTTACTTCTTGCAAGTTAAATACTTTAGCAACACGATATGATTCATTACCGTCACTAATGCTAAAGTGAGCAATTAAACGACCTTCGAATGGATTAACTACATAATTAACCTCACTTAAAGTTATACCTTCTCCAGCATTAATTAATTTAAAGCTTGGAATATTTTTACGAATTGCTTTTAAGCTTAATGGATTATCTGAAATGGTTGAATACAATTTAATACGGTTGTAAGCTTCAAATAATTTTGGATTATTTAATTTAAGTAATTCTAATTCACTTAAATCTTTAAATCCAGTTAATTGAACTAAACGCTCATTTGATTTTTTACCATCTTGAGTTAATTTAAAGCTAACTGATAAACTGTTGCTTCCTTGTGCACTTAAGACTACATCAGTTACTAAGTCGCTTACTTGGTTATTGATTTTAAATACTAAGTTTTCAACTTTAACTTGTGTTGCAGTTAATTCTGCAGCTTTAAGTCCGCTTGCAAGCGAAACATTTACTTGTTTAATTAATTCGTTTAATTTAGACTCAACACTTTCAACTGGATCAGTAGGTGTCCCTGAACCAGATTGGTCTGGTTGCTCAGGTTGTTTTGGTTCACTTGGAACTTCACTTAAGTTTGGATAATTAAAGCTAAATTCCTTGTGTAAGATTTGTTGTTGATCTTGTAGTTTTGATAAATCAGCTACATAAAAATCAACAACTAATTTATCATTAACTCTTTTAGCTTCTGTATAGTAACCAAAAAAGTCTAAGTAAAGTGCATTTTCATTACTTAAGAAAGTTGGTAATTTAGTAGCAAATAATTCAGCACTCTTTTTAAGATATTTTTCTGAAATCGCTTCGTCTTCTTTAACACGTTCAAATGGTAAAGTAGCATTTGCAATCCGCAAGATTTTAAATGCATTATTATAATTTTTAATAAAAGTATCTAAAGGTGTTTTTTGTGCATAAGCATCGTTAAGTCTAACATTTTTAAAGATTTGGTCAATGTTGACTACATCACTCATATCTTCATAGTCGGTTTTTGGTGGATTAGTAATACCTGGTTTAGTTGAAGGTAATGATCAATCTCCACCGCTATTGTTGGTGCTTCCAGTTCCAACTCTTTTAAAATTACATGAGATACTTGCTGCTCCTAAAAGACCAGTAGCAATTAATGTAGTTGAACCAACGATTAATTTATAAAATCTTTTCTTAGTTTTTTTCATTTTCTACCTCTTGAACTCTGAATCAAACATTGTGTTTTTCACCATTTTCTTCTGCTATGCTATTGTATAAGGTAAATCCAGTCGCATCATATTTTTTAAATGCAGCAGTTTCTTTTGAGTTTTGGATTTTTGTATAAACAACACGAGGGTTACTAATTTGTCTTGTGTCGATTAATTTTAATGAACGGTCAATGATAACTTCTGAATTACGGTCATCATAGTCAGTTGAATGAACAATGTCTCATGTTTGATCAGCATTAACTCTAACTACCATAGTTGTTGGACGAGCAAAATGCATTACACCAAGTCCTGCAATCTCAACTCCTTTTTCAACTTTTTGAACGTATTCTTTATCCACACCGAAGTTCTTTCTTGATTCAATTTCTTCAACGAATGAACTAATGAAGTAGTATTGTTGATTATCTTTTGTATATTTAACAACAATATAATCACGGTTGTTAACTAAGATTTGAATATTTTGTAAAACATTCAAGTATTCTTGTTGTTTTTGTGGATTATAGTTTGGAATTTGTGAATATGCGAAGTATTCATCTTTTTGAGTATCATGATCAAAGTAAAGTCATGAGAATTGATTTTCTAATTTATCTTTTTCTTTGATTAGTGTACGAGTATCGTTAGCAATTACGGCATATTTTGAATTCACTTCAGTTTTAGCATGAGCGGTATTTTTAAGAATTACATATGCATTAGTTTCATTTGTAGTTGCATCATGGTAAACGAAGTTTTGGTATCCTTTGTTGTTAATCTTAATTGATTCTTCACTAAATCCTGATTCAGAATATTTACTTGCTGCTTTAGGATCAGCATTTTTAATTGCGGCACGATTTTCGATTGTTGTGTAAATATCTTTTTGTGTGTTGTTATTTGCGGCGGTGTTGTTTGAGTCAACATTACCAACTACAATTAATTGATTGTCAATCATTAAGTAAGTTTTGTATGTTGCAAGTGCATTACTTCAGTTTTGCACACGAGCTTTAACAAAACCGATTTGGTCAATGATAATACCATTGTTGTATGAGTGGTTTACTCTTAATGATAAATCATCTTCAATTTTCTTTCTCTTGTCTCTTAAAGAATCTTGGAATGCTTTATATTTAAGAGTTTCATCTTGGATACGTTTAATTTCAGCAGCATCTTCAGATTTTCATTTTGTTGGATCAGGTCCAAACTTTTTAACTAAATCTTCAGGTAAAACGTATTTGTCAATTGCATCAAATTGCGAACTTCTTCATGCACTAACACCCGCGATTTTTTCACGTGGAACAATTGAGTAATAGTCGTTTGCATAAGGTTCATTATTATCGCTTGTGTGTAATAACACAGCTCCATCAGTGTAGTAGTAGCTTTCTAAGTTTTCACCAAGAGTAGCTTCAGTAAATCCGATTTTTCTACCGTGGAAAGCAAGGTTGAACATAAAATCATCTTGTTTTCACACGTAACGGTCTTGACTTTTTGAGAATACTAAACCGTTGTTTAATCTTGCTAAATCAACTCCAACTGGTACGTTTGCTTGATCTTTAAGCAATTCAGTTTCAGCTGAAGGTTGGTTGTATTTGTTAAAGTAAGAAGTTTCGTAGTATTTTCAATCTTCATTAGTTCTTGCTTCTTCAACCATTTTTTCTTTTGAAATGTACTCACTTAAACGATTAATGTAAGTTGTTTTGATTTTGTATTTGGTACCAAGAGCACTTAATTGTTCTTTAGAAAAGTGTGAAACTTGGTCGATAATGAAATTATGTAAACGAGCTTTATATTTAGATGGAGCATTTTCAACTAAGAATGTGAATGCTCCTAAAATATTAAGACCTTTTTGTTTATCTGAATAAGGTGAACGAACAATTGAACGACCATTTAATGTATCAGAAATTGAACCTTGGAACATGTAAGGCATAACTGCTAATTCAATAAATTGGTAAACTTTTTCGAATCTAGCATCAGTTGAAATATCTAAATCTGTTCCAGCAAAGTAAGCGAAAATGTCTCCAATTCCGGTGAAAAGAACTTCACCATAAGAACCAGTATATGGTAAATTGTCGTGTTGGATGAATGAACCATCGTAGTAGAAACCGTCTCCGTGTTCAACAAAGTTTCTAAATAAGTTGTCATAAAGAGCTTCAATTGCGTCATTGATTTTATCTTGATCTTGCATTAAAATGTTTGCAAGTAAGATTGGTTTTGCATTATCAATAACATTTGCTCCAGTTTGTAATCTTTTGTTAGTTACTGGTACATAGTTTAAAATAGCAGTTTTAGCAGCTCCACCATAACGAGCATTTGGTAAGAAGTAGTTAATTCCAGCTGTTCAACCTTCAACCATTTCTTGAGTTGCTTTAACTTTAGCTGCATCACTTGAATTTAAGTCTTCTTCTAAGATTTTGAATAACACGATCATTAATTTAGTTAAATCACGTGGAATACCAATTTCATAGAATCATCAGTTAACAAATTGCTGTTGACCTGCGTAAAAGTAATTTTTACCTAAGTCATTCATAATTTCGATAATTGCAGCTTTTAAATCAGCTGAGTGATAAAGTGGATTGTTGCGATTTGTACTTGTTTTTTCAAGTAAGTATGATTGTGCTAAGAACAATAATTTTTGAATAGTAGTACGCACATAAGGTGCATCTGAGTAACCTTGGTCAATGATCGTATTTTTCTCAAGGTCTTTAACTACTTGCTTTTCTTTACGGTAAATTAATTCATTTGCTTCTTTAATTGCTTGATTTTCACGTACTTTATAGGCTAAAGCTTTTTCTTGTACAGTAGCTTTGCTATTTATTTTTATACCATTATCAAAAGTTGAAGAGTAGTAGAAATTTGCTAAAGGATTGTTTGGAAAAACACCTAAACGGTATTTTCTGAGCATTTTTCCACTTCAGTTAATTGCATTGTCCATATCTTTAATGTTGGCTGCTGTTAAATCTTTTTGATCGAATGAATCAGCTAGATATGGCATACCTTGTGAGATTAAAACATTATCAACAATTTTGGCATATTGGTCTAAACCTAATTTAACATAAGGTTTAAACCCTTCAAGCACCACATCAATTTTTGCTTGTTCACCACTTTTTGAGTCGTTAACTAAAATTGTTGCGTACAAGGTTGTTGAATAACGACGTTTTTCATCTAAAAACTTATTAAGCTCTTCCAAGGTTGAGTTAGGTTGGTCATGTTTGAATTGAGCTGTTAAATCATTTTTTTCTTGTGGACTTAAAGAGTCAGCAATTACATCATATTGAAATCCTATAGGAACAATTTTGTTAGTTCAATCAAGATATGAATATAACATTTGCATTCTTTGTGGTTGATCAACACCATTAATTACATTCGCTGCAACATTTGCATTAATTGATTTAATTGCTTCAGTATTTGGTGTATATTTCATAAATTTATGCAAGTCACGAGCAGCTTTAGGAATTGGTACTCCGTATTCATTTGCTGTAACTCATTTATAGTTAACTCCAGTGTTATCACATGAAATGACACTTAAAGAAGTCATTGTCACCACTGCTGAAGAACCAAGAATTAATTTATTGATTTTTTTCATAACATTACTACCTTTCAATTTTTTTAATGTTACTCTTGTAACCTAAAATATCACTTCAGTTGGCCAAGTTATTGTCACCTTCGTAAATATTTTTGATTGCATAAGCATTACGAGATGCGTTTAAAATTTCTTCATTGCTTAATTTTAATAATAATGCAGTAACCAAGGCTGATGCAAATGAATCACCAGAACCAATTGGAAAACGATCTTCGTATTCTAAAATATCACTTTCGTAATATTGTTTATCTTTAAATAAAAATGATTTAACACATGCTTTAGTTGTAAATCCTTTTGATGGAGTTGCGAGAATTTCGATATTTGGATATTTTTCAAGCATTGATTGTGAATTAATTTTGAATTGTTCTAAATCAAGCATTTGTGAAAGTGGTTGGTACACTTGTGAGATTCAACCAATTACCACATCAGCATAGATAATAAATTTTTCAATTTCAGCACGAAACGCATCATAACTACTTCATAATTTTGAACGGTAGTTTAAGTCTAAAATGATTTTAATTCCTTGAGTTCGTGCATGTTTAATTAACTTAAGAATAAATGTATTGATCTTTGAATTAAGTGCTAAGGTAATTCCTGAAATAAATATATATTCCACATTGCTTAGCAACTTATCAGAATCAACATTGGCTAAAGTTGTTTCATAAGTATCGTAATATGAGCTGTATTTACGGTCATAAAAGACTTGCATATTTTTAAAAGTGTTCTTAGGTAAAGTATAATAAGTCCCTATTCGACCACTTTGATGTACTAATTGCGATTCAACATTGTTTGCATTCATATGTTGAAGCAAATTAGGATAAAAAACCGAATCAAAATCAACTACACTAAAAAATTTAGATCCGTTGATTCAACGTCCGACATTAGCAGCGACATTTAATGTGTCACCACCAATGTAATAATTTAATTGATTGGTTTCAAGTTGACTATTTTTTAAAATACTTAAACGTACTAAAACTTCACCAATGGTTAAAACTTTACCATGTTGGTTTGAATTATTGTGCATCTTTAACTTTTGCGACTAATTTTGCAGCGTGTGCAACTTTTTCGGCTGGAGTTTGTCCTTTAAAGAGACTTGATCCAACTGAAACCGCGATGCAACCAGCATTTAGTCAATCAGTTACATTTTCCAAATCAACTCCGCCAGAAGGCATGAAGTTTAAAAATGGAAATGGTTTAAGCACATCACTAACAAATTTGTGTCCTAAAATCCCTGAAGGGAACAATTTTAATACTTTCACACCAAGATTGTAAGCATCCAATGCTTCTTTTGGTGTAAAAACCCCAGGTAAATAAAGGATGTCATGTTCAAGACACACATCCAATACTTCTTTACTAAAAGCTGGAGAAACAATAAAATCAGGATTGTATGATTTTAATTCTTCCATTTGTTGAGCACTAATTACTGTTCCAAATCCAAATGCTAAATCTGGATGTTGTGATTTAAAGTGAGTTAGTAATTGTGCATAATTAGGACAAGTTAGTGTAATTTCGATTAGTTTTATACCAGCTTGAATTGCATATTCAATGCTTTGGTGAGCTTTTTGCGGATCAACTTCTCTAATTACAGCGACAACTTTGTGAGCTTTTAAAAAAGAGAAGTTAGTTTCTAACGAGATAATCAACCTCCATCAACCGGAATAATTGCACCGTTGATGTAGTCACTTGCTTTAGATGATAAGAACACAATTGTTCCCATCAATTCCTCAGTTTCACCTCAGTGGTTGGCTGGAATTCTTGATAAAATTTCAGCATTTCTTTTTTCGTCTGCACGAATAGGTGCAGTATTTGCAGTATTAATGTATCCAGGTGCGATTGCATTAACTTGAATGTTAAATTCAGCTAATTCGTTTGCAAAAGCTTTAGTTAAACCAGCAACTGCGTGCTTACTTGCAGTGTAGGCAGGAACGAATTTTCCACCTTGGAATGACAACATTGAAGCAACGTTAACAATTTTTCCACCACCTTGTTTTTTCATTACTTGTGCAACTTTTTGACTTAAAAATCACACTGCATTTAAGTTAATATCAATAACTCTGTGTCATGATTCTTTTTTGTATTCTAAAAGAGGTTCACGAATAATGGTTCCAGCGTTGTTAATTAAAACATCTATACGACCAAATTTTTCAAGTGTTTTTTGTACCAATAAATCAACATCATTTTCTAAAGTTAAATTCCCTTGAACTAGCAATAATTCAAAGTTATTTTCTTTGGCAAAAGTTTCGATTTCAGCTGTATTTGTGTCAAAGTGACTTACTACAACTTTTGCTCCACTCTTACCTAAAGCTTTGGCATAAGCTAATCCAAGACCAGTGTTTCCACCAGTAACAATAATAACCTTATCCTTAACTGAAAAGTAATCTAAATTAAACATTTTATTTCTTTTTTCCTTTTTTTGTTTTTGATTTTAATCTTTTAGCAATGTCTTCGTTATAGAATCCTAAAATGTAATTTTTATTTACCTTAACTACTGTATTATCAGCAATTTCAACAAAAAGAATTTGACCTTGTTTTTCTTTGACAATTCCAAACATTCCGCTTGCTAATAAAACTTCATCATCAACTTTGATACTTGCAATTAATTCTTCTTTACGTTTTTGATCTTTTTCATAACGCTTTTTGCGTAAGTAAGGAAATACAGCAATCACAAAAATTAAATAAATTAAAATTAATCCACCAAGTACTCAAACTCCAATATTTTGCACAGCATAGGCTCAAGCATTGGTTGAGCTAGTATTGGTATTTGATTCAGCAAGTATTGTAATTACATTTTGATTCATTTCAACTCCAATCGATTGTTTAAGATTTGTTGTTCTTGACTAAATTATTAAAAGATATTTTGCATTGAGAAACGATTTAAGTTTTCAAATTTTTCTTTACAATATTCAACCATTTCAGCATGGTCGTTTGCACCAAAGATTAATGCTTTAAATGTTAAATCAAGCATTAATGCTACCGAAAGACCGGCATAAACTAAAACATTTTTCTTTTGTGCAGTTGATAAATAATCAACAATAGTAATGTGTGGTGAACCACCAGGTAAGTCAGCGAATACTAAGGTAGGTGTGTCATCAGCAAAGTATGCTTCTAATTTTTCTCTTAATTCGTTAGTTGGATGTTCATCATTAATAAAGAAGTGTTGAATTCCTTCTTCAAAACCACCAACAAACTCTAAGAATGATCTAACACCTTGTGGAAACTCAGCATGTCCGATAATTAAAACTCTATATTTCATAAAATTAAGCTCCTAAGATTCCAAACACCCCAGCTGTCACTCCAACTAAAACAGTTACAATGATAACTTTATATGGTGTTCATTTGTATTTAGTAAGCATTATGTAGATGAAGATTACTCATAATCCAGCAGCTAATAATGGCACGATGTTATTTAAAATTTGTTGTACGCTAATAACTTTAATTTGAAAACCTTGTGCACCAGCATCAATTCTTTGAGCAAATTCTAAAGCGAAGTTCACTTTGGTTAATCTAACTGCTAAAGCAGCAATAACAGCAACCCCGATCATTGATGAAACTCTAATAATTGTTTGCATTTGCACAGCTAATGAAGAAATAACTCTTTCTCCTAATTTGTATCCTAAAATACCAAGTGATAATCTAATAGTAATTAAGATAATGTTCATTCCTAAAAGGAATGCAACAGGTCCTAAAATTGATCCACTTTGAGCAAAACCAATCGCAATAATCGACATAAGAGGGAAAATCGCGTATTGTGTTAATGAGTCACCAATACCAGCAAGAGGTCCCATCAATGACATCTTAATAGTACGTGCGTCATCTAAAGATTGACCTGCTGCAAGTAATGATAAGTGAACTGATGTAATTAAAGTAATTGTTTGTGAGTTTGAGTTAAAAAATTCTAAGTTTGATACTAAGGCATCTCTTAATTGTGTAGTTTTTGCACCATAAATTCTTTTAAGTGCTGGATAAATAACATTAGAATATCCAATCCCTTGGAAGTTTGCGTAGTTAAATCCATTTTGTAATAAATATGAACGAAGAGAAATTCAAATAAAAATTCATAAAGATAACTTTTTAGTTTCTAATTGACCATCATTTTGAATTTGAACAAAATCATTTCTAGATTCCATCTTCATACTCTCCTTTCTCATTTTGTGTATTTGAGTGTGCAGGTGTAGCTGCAGCTTGTGGTTGTAATTTATCTAATCCAACTAATTTTGGAATACTAATAATAATTAACACGAATGCAGTAATTGCAATTGCTAATCCTAAAACTGAGAAGTTTGTTCCGGTTGCAACTGAAATTGCGTTGAATACAAGAGCTAAGAAATATCCTAAAAGTGCGAATCCCATGTATTCTTTTTTCAACATAACTTTTAAGATTAAAGCGAATCCAAGTGCTGGAAGCATTCCACCAGCTACTCTAAATCCGGTTCTTAATCATTCTGGTAAGTTGTTAGCAACTTTTGCTAAATGTTCTGCTCCGAAACCAACAGCACATCCAAAGGCAAAAGTTAAAATCATTAATGATACTAATGTTGTGTTTGAGTAAATTGAGAATAATCACATTTTACCTTTTTTAACTGCGTTAGTAGCAAGTTGGCTAAGTGGTGCCATACCTGTAAATAACACTGTAATAATTAATTGCATTAAAATTCCAACTGGAACACTATATCCGATGTAAACTCCGGCGTCAGTAATTGACATTAACCCTTCAGTTTGAGCTGCTGCACGAGCAGAAATAGCCACCACTGGAGCGAAAATACCAGGTGCGATTGGATCAGGTGGTCTAACCCCTCCTTGCGAAATACCAAAACCTAGTCAAACAGTTTGACCAGCAGCACCGACAATAATACAGTTTGCTAATGCGTCTTTGTCAACACCTGAAAGAATTACACCAACACCAGTTGCATAAATAAGCGGTGTAGCTGTATAGTTACCAAGTAGTGTCCCCGTAACCGCAATAGCAGCTCATAAACCAATAAACAAAGCATGTGCTCATGTTATCATTGTTTCTCCTTTTCTTTTTTATTTTTTATTTTTCTTTTTAAAGATTAATCTTCGATTAATTTACTTGTTTCTACTAAACCTTTTGTAACACCTGGCAAGGTTTGAGTATTAAATAACACACCAGCTTCATGCATTTCTTTAATTAAAGCTCTTTCGCTTTCACTTAAATTAACTGATGAAGTAATTTTTTTACGATCTTCTCTAGTGTGAGTATTTCCGATGTTTACTTCTTTAATTGGTAAACCAGCTTTTCATAATTTGTGCATTGAATCGATATCTTTAACAACTAAATAGAATTTTTGTCATTCAGAAGCTTTTGGTCAGATTTCGATTAATTTGTCTAATGAATAGAAACTAATTCTAACACCTTGTGGTACAGTAACTTTCATTAAATCTTGTTGTGTTTGGTTTGTTGCTACATCATCATTAGCAACAATAACTGAGTTAGCACCATTAACTTGCATTCAAATTGAAGCTTGTCCGTGCATTAATCTTTCGTCAACTCTTGCGTGAATAATAACAGCCATATTTTTCTCCTATCAATATGGATCTCAATCCATATATAATCTCATTAATGCTTCAAGGTAGAAGTAATCTCCTCAAATATTTCCTTCATCAACACCTTTGTTTGTGTGTCATGAGTAAACACCGTGGAATAAAATTGGACTTCCTAAGTGTTCTTCTAAGTTAGCGTATTTAGTTGCTAAAGAATAAACGATTGATTTAGAAATTTTTAAGTAGGTATCTTTTAATTCTTGTGAATCTAAGAATTTTGAAACTTCTAATAATCCGCACACAGTAATTGCTGATGCTGATGAGTCACGTGAGTGAGTATCATCATTATTAAAAATTAAATCTCAGTATGCAACATTATCTAAACCAATGTTATTTAAAAATTGATTAACAACTTTTTGGTGAATTGCAAGTGTATCCTTGTCTAATTTTGGATCATTTGCAGCGTATTTTAATGTCAATGGAATTCCATAAACACCTCATGATTGACCACGTGCTCAACATGAATCATCTGAATAACCTTGTCTGGTTTTTCCAAATAATGGTTGATTAGTTTTTGGATCAAAGTAGTAGGTGTGGAATGTTGTACCATCTTCACGAATTACAGTATGTAACGAAGTATTGAAATGTTCAATTGCAATGTTGTAGTAATTTTGACGTTTTAAATCATTACTATTTTGACTTGCTCAGTATAAAAGCGGAATGTTTAATAAACAGTCAACAATTAAACGATAGTTTTCTTCTTCGTTCATGTTACCTCAAGCCTTAATGAATTTAGCTTCATCAAGATATCTTGATGCTAAATTATCAGCAGCTAATAAGGCAGCTTCTTTAGCTTTTTCGTCTTTAGTTAATTTGTAGTAAGCAACACATGAAAGAGAGTATAAAAATCCCATGTCATGGTGATTAACTTCAATTTTATTTACGATTCTGTCGTAATATGAATCAACATGTTTTTTGGCTAAGTCTAAATATTTTGGATTTTTAGTGTATTCATAAGCTAATAACACTAATCCACTTCAAAATCCATCAGTTCATTCAATGTTATCCATTTTTTTGTAGATATTTGAAAATGTGTTTGGACTTTGGAATGAATCTCCAAAATATTCAATATTACGATCGATTTGAGCAATCGCTTTTTCAATCGCATTTTCTAAAAATTTCTTATCAACTTTTTCTCAGTTTTTTTCAAGTTTTGCTATATCGATTAATTCTTTATTATTATTGATAAACATTTTATTTTAGATCTTTAGTTTTAACACCTTGCATGTCGGTATAATCTAAATTCTCACCTCCCATAGCCCAGATAAATGAGTAATTTGATGTTCCAACACCTGAGTGAATTGATCATGATGGTGATATAACAAAATCATTGTTTTTAACAACTAAATGTCTTGTTTCTTGTGGTTGCCCCATGAAGTGGAAAACACGATGTTCTTCACTTAAGTCAAAGTATAGATAACATTCTGTTCTTCTTTCATGTGTATGACAAGGCATTGTGTTTCACATATTATTAGGTTCTAAGATTGTCATCCCCATTAATAGCGAGTTTGTTTGACAAACATTTGGATGGAAAAATTGATAAATTGTTCTTGTATTGCTTTCTGCAGCACTTCCTAAATGGATTGCTTTAGCTTCTTTAATATTAACTTTTGTAACAGGATATTCTTTTAATCCTAATGTTGAAAATCCGTAGAATAATGCAGGATTCTTTGGATCTAGTGATTTAAAAGCAACTTTTTGATTACCAACTGGTAAATATAAACCATCTCTATTTTCTAAAACTTCCACACCACCATCAAAGTGGATTTCTCCAGCTCCACCAAGATTAATGATTCCACATTCTCTTCTTTCTAAGAAGAATTTTGAACCAATTTCACTACTTAATTCTAAGTTTAATGTTTCGTGAACCGGTTTAGCACCAAATGCGATGATACGATCGTAGTGAAGATAGTTTAATTGAATTTTTTCATCGACAAATAAATTTTCAACTAAAAAGTTTTCTCTTAATTTATTTGTATCTAATGTTTTAACTTCTTCTGCAGATTTTGCATAATAAGTTTTCATTTATTATTTATCCTTTCCAAAACTTAATAATTTTTTAGCACTTTTTCCATTTTTTTCAACGTTGTCCCGAGCAACTTCACCAGCTGTAACATTATTTGTTTTCGCAATAAAGAAGTGTGAGTAAACTATCATTAAAATAGCACCAACCCCAACTCCAATAAAGCTTAATAATTCAAATGTCACAAATGCTTGAACAACGAATAAAACGATAGAAACGTAAGCATAAATTTTTTTACCTGATTTTGCAATAGCGAATTCTCAAAGAATTCAACCAGCACCTAATAAGACAATTGATAATCATCCTAAACTTCTAGGAATATTAATTAAAATATCTAAGATGTGACCAGACTTAGCAGAGTCTTGGTTGTGATCACCATCACCGAATTGACCAGTGAACATAAAGTACACACCTATTAGGTTTATTAAAAGTAAAATAAAAATTAAATACTTAACATATTTTTTAACTTTTTCTGCTGACATTTTGACCTCCTACAAATAATTTTATTTGATAGTTTTCATCCTATTTTTTAATGCATATTTTATGCTAGAATATGAAAAAAACAGGTATTTTTTACCTGTTTTATTATTTTGAGAATCTAAATGAGAATATTTTATTCATCAATAATTGAAGCTTTTAAGACCTCTTGAGCTAACGAAATATTTTTAAATTCTGGATCTTTTTTATGAAATAGTGAAAATAGAATTATATCTAAAATCATCAGAATTGCAATTTTGTTTGTAATACTAAATTGAATATTTTTAGTAATAAAAGTAGAATAGGTAATTAAATTTATTTTTGTATCATTTTTTAGCGCTTCACTCTTGTTTTTAGTAATTAAAGAAAAGTTGATCATGTCTCTTTTTAAGATTTTAGCAACCTTGACGCAGTCAGTATTTGCAAAATTTTGCGAAATGATTAAAAAATTATGGTTATTATCTAATGCACTCGGATAAAAATCAACAAAGTCATAAATAGTGTTAAATACAACTGAATGCACTCCGACTTTTAATAATTGTTCAGCAAAATACTTTCCCATCATGTAGGAAGTTCCAATACCAAAAATAACGATATTTTTATTATTTGCAATTAAATTAACTAAAATCTGAATTTGTTTGTTATCAATGCTGGTAAAAACCATTTTAATTAAATTGGTATATTGATCAAAAACATTTTTCTTGATGTTTTCTAAACTATCTAATTCTCGTAGTGTAATATCGTTTTTTGGTTGATATTTTTCTAAATATGCTGCTACATAAATTTGTAAGTGTTTAAAGGTCGAAAAACCGATTTTTTTTGCAAAACGCGAAACGGCCGTTTGTGAAACAAAAATACGCTCGCAAATTTCACTCTGAGTCATCTGAGCGAACTCTTTTGGATTTGTTTCAATATAGTTAATAATATAGTTATCAATATCAGAAGGTTTAAAATTATTTTTTATAATAATTGATTCAAAGATTTTCATTTTCATATTATCTTTTAATTAT
This sequence comes from Mycoplasmopsis pullorum, assembly GCF_001900245.1. Classification (NCBI taxonomy): domain Bacteria; kingdom Bacillati; phylum Mycoplasmatota; order Mycoplasmoidales; family Metamycoplasmataceae; genus Mycoplasmopsis; species Mycoplasmopsis pullorum. The sequence continues at coordinate 44,166 of NZ_CP017813.1, read as the reverse complement.
ATTAAATTTAACAACTATTTCTCATTTGTTAATAAAATAAAATTCCTAAGGTAATAATTTCACATAAGCCTTTTGCGGCCTATAGGTCAAAATTTTAACAATAAAGAAAAAAAGACGAAATACTTAGAATTTAAGCATTATCGTCCTGAGTTTCCAAGTTACTCAAGCATAAAAAACAAATACGCCTACGATATAGGCGTATTTGTTTTTTCGTGATTAAAATTACACACATAGAATTACGTCATGCATGCAATAAAGTCTTTGTAAATTTTTATGTTTTCTTTATGATTTTCATCTAAATCATTTATTATTTCCTGAACAACCTTACCATCAATTTCTTTTCTTGTAATTGTCATCATCCTTAAAGAATCAATAAACAGATCTAAAGTCACTCTTTGTATTTCTCCGTTGCTTTTATAATAATTTTTTAATTTGTAAAGAGAATATTTTAAAACAACGAGAGCAATAAAACACAATAAAAGATGTGCTAGTATGTGTTTTTCGCTGTGTACAAATACAGGTCTAACTTGTAAAGAAGATTTCAGTGTTCTAAAGTTTTCTTCTACTTTTCATTGTCTTTTATAAATTTCATTAGCTCTTGCTGGTGTTAAGTTAAGAATATTGGTTTCAATAATATAAAAACCATCCTCTGGATAAACTAGGACTCGAAATATGGACATTCCATGTTTCGAGTTTTTTTATGGAGGTAGTGAAATGAAACAATTAAAAGAAATACAATGATTAGAATTATTTGAAAAATATCACGATTACAAGAACGGAGTTTTAGGCAAAAATGAATTCGAATCTTTTTATCGCTCAATTAGAGGTGTGAGCTATTTTGATAATAAGTCACGATACACAAGAAAATATTTCGTATCAAAATATAATAGATATAATTTAGGAATGATTGATTTAAACTCACAAACAGGTAAAGCTACTAAAAAAGGAAAAGGTACAGGTCGACCAAAAAAGAGAAAAATAACACCAGTAGAAATTGCTAGAAAAGAATGAAAAAAATGCCAAAAGAGCAATTAATTGAAATTTTGGAAATCTTTAAAGATTCTTTTGATAAAAATAATATTGAAGTTGGCATATCTAAAATCGAGAAATCATCAATTTCATCAAGACGTTTAAGCGTTACCTTTAATAAATCTAAATCAACTATTCATAACATTAAAAATGGTCAAGAGAAAACTAATAAATTAGTAATAAATAAGAATAAACATGACGATCTAATAATCGAAGCATTTAAAAAGAATAAATGCTTGTTTGGAAGAGTAAGGTTAGCAAATTATATTAGAGAAAAATATCAAATTTATCTTAATTATAGGACTTTAGGAAGAATTATGAATAGATTAGGATTGTTCTGTGTAATCCGTAGAAAAAGAAAACAAAGAGAACAAAAAGATACAAGTGTTAAATTCTTAGATCTTGTTCAGCGTGACTACAATGGTGAAAATAATCAAATAATAGCAACAGACGTTACCTACATTCCTGCACCTAGAGATTGTGTAAACAATTTTGTATTTTTATCTATTGCAATCGACCATAGAAGTAAATATATTGTAAATTACAACATTTCAAAAACAAATGATTTGGAACTTGTTATGAAACATATGTCTAAAATCAAATTTAACAAAAAATGAATAGCACATTCTGACCATGGATTTCAATATTCATCAAAAAAATATTTAGAATCAATTCAAAACAATAATGGTGTAGTTTCTATGGCGAGAATTGGAAATTCATTAGATAACCGAGAAGTTGAATATTTTTTCTCAATTTTAAAATCTGAGTGTTTAAAATTAATCGACGTGACAAAGATAAATTTTTCCGAATTAAAATCAATTATCGACAATTTTATACTTTGATACAACAATGAGAGAATTCAATCTTCATTGAAATGAAAAACACCTCAAGATTTTTGAGGTGTTTGCGGACAATAAATAAGCTTTTGTCCATTTTCGTTGTCCTAGTTTATTTTACTTCGAGTTTATTTTTTAATTATTAAAAATGTTTTAATTATTTTTATAAAAATAAAGTATTTTTAATATTAAAATATAAATTAAATGATAAAACAAAATATAAAGGATTTACAAGATGAAAAATGATATTAAACCTTTTGTAAAATGAGTAGGTGGTAAAACTCAATTAATTGAAGAAATTAAGAAAAGACTTCCTAAAAAAATCAAAAATTATTTTGAACCATTTCTAGGTGGAGGGGCAGTTTTATTTAATTTACAACCCAAAAAGGCATATGTAAATGATATTAATGCTGTTCTTATAAATGCATTTAATGTCATAAAAACTAACCCGAATCATTTAATAGAAAATTTAAAAGAACTGGATGAAAAAGAATGCACTAAAGAATTTTTTTACGAGAAAAGAGAACAATTTAACAAAAAAATAATAGCAAATGAATTTGATATAGAGTTAGCATCATTGTTTGTTTTTTTAAACAAAAAATGTTTTAATGGCATATATAGAGTTAATTCAAAAGGTTTGTTTAATGTTCCATTTAACAATAAAACCAAAGTACGTTCTTATGACAAAGAAAATATTTTAAAAATCAGTAATTATCTTCAAAATGTAGAAATTTCTAATTTAGATTTTGAAGAAAGTTTGAAACAAGCTCAAAAAGGAGATTTTATCTTCATAGATAGTCCTTATGTTCCTTTAAATTCAAACACATTTGAATCTTATACAAAAGAAGGTTTTAATTTAGAAAGTCATATTAGGTTGTCAAAAGTATTTAAAACTCTTGATGAAAAAGGATGTTTTGTAATGCTAACAAATCATAATACTGATTTAATTAGAGATTTATATTCTGAATATAATATAGAAACAGTTAATGTCAAAAGAAATGTAAATAGTGACGGTAAAAATAGAAAAGGATTTGAAGTTATAATTACTAATTATGAATATTAGTTGCAAATAGTTATATTTTTATTTAAAATTTATTGTATATAACAATTAAAAAAAATAATTAGTTTATAAAAAACTTAAAAATAGGTATTAAAAAATGAAAAAGAATCAAATAAATGAAAAACTATTTGTCAAAACTTTATTGACAAAAAACAAAAAATATGATTATTTTGTTAACTGAGACAACGTAACAAGTCAAATAGAAAATAGCATTGAAATCAACGCTATGAATTCATTAATAAAATGCAATGATTTTAAGAACAAATTTTTTGAATTACTAGAAAAAGTGCCTACTGTAATAACTGTTTTTCCTTTATTAATCGCAATTTCGAAAGACTCTAGAAAAAGAATAAAATTAGGTAATTCAAACCTTGAGGTTTTAAATGAAGATGGTTTTGTGGAAGAATTTGATTTTTCTATAAAAAAAGCAAAAAAAGGTATAAATGAAAAAGAAAAAGAGATATATTATAGATTTTTCGAAAAAATAGGATTAAAAAAATTGTTTCAAGAAATTATAGAAAAAAGTGTTTATGATTATATTACTGGTGTTTTGGTTGGTTTAGATAGTAATGGTAGAAAAAATAGAAGTGGTTTAGTTTTTGAAGAAATGTGCAAAGAAATAATTGAATCTATATGCAAAGATTACGATATTAATTTATTAGTTCAAAATAAGTTTAAAAATCTAGAAAATTTCAATATAAGAATAAACAATAACATTTCAGGTAAAAAACCTGATTTTATCCTATATAAAGGTAACACATTTTTAAATATTGAAGTTAATTTCTATGGTTCTGCTGGTTCAAAACCACAAGAGACAATTGATAGTTATATAAATAGAAAACAAGAATTAAATAATAACAATATAGAATTTATTTTAATAACAGACGGTTATTTTTGACAAACTGTGCAAGAAAATCTTCTAGAAAAAGCTTTTAACAACATCTTATTAATGAATTATCAAACAGCAAAATCAGGAGAATTAAGAAAACAAATAAAAGAAATATTCAATTTAAAATAATAATGATATATAGAATTCTTTTTTATAATCTGAATGATAAAATCCTAATCAGGAAAATTTAAACTGCTGGTTTATTTTTCTTTACAAAGTAACAAAATCCCGCTTTTTAGTCAAAAACAACGATTTCTAGAGTTAATCTACAATATAACAACAAATAATAATAAAATACCATTTTTTGTAAACTAGGACAACGAAAATGGAAAAAAGCTTATTTATTGTCCGCAAACACCTCAAAAATCTTGAGGTTTTTTTCATTTCAATGAAGATTGAATTCTCTCATTGTTGTATCAAAGTATAAAATTGTCGATAATTGATTTTAATTCGGCAAAATTTATCTTTGTCACGTCGATTAATTTTAAACACTCAGATTTTAAAATTGAGAAAAATATTCAACTTCTCGGTTATCTAATGAATTTCCAATTCTCGCCATAGAAACTACACCATTATTGTTTTGAATTGATTCTAAATATTTTTTTGATGAATATTGAAATCCATGGTCAGAATGTGCTATTCATTTTTTGTTAAATTTGATTTTAGACATATGTTTCATAACAAGTTCCAAATCATTTGTTTTTGAAATGTTGTAATTTACAATATATTTACTTCTATGGTCGATTGCAATAGATAAAAATACAAAATTGTTTACACAATCTCTAGGTGCAGGAATGTAGGTAACGTCTGTTGCTATTATTTGATTATTTTCACCATTGTAGTCACGCTGAACAAGATCTAAGAATTTAACACTTGTATCTTTTTGTTCTCTTTGTTTTCTTTTTATACGGATTACACAGAACAATCCTAATCTATTCATAATTCTTCCTAAAGTCCTATAATTAAGATAAATTTGATATTTTTCTCTAATATAATTTGCTAACCTTACTATTCCAAACAAGCATTTATTCTTTTTAAATGCTTCGATTATTAGAACGTCATGTTTATTCTTATTTATTACAAATTTCTTAGTTTTCTCTTGACCATTTTTAATGTTATGAATAGTTGATTTAGATTTATTAAAGGTAACGCTTAAACGTCTTGATGAAATTGATGATTTCCTGACTTTAGATATGTCAACTTCGATATTATTTTTATCAAAAGAATCTTTAAAGATTTCCAAAATTTCAATTAATTGCTCTTTTGGCATTTTTTCTCATTCTTTTCTAGCAATTTCTACTGGTGTTATTTTTCTCTTTTTTGGTCGACCTGTACCTTTTCCTTTTTTAGTAGCTTTACCTGTTTGTGAGTTTAAATCAATCATTCCTAAATTATATCTATTATATTTTGATACGAAATATTTTCTTGTGTATCGTGACTTATTATCAAAATAGCTCACACCTCTAATTGAGCGATAAAAAGATTCGAATTCATTTTTGCCTAAAACTCCGTTCTTGTAATCGTGATATTTTTCAAATAATTCTAATCATTGTATTTCTTTTAATTGTTTCATTTCACTAACTCTATAAAAAAACTCGAAACATGGAATGTCCATATTTCGAGTCCTAGTTTACCCGACTTAGTTGAGCCTTTTCTGGTGATTCTTCCATTCTCTTTTAGAAGATTAATATTGTACTTCACACCATTAATTGAAGCTCCAATCCTTTCTGCGAGTTCCTTGATTGTAATATGCGGATTTGCACTCATCAAGTCAATAATTTGCTTACTCATGGAAGTTTCTTTTCCAATTTCTAGGCCAGTTTCTAGGTTAGTACTAGCCAAGAAATGATCCTTTAAGAATTCAGGCTGAATATAAATAATTGCATTTGTATAATTTCCTAAATCGTCATTTGGTAAAAAGACAATATCAGGGGAAAGATTAGCTTCCATAGCTTCTTTTGTCCTTCTGATTCCAGAACCATATGATTCAATCAAATCTAAAGCATAAAACATATCTTTTAATTCTTTATTCAGGTACTCTCTTTTATCAAAACTTCTCTCCTTATTCAAAGCTTCAATTGTAACCGGAGGAAGTGGACGATTCGGATTTACAAAAGAGATTCTATCTTTATAAACATAGATTCCAACATATTCATCCTCATCGTACTCTTTGTGTAAAATTGCATTTGTTGCTAATTCTTCAAACGCTGAAACAGGATAGTTATAAATAATCTTGTGTTCCATGTGATCTGGATAACGTAAAGTATAAGAACGCATGATATTGTCTTGAAAGTAGCGAACAACCTGCTTTGCTTGTAACCATACTGGAGCATCGAATGTTGTTCTCTCCATCTTATCTGTTCCATCAATTTCACGAATGATTTCTACTTGTGCATTAGGAATAAAGCGATTTGGTTTTTCGCAAAACATCAAAACAGCAAAGTTTTTTGCTCTAAATCCACCATATTCACTTTCATCAATTAATCCTAATGCCTTTGCCATTTCTATTTTAGAAAGACTTCTAAGATCCTCTTTGGCTCCTGTCAAAGTAAGATATTCTTTCATATATTCATAGCTCAAATCATCAAGCGTAGCTGTTTTATTTAAACTTGAACTGAAATTAAAATTTGCAAATTTCTTTAGTAGCTCAAATTCTTCTGTAGTATTGGGTAGCTTTGAATCTCTTGAAACTCGAATATATCTTCCAGATTTAAGTCCGATCTCCTTATCCTTTTCAGCTTTCTCGGTCGTTTGACATGGCCCTTTTACGCTTGGCTCAACAGCAATGACAATATAGTATTCATCATCAATCTTATCTTGAATAAGCTGATAGCTAATTTTAGGTGTGATGTAGGAAAGTAATGATTTAAGCCGATTTTCAATACTCTCAATCATTGCTTCTTTAATGCCGGAGATTGGACGCTTTGGGATGGCCTTTTCTTTTGTTTCTTTATCATCCACTTCCTCTACACCAATAAAAATCAGTCCAATCTCATTATTCATGTAATTGTTTGCAAAAGCACATGCTGTCTTTAAGATTTTATCTTTAAATTGAGCTGATTTCTTATACTCGATATAGCTATTTTCAAGCACCTGTTTTTCTAAAATATCATGAGCCATTCTCTGTATATCAGAACGCTGCATTATAGCTCACCTCACCTTTGTATTTTTGTTTAATTATAACATTTCTTTGTGCCTATTACTATTATTTTCACAACCGCTACTTTTGATAATGACTGATTTCCTCAAGAATACCACCTTCAATCTCTTTCAAAAAGACCGCCTTATCCAACGCCCAGCAGTAACTTTACTCAGCTTTGTTTCCCGCTCCGCTGTGGTCTTTGCTGATTTAAAAGCTTCAGAAACAATGGTAACCAGTGCCACTCCCTTGTGTGTCGCAAGAAGGTTCTTTTTATCACGTTCCACAAATCCTTTAGAGATTAAACTCTCCAGAATGCCGGCTCTTGTGGCAGGTGTCCCTATTCCTTTTCTCTCCACTTCAATCCCTTTTTCCAAATCTTCCGTTCCCACAAGCTCCATCGCCTTTAGAAGTGTATCCTCGGTGTAGTGCTTTGAAGGATTTGTGAACTTTTCTTTGATTTCCCTTGCTTGAATTTCATAGTTTTCGTTAGCTTCAATCTTTGGTAGTATGACTTCTTCTTTTTTCTTTGCATACTGCTTCATGTACTTTGTAAAACCTTCTCCCACAATGACTTTGCTACTATTGGTAAACTCAAAATCCTCAAATATCACCATCACCTTTGTGGTTTGCTCTACAAGCGGATAGCCCATACTTGCGTGAAGCTTAGCAGCAACCAAGTCATTATATTAGAAAAGTCGGTTAATGATAAATATACCATTTCTGATGCTTTACGAGAAGGTCATCAAAGTCGTAAACAACAACACCTTAAGAACGGAAATGGATTTGGTTATTCTTTATTTAATGAAGAAAGTGAATACGCTAATACTATTTCAGCTCGTTATTATAAGGATGAAAGTGAAATCTTGATTTAACAAATTGGTAAAAATCCTCGTAAATTAACACCGCGTGAAGCTAGTCGTTTACAGGGGTTTCCAAGCGAATTTATCATTCCTGTGAGCGACACGCAAGCATATAAGCAATTTGGTAACTCTGTTGCTGTACCAGTAATTCATGCAATTTCTCAAAACATTTTAAAAGTGTTAGACCAAAATTCATTGTAGATAATTGATCAAAGAAACAACGAATTGAATTTATAGCCATTTTAGACTAGGAACAACAAAAAACACAGAAACTTAATTCTGTGTTTTTTATTTGAAAGAAATTATTTTTTAGATTTTTTAAGAGAAACACCAATAACTGCTGCTAATAGCAATACAGCTATAACAGTAGAAATGATAAATGGTGTTTTTCAACTAGTTGAGTTATTGTTGGTCTTTACACTATTTTTGTGGTTATTAAGGTCAGTTTGTGTTTCTAATAATTTGTTTTGAAGATCGCTTAATGCTTTTTTAATTGTGTCGTTGTATTGATCAACAGTGGCTGTTAATTCGATGTTGTAATTTAAGTCTAATTCTTTAAAAATGTTGTTTACAGCTTTAATGAAATCAACTAATTTTGAATCATTATCATTTGCTAAAGCAGCTAAAGCTTGTAATTCGATAATTTTATTTGTCTGTGCTTGATTTTCAGCTAAAAGTTTTGAATATTCACCTCTTTGAGCAACAAGTTGAGCAGCAATTTTAGCAAGTTCTTGGTCTTTTAATTTACCTGCTTCTTTTAGTTTTTCAATTTCACTTTTTGCTTTTTCTAAAAGAGCTTTTAATTCTTCAATTTGTCTATCTTGACTTAATTTCACTTCTAATGCATCTGAAGCTAATTTTTCTGCTGTTTCGACACTCACTTTACTTGTTAATTTAATTAATTCGATGTATTTTATTAATAAATGATAAGTAGATGGAGATGAAGGAAATTTTGAACTAATTCTTTCTGAATTAGCTTTTAAAAGAGCGACATTTTTTTCATCAGTATCTAATAAGCTTTCGATAGCCATTAAAGCTTCATATTGTTTTAACATTTCATAAGCGGCTGGTAGAACTTCATGAGATACAATATTAATTATACCTTGAACATTTTCAGCTGTCTGTTCTGTACTGATAGCCATATCATGTTTTTCCTTAAACTCATTTCAATATTCTTCAAGATATTTTTCACCGAAGTTAATTCCGTCACCATATTTAGTTTTTATTTCTGTTACTTTATTATTAAAAAGATTTTTATAATATTGAGTACCAGCTAAAGACATACCTGCTAAACTGTACTTTTGACTAATGCTATTATTTGGCATCCCAACAAGAGTACCATAAACAGCCTGAAGTACTTCATTAACTTTTTGTTCCGATGAATCATTATTTGCAGCTGACATAACTGGTGAAATAGCAATAGGAGCAGCAACTGAACCTAGTCCTAAAATTAATAATTTCTTATTGAATCTTTTCATGTATAATTTCCTCTTTTTTGATCAAAAATAAGTTTGAAATTTATATGTAAAATACAATTTCATTCACATTATACAACTAGCTCCTTTTTTTTTTTTTTTGTAAAAATACATAGAAAAATATGAAATTTCGTTTTTTTATGAAAAAAATTACCGCATTTTCATTTCAAAGTACATTTTTTCAAATATTTTCAGGAATTAATATCAAAATTAAATTACAGTGAAAAAAGATTGATGCCTTAAGGAAATTACAAAAAAACACACAAAGCAACGGTTGTACTTGTGTGTTTTAAATTAATAATTTTATTCGGATTTCGCTACTTTTTTCTTGTGAAAATTAAATTTTTCGTGAGTTAGATTACGGTCTCAACGAATATTGTAGTAGACAATTTCAAAAATTGCAAGTTTAACAATATCTGATAAGAAAAAGACTAAGTAGAATCAAACAACGTTTAAATCTCATTTATTAGGAGCAACAAAAACATAAGTTAAAAGAGCTAATCAAGCAAGTTGTAAGGCGCCAGTGATAAATTCTAAGAGTGAGATAACGTTATTTCTACCACCAGCAGAAATTAACCTTGCACTGGTGATAAATCAAGCTCAAAATGGACTAAAAGCTAACATGATAATCAATGTACCAATTAGATATTCATTATAAACTTTTTTAACCGCTTCTAATGTTTCTTGAGTTTGGTTTGGATTTGAAAGAGCTCAGTTTTTAATTGCTGAGTTTGAAAAGAGTCCAATGTGTGGAAGAATAAAAAGAAAGATTGAGAAAAAGAGTGACATGCACACTTGCATCATAAAGTGGAATCCTTTGAGTTGATTTCCATTTTTAACAGCAATATCAAATTCACTACGACCTAGATGCATACCAACATATTTAGTGATATTGGCACTAAAGGAAGCGAATGTTGCAGTAAAGATACCAGTAAAAGTAGCTGTAATTGATAAAACCGCCACGTTCATAATGTTATATGCATTATCAGTATGAGCACTATTGTAGAAAATTTGTCTTACGGTGTTAAATGCAACAGCACTTGAAGATAATAGAATTGACGGAAAACGTTTAACGAATTGAATAAAAATAATTGGTGAAACATGAAAGAGTTGTCATGGAAAGACATTTAATTCTCTACGTTTGATATATAAGAATAAGAAATTCATAACCAGAGCCGAAACACGAGCGATGACACTAGCTAAAGCAGCACCAATAACCCCCATGTTTAGGGCATACATAAAAATCGAGTTGAATGTAATATTAACACATAAAGTTGTGATGGTCGAGTACATTGAATATTTTCCAAGACCTATTTCACGTAATAAATTTCCAGATGTAAAGGTTCAGATTAATAAAATTCAAGCAATTGCAATATATTTTAGATAATCCTGTGCCAATCGTACAATTTCATCGTAACTTTGACCGGATTCATTATTACGCGGACCAGCAACTAATTCAATCATAGCTTGTGGAGTTGCGTAAGCAAAAACTAAAATGACAATAACCACGATTGCACTGAGAATAATTCTTAAGCTGATAACTTCGCGGGTTTTCTTAATATTACCAGCTCCTAAATATTGTCCAACCAAAGTAGCACCGATAAATCCAATTCCGGTAAAAATCGCTAAAATGATTGAAGTATAGAAGTTGGCAAAGCTTAGTGCTGAAGTACCACCATTAACCGTTAAGACCATGAAGTTGTCGACAAAGTTATTAAAGGCAAAACACAATCCTGATAAAACAACCGGAAAAGCGTGAATGAAGTATTCTCATCACTGTCGTTTTGAATCTGGAAAATGAACACTAAAAAAAGTTTTGAACCATTTTTGAATCATAAACATTAATATTCCTTTCAAACTAACATTAATTAAATTTCTTATCTCTTATTCAAAATATATACTTTAAATTTTATAATATTTCTCTTTTTTGCAAAACCGCTAGCTTAAATTTTACTTGTGAGTAGTCGCGGTTGCAATTTAGCAATGATACACAAAAAGAGAATAAAAAATATATGTATTAAAAAATACATATATCCTCAGTATTATTTTTCTTCTTTTTTACTTGAGCATCCGCAAGAAGTACCAAGTGCTAATTGAGTTAAAGTTTTAACCATAACTCCGGTAGGTCTGTGTCCTAAATCAGCAGTTCCGGCAACGTCTAAGTGAATGTATTCAACACCTTCGGTGAATTCTTTTAAGAACATAGCGGCTGAAGAACTACCTCCACCACGACCACTTAAGTCAGTGTTTTTTAAGTCAGCAACAACTGAGTTTCTAATTTCTTTAGCAAATGCTTCGTCTAATGGCATTCTTCAAACTAATTCGTGTTGTTTATCAGCGGCAGCTTTTAATTCTTCTCATGCTTTTTCGCTTGTTGCTCATGTTCCGGTGTATGTTGAACCTAAAGCAACTAAGATAGCTCCGGTTAAAGTTGCCACATCAACTAAACGAGTTGCTTTTAAGTTTCTAACTGCGTATGTTAATCCATCAGCCATTACTAAACGACCTTCAGCATCTGTGTTGTTGATTTCAACTGTTTTTCCGTTCATACTTGTTCATACTGAATCAGGTAATGAAGCGTCTCCGTTTACACGGTTGTCAGTAATACACATTACAGCCGCTACGTTAACTTTTGGTTGTAATTGAGCAATCGCTTTAAGAGCTCCGGCTACAATTGCACTACCTGACATGTCGAATTTCATTCCTAACATGTGTCCACCAGTTTTGATGTTGTATCCACCAGAGTCGAATGTAATTCCTTTTCCAACGTAAACAGTTTTTTGGTCACTTTCAGGATTTCCGTTGTATTCAATCACAACTACACGAGGTTCATACATACTTCCGCGGTTAACTGAAAGTAATAATCCCATTTTTTGCTCTTCGATTTGTGCCTTATTTAAAACAGTAACTTTTAAGTTTTCGTGTTGTTTTAAATCATTTGCTACAAAATCAGCTAATCATTCTGAATTACAGATATTTGGTGGTGTAACTTGTAAATCACGTACAAAGTTTACTGCTTGAGATAATACTAAAGCTTCAGTTAAAGCTTTTTCGTATTCACTTTGGTTTGCACTTGAATATAAACTAATTTCGTGTTTTACTTCTTTTTCTTTAGTTTTAGCATTTCATAATTGTGCATTTGTGTAGTTAATAGCTTCAACAAAAGCTTTAACAACACCTTTAATGCATAATCCTTCACCAACAAATGAGTCTAAGTTAACTTGGTAAGCACGTGTGTTAGCACTTGCTAAGTTTTTAGCGAAAGCATAGACATCGTCATATTTTAATTTACCTTTTTCTCCAAGGTAAACCAAAGCTTCGTTTTTATCGAAATATTCAGTAATTTGTGAATTTTTTTCTAAAAGTGTTTTTGGATATTCATCACCTTTAAAAACCGCTTTTAATTGCATTAAATCACTTCTTAATTGTGATGTAATTTCTTTGATAATCATATTTTTCCTTTCTTCTAATTCATATTAATTAAATTTTAATACTTTAAATTTTTTTTAAAAGGAAAATCATTTTGACTAAGGCAAAAAAAAAAAAAAACGACACTCAATGTCGCAATTTTTCTGGTGCCCAAGACAGGACTTGAACCTGCACGGATTGCTCCAGCGGATTTTGAGTCCGCAGCGTCTACCATTCCACCACTTGGGCTTGTAATATTATTTTATCATATTCTTCAAAAGCATAAAAATCAACATCAACAAATCTTTAATTTTAAATTAAATATAATTTCAAGAAACAAAAACGAAAATAAATTAATTTTCATAATTTTTAGGCAAAATCGACTTTTTTATGAAAAAACATGTCATAAAATGCAAAAATTCATCAATTAATTTGCACTTTTTGCATTTTATGCATATATAAAACTATAATTAAAATGAGTAGATAAAAAAGAAGGTCAAATGTTGTGCTTAAATATTAGAAAATTACACTTAGCAAAATGAATTTACACGAATAAACCAAAGTTGTTTGATAACACGATTAAGTTTAATTTTTTTCTATTTTTATATGAATTATACTCAAAAATAGAATACGATGTTTGTGATTTTAAATACTTAGTACTTTATAAAAGATATCCAATTTTTATGAATGTATTACATGATTTAAAAAAAGAAAAAACACAATTAATTAAACTTCTTCAATCTGAAGAATTTAAAAACACAAGTTATGCGATAAATAAAAATAGAGCTATTTTGTGTGCTTTTCTTGCAACTGTTTTGACCAGAAAAGAAATTCAAAACTTTATTTATAATTTCAACATAATTCGTAAAAGATACATCGATGAAAATCTTAAAATTCATATTAATGAAAAAGATTTAGATCATAGTGATATTTTATTATTGCAATGACTTAAAGATTATTATCCAGTCGAATTTATTAAAAAAACTAAAATTTGTCATTTAGGAAATAATTACGTCTTAATTCCTGAACAAAAATTTGAAGAAATCTCCTTAGAACAAATTTTTGATTTTAGAAATATTTTATATAGTTTGAATTTAGCCAATCCAGTTGAATGTGACTTACAAGATGGTTCGCTTGTAATTGTAACTAAGCGTAAATAAACTACAAACTTTCACTTTTGTGATGCTAAAGTAATCTCCGTTAAATAAATGGAGATTTTTTTCACTTTTTGAATTGAATTTAGTTAATAAAAAATCTCTATCGCAGTGCAATAGAGTTTGAATTTTAATTTCTCTAGAATATTTCGTATCTTATGTTTATCAGTTTTGAATATATAATCCAAAATTATCTTTTTGTCTTCCAGCAACTGCTAAAATAAAATCAACAAAATTTCAAATATATAAAGTAAATACACCTAATAATAATTTAGCAATACCTAATCCAATTCTACCAGCATAAAATCGATCAATCGCTAATGCTCCTAAGAAGAAACTCAATATAACAAGAACAACACGACTTTTGTTTGATACAGTCATTTTGACTCCTTTTCACATCTAATATATGAATTAATTTTATCATTTCTTTTGTCTTTTTGATATAATAAACACGATTTTTCTATATTTTTAAAAATATATAAAAATGTATGAAAAAGGGAGGTTTAACATGGCAAATATTAAATCTAAAATCAAAAGCATTTCAAAAATGGAAGCTGCTAGAGTTAAAAACGCTGCTATGAAATCACGTGTACGTAAAGCTATTAGAGCTGCACGTGAAGCAGTTTTAGCAAAAGATGAAAAAGTTGCTGAAAAAGTTGCTTTAGCACACTCATTAATTGGAAAAGCTGTGAAAAAAGGTGTTTTCCACGCTAATAAAGGTGCTAGAAAACACTCACGTTTAGATGATTTTGTAAACAAAAACAAATAATTTAAACTCACTAAATAAACTATGACCGAATTTTTTTGGAATTCGCAAATAGTTTATTTTTTTATTTTTGTTCTGCTTGATTTATTTAATATAAAAATGTTTCTCCACTGTTGTGTGAAACTCTAAAACGAAAATAATTTTCACTAAAAAATGTAATTTTTAGCTTTAAAATCCGTTTTTTATTTTTTTCCATGTTTTTTCCACAATTGAATAAAAATTCAAGATTACTACTACAGAAATAAATAATATAATTATTTGTGTATTTATTTGCAATCAATTTCAAGGAGAAAAATGAAAACAAAATTTAAAACTTTATTAACTGTTGCGAGTGCTTCAATGCTTGCTGCACCATTGCTTTCAGCAGCTTGTGGTGCTAAAGGACGTTTTGATCAAAATGATGATAAAAAGATCATTATTACTTCTGGTTTTTCAGAAACTAATAAACAAGGTAAAGCACTACAAGCAATTGTTGATTATTACAACGCTAATGTGGTCGCACCAAACAATCTTTATCCAATTGAAATAGTTAGAGTTGGTGGATATACAACAACTTCTATTGTTCAAGGTCTTAAAGCACGTGATAAAAGTGGTTCAATCGGTAACTTGATCTTTAACTATCCTGCAGCAGCAGCTGAAATCGCTGAATATGACATGAGTTTAGATTTTAAAGGAATTAGTGGTTTAGATAATATTGCCGACCAATTCTTAGACATTAACAAAAAAATCGCTGGAATTAATGATGGTGAAATTGTATTTATTCCTACTTCAAAATCAACTTCAATATTAACAATTAACTTGCCATTATTAGGTAAAATCATTTCAGATTTAGAAGCTAAAGGACTTGCGGTTGATAAATCTGAATCAAATAAAATTATTAATAAAGCTATTGAAAAATGATCATCTGCAAGCGAAGATGCTGATAAAGCTATGATTAATAAAAAATGAGATGGTGCTTTTGATGAAAAATCATGAAACGAAGCAGCAGACTTAAGAACAGGATTTACTCTTTCAGATACTACTTTCGGTAATTGAAATGATTATTTAAAATTCATTACAATTGTAAGATCATACTACAATCCAGAAAAAGTTTCTTACATCGCTTCAACAGACTCATTCCCTAATGATTTCTATACAAGTGCTGCACAAAACGGTATTACATTATTCCCTAAAACTAATGCAGCTGGTACTGAAATTTACGGTGGATTTGACTTTACATCATACAAAAAATCAGGTACTGCAGAATATGATGGAATTAAGAAAATTTTTGATATTTTTAATCCAGCTATTTCTACTAGTTCATTAATTATTAATGGTGATGGATCATATGGTTCAACTCGTTTCTCAAAACATGAATATCTTGCAACAATTGGATCAAGTGCTGGAGTTTCATATAACTATGTATCTGGTAAAGCTGCACAAGTTGATGGCGCTAAATTCATTAACGCTAAATTCAAAGATAAGAAAAATGATCTTACTGAAATTTTAACTGATGATGAAAGAAAAACAACTAATTTATACGTTGTAGAATCTTCTAGCGATGATGGTATCAAATTTATCGATGGTTCTTATCAAAATAGTATTTATTTAAGTACTAATGATAAACAAAAACCTGATAAATTAAAACACGATGGTAAATTAACAAGTGCAGAACAAGATGCTACTTTAAAAGCATTTGGTAATGGTAAAAACTATGTAATTGTTGTTGCAGATGCTAATTCTACTGCAGTTTCTTCTGATTCAAAAGGAATCGTTACATTTAAAGGAATCCAATTGAGTGATAAAAGTAAGTTATTAGGTGAAATCGACTTTAGATTAGGTAAAAAACAACTTTACTTAATTGATCCTGCAGAATTTGAAATTACACTAGCTTCTGCAAGTTCATTTGTTAATAGTGATGAAGTTTATAACTTAATGGCACCTACAAAAGCTACAGCAGAATCTGATAAAAGTTACATTGTAGGACAAGGACCATCTATTATCGGAATTCACTCTAATGCTAATGAAGACGAACAAACAAGAAAATTTGTTGAATGATTTATTTCTACTACAGTTGAAGAATTGCGAATTCCTAATGGAAAAAATCCAGATAAAAGTGATAAGTTTCAAACATTTACAAACAAAAAACCAATCGATATTTTCAATGAATTTGGTAACTACTTAAACACTACAAAAGAATTCTTTGACCAACCAAAAGGTTTATTCGCTAAAGAAGGTACACCACACAACTTAATTTTTAAAGCATTCCAAGCACTTGTTACACATCCTGAAAGTAACTTCTTGGTAGAAGATCCAGGTGCAACTGAAGCTGATAGAGTTAGAAAAGCTATTTCTACTACTGCAAAAAGTCTTGTTACTGGAAATAAAGTTAAACCTGCTGAAGCATTAGCAAAATTCAGAAGAGGAATTGAATAATTTAATGTTCAAAATCGTTAATAAACGAAGAAAAATACTTACCCTATCTACGGGTATTTTTCTTACAACTCTAGCAGTACCAATGCTTTCAAGTCAATGTGCTCCTTCTAACAAAGCTTTTTCAATTAATGAATTTGATTTTGATAATTTAACCAAAGACATTGATAATAAAATTATTAAATATACAAAATATAATTACTTCAGTGGTGTTTCGACCGAAGTCACACAAAACTTTTGAGAATACTATCATGCTGTTGATGCTGAAATTGTTAGAGTAATTGATGGAGATACAGTTGTAGTTAAATTCGATGATTTAAAATTAGCTCAAGAACAATCAGGAGCGGAAAGTCATATTACTGAAAATCAGATTAATATTCGTATTCCATTTATTGATACTCCTGAAGCTTATGTTGTGGATCCATTTGTTTCAGCCTCTAACAAACAAAAAGAAAAAACACCAGAAGAAATTCAAGCTATTTTTGATGCTCAACAAGCAAAAATTGATGAAGCTAAAAAAGCTGGTGATCAAAAACAAGTAACAGTTGAAGAAGCTAATCTTGAAATATTGAAAAATAAATTGAAAATTAATCGAATCGAAAGAACTTTATCAGAATTAGATACAGAATTTGCTAAATCAGTATTAAAAGTAGGAAAAAAAGTTAAATTAATTGCAGATAATTGAGCGACAAGATCATATGATAGATATGTGACACACATTTTATATCAAGATGAAACTAGCGGTCAGTGAAAATTATATGCACTTGAACTTTTAAAAAATGGTTATACCTTACCAATTATTAATGACACTACAGTAGTTGCATATAACACATATAAGAAAAATGAAGAAAATGAACCAAATCCTTCATTTGAACTTTTAGCAACACCATATATTGCTAATGCATATAACTATGGTTTTATAAATCAAAAAGGTTTTTATTCTCCTGAAACTGTAAATAAAGTAAACAATATTCTAAAAGAAAAATATGGTATTGAAAATGTTTTAAATAAACGAATTGAAAAACCTGATGATTTAGTTGTTTTCTATAGTGAACACGGTAAAAGTTTTAGTAGTGCAAGAGAATTTTTCATGTTGCCAAGCAATCCAGAATTTGGTGGTTTAGAAACAAGAAAAAATTATTATAAACTAAATGGAATTTCGAAAATTAAGAATGTCAATTAACATTAAATTCTAGAAATCTATTAAAATTAAAGTAATAAAGAAAGGAAATAATGGACAACAAAGAACAAAGATCTGTAAAATTGCAAACTCCAGCAATTGAAATTAAAAACTTAGTTATTGACTTTGGTACTTCAATTGCAGTTGATAATGTTTCTTTTAAAATCAACCAAGGAGAGCTTGTAACTTTACTTGGACCTAGTGGTAGTGGTAAAACAACAACTCTTAATGCCATTTCAGGTCTTTTAAAACCAAGTAGCGGTAAAATTTATTTTAGCGGAATTGATGTTACAAAATATTCACCTCAACAAAGAGAATTAGGATTAGTATTTCAAAACTATGCCCTTTATCCACACATGAATGTTTTTGATAATATTGCTTTTCCACTTTACAATGATGAACACTGACAAAAAGAATATAAGTTAAATTTTGAAAAAGCACAAAAAAACATTTTTACAATTTTAGCTAAACATTTTAATGTCGAATCTAAATACATTACTGATTTAGAAAACGCTTTTAACGAGAGAAATGACATTTTTGAAAAAAATAATGTTTCATTTTTAAACTTAAAAACTCGTAAAGAAGATATTTCACAAAATCAGGTTAACCTTTTAGAAATTGCTCAATCTAAGTCTGCTGCCGAAAAGAACTTTATTGTTAAGGATTCGCTTGAATCATATAAAAAAGCAAAAGCAGCAAACGAAAAAACACTTTACCAAAAGAAAATCGTTGCTGAAATTGATCAAGAGCTAATTAATGAAAAAATTAAAGAGATCTATGCAAATAAAACTCAACAAATTAACGATTTATTAGATGAATTTTCATCAAAATTAAAATACACTGAAAGCTTAGAAATTGAATTATTAAGAAGAATTCATTCAAATCCTATTCAAAATGTTAGTCAATTGACAAATAAAGAAAATCCAATTGCAAAACATTTAACTCATGAATTAGAATATTGTGAAAATCAAAATTCATTAAAAATCAGTAAATTCTTAAATTCTTTAGAAATTAATGATTTCTTACAAGAAAATTACACCAATTCTTTAGATTTATACATTGACAAAATTTACAAACTAAGAAGTAGTCTTTTTGATGAACTTGAAACTTACAAAAATGAAGTTTACAAAAACAACATTAGTATTCAACCTAAAGAAATTGTTCGTACTTTTGAAGTTAAATTATTAAATAAAATTAATGAATCAATTTATAAAGTTTTATTTAAATACGTCAAAGTAAAACACAATAAAATTCTTAAAAACTTGAAATTACAACTTAATTTCATGAAATCTTTAACTAAAGTTCACTCAGTTAATAGAATGTTAAATGAAACCAAAAAAATTATTAAGCAAGAAAATAAAGAATATCAAAATAAATTCAAACTTGCTCAAAAGGAACTGGTTTCACAAATTTTTGCTAGTCAAACATCAGTTAGTTCATCGAATTCAAACAAAGGACTTAATGAATTAATTAGATTGTTACCTATTGAAGCTCAACATGAAGTTGAAGAATATAAAAAAGACTTAATTTCGATGAAAGAAGCGATTGCTCGCGATGTGCTTGAAGTTTCTGAACGTGTTGATATTACAAAGAATTTAGCCAAAAAACCAACTCAATTAAGTGGTGGACAACAACAACGTGTTGCTATCGCACGTGCTCTTGTTAAAAAACCAAAAATTCTTTTATTAGATGAACCACTTTCAAACTTAGATGCTAAATTAAGAATTTCAACTAGAAAATGAATTCGTGAATTACAACAAGAAAGTAAAATTACTACAGTTTTTGTTACTCACGATCAAGAAGAAGCGATGTCAATTAGCGACAAAGTTATCTGTATGTCAATGGCTCAAGTGCAACAAATGGGATCACCAATGGAACTTTACCGTAGACCAGCAAACGAATTCGTTGCTAAGTTTTTAGGTATGCCTGAAATGTCAGTCTTTCCAACCAAAGTTCACAATGGTGAAATCTTA
Organism: Mycoplasmopsis pullorum; assembly: GCF_001900245.1. NCBI lineage: Bacteria > Bacillati > Mycoplasmatota > Mycoplasmoidales > Metamycoplasmataceae > Mycoplasmopsis > Mycoplasmopsis pullorum. The sequence goes on along the minus strand of NZ_CP017813.1, from coordinate 23,982 downwards.
ATTAATGACAAGGCAATTACTACAATTTCAAACTATTCAAAACCTGAAATTAAAGTTGGAATTCGTGGAGAAGATTTAGTTGAAACTACAGCGGCTAAAGGAATTTTCAAAGGTACAATTAAATCTGTTGAATACTTAGGAAAAGAAATTCAAGCCCAAGTTATCATTGAAGAACCTAAAGTTATTGCTAACGTATTCTTAAGTAAAAAAGATGAATACAATATCGGTGATGTTGTTTACATGGATATTTCAAAAGTTTCAAGATTGCATTTATTCGATATTGATACGACTGAAAGAGTTAATTAATTCATGTTTTTTAATAATTTATCATTATTTTCAATTCGAATTAAAAACTTTTTCCGTTCAAAGTTTTCTATTACTAAAAAGCAATCAAGTTTAAGAATTATTGATGCAAAATCTCCATTTTGAAAACCATCATTATTAATATTACCTTCAATTTTAATTATTTTACTTTTTACAATTATTCCGTTTATTTTAACTATTTTTGTCGCTTTTGAAAGAAGAGTTGGGCCAAAAGCGTATGACATTGTATACTCAACTCAAAATTTCATAGATTTCTTAGACGCTAAAACTAAAATCGGTGGTGAGTTTTACATCGCATTAAGAAACTCATTCGTGTATTCAGTTGCTGCGTTACCAATCTCATTAACTATTTCGATTCTAATTGCATCCGCAATTTTCCACGTTATTAATAAATATACACGTGGATTTGTACAAACGGTGTTCTTCTTACCGTATGTTACTAACGCTATTGCGGTTGGTTTAACGTTTTTCTACCTTTTTGGTGGAACTGAACCACAAGAAAAAGGGTTAGTTAATTTAATTTTTGGTACTAATCTTAAGTGATTAAAAAGCGGTGAGAGCGATTCATGATTACCTTTAGTCGTTATTTTAGTACGTGGTGTTTGAGGTAATCTAGCTTTCCAAATTTTAATCTTAACATCTGCAATGTTAGGTGTTAACAAACAGCTTTATAAATCAGCTTCAATTGATGGAGCTTATAAAGCAAAACAATTCTTCTTTGTTACTTTACCATCAATCCAAAAAACAATTTCATTCTTAATTACGGTCGGATTAATTGGTGGTATTAAAGTCTTTCCACTTGCTATTTTCAACAACTCTGCCGGTGCAGCGGTTCAAAATGGTGGTGGATCGATTATGTTATTAATCTATAAATATATTACTGTTGATAAAAGTTTTGAACGTGCCGCAGCTTTATCTGTGTATTTAGTTATCATCGGTATAACCGTATCATATACTTTACGTAAATTTGTAGCATTAATGTTTACACTTAAAGAAAAGAAAGGAGAAAAGAATGTTTACAGTAAAATTGCTAATAAAACAAATGTTCTTAAAACGAAATTTAAAATCTAAACAAGAAAAAGTAGCAAATCCTATTGAAACAACCAAATATATCAGTAAATTACTGATTATGTTTTTCAAATTATCAGTTTTATTATTCTTTGGTGCGGTAGTTCTTTTCCCTTTTTACTTTATGATCGCTAATTCTCTTTTCACACGTCAATTAGCTGAAGATACAGGTACAGTGCACTTAGTACCACGTGATTTAGAGTCTGGTAAAATACTATTTGAATGATCAAACTATGCTAAAGCATTCCAAGACGGATACTGAAAAGCTTTAATTTTTACTTCATTAATTACTGCAGTAAGTATCGCCGGAAAAACATTTTTCTCAATGACTTTTGGATACGCATTTAGTTTAAAACAATGAAGATTTAAAAATGCGATGTGATTCTTCTTCTTATCATTACTTGTTTTACCTGAGCTTGCATTGCTTTCGCAACAATATATCGTTATTGTTAAGCTTGGATGAAAAGATGCGGCTAACAACTTTAAAATCATAATCGCTTTAACAATGCCATTCGTTGCTTCAGTATTCTCAGGATTTATGTTCCGTAATGCTTTTGAGGCGATTAATGATAGTGTTCGTGAATCTGCAAAAATAGACGGTGCAAGTGAATTAAAATTCTTTGTCAAAATTGCAATTCCAATGATTAAACCAACTATTTGAACTGTAGCTATTTTAACCGCTTTTGCTTCATGAAACAGCTACTTATGACCTTCTACTGTTTATGAAGGTAGAACCGATGCTCCTTTATTATCAATTTGATTATTTACAACCGGAAAAGAAGAAGTTGATGGTCTTACCAGAATGGTAGTTAACATCAGAATGGCCGGGGCTGTCTTAGTTGTATTACCATTAATTATTATTTACTCATTGATTAGAAAAAGAATTATGAATGCTATATCAAGACAAGGTGTTGCAACGAAAGGATAATATGTTTTCATTTTACTTTAAAAAATATGTTTGAACAAACCTAATTAAATATTCGAAATTAATTATGGTTCTTGCAGCATTTTCGGTTTTCTTAATCTTTATTGGTTTGGTTATCTTTGGATTAATTTACTTACCAATTGGATACTTGGAATAATAAAAATCAGTGTAGCGATATCGCTACACTTTTTATTTACTTTTCTCTCTACCAATAAGACGTTATCGTTTTAATTGACTAAGGATGAAAATGTGGAAAAAATATGAAAAATACCGTTATTATTATTATTATTATTATTATTATCGCAGAACTTAATAAAATTATTTTGTATGGCAAAACAAAATCTTATCGAAAAGAAATACAAGTCGAATCTTTCAAATAATCAAAATAATCGTTATTTAATCGATTTTATAGAATCTAATCCTGATTTAGTAATTCAATTGTCTGCAAAAGAATTATCAGTAAAGGTTTTTTGCTCACAATCAACTCTGACTCGTTTTATTCAATCTTTAGGTTTTGAGAACTATCGTTTATTTCAACTTTATATTCAAAAACGTAAATATATCGTTGAAAATAACGACCTTGAGCTTAAAGAAGAGGGACAATTAAGTATTCATGATATCATCAATAACATCCACAAACACTACAAATTTAGTATTGAAGATGCTTTTGAGCGTTACAGTGAAAATTTCGACAATATTCGTGAATACATTCGTAGACTAAAATACTGCAAAAACCACATTATTTTTGGAATCGGAGAAAGTTCGTTTGTCGGTTCGTATCTGTCAAAAAATCTGAATAAAATCGGTATAACGACACACAATATTTCAAGTGTGCATGACTTTTTTGGTCTTAGTCACGTTCTAAAAGATAACTGTTTTGTTACAGTCATTACTCGTAGCAGTAATACGGCAGAAATTTTTCCGGTATTAAGCCATTTAATTAATAATCGAATTCGTCATTGTGTATGAACACGTAATAAATCGCTTGAACGCAATGACATTCGTAATGTATTAATTGTAAACTCATTACCACAACAACACCGCATTACTAGTGCTGGTAGCAAAATTGGATTTTTATTCTTAGCTGATTTAATTTATTTTATTTTGGTTAATCGCGTTGATCCAAAATTCTCGATTTTTGACGAGATAAATTCTAATATTAAAAAATGAAATGATTCAAACAAATAACATTAAATTGAATTTTTCGGCAAAAAGTTTTAAAGTGCACCAAAAATGCACTTTTTATTTGACCTAACAAGATTCTCAAAAGATAAATTTGATAAATTCATATAATAAAAATAATATGAAAAAAAGTTTGATTTTTATGAAGTTAGCAACATTAGCTGGTAGCTCTTGCTTGCTAGTACCTTCATGTGTTAATAATGCTAAAAAGTTAAAAAATTGAGGTGATCAAGAATTTACTCAGAAGATTCAAAGTCAAAACATGAATCATTTGTCATATATTTTAGAAGCTCAAAATGCAAAATTCATCGCTCCATTTAACAAACAAGCTCCACAAAGTAATGTAATGTACCAATTAATCGTTTATTCATTTGCTGATGGAAATAACGATGGAATTGGTGATTTTATCGGTCTAAAAAATAATTTAGACTACTTTAGTAAGCTTGGAGTGGACACTTTATATTTATCACCTATTCATCCAGCTAGTTCATATCATGGATATGATGTGATTGATTATTTAGATGTAGCTCCAGAATTAGGTGGAATGCAAGCTTTTGACGAGTTTTTAATTGAAGCACATAAACGTGGAATCGCGGTTATTTTGGACTTAGTTTTTAACCATACTTCTTATGAACATCCATGATTCCAAGCAGCTTTAAGAGGCGAGCAAAAATATCGTGACTTTTATCGTTTTTATGAACGCAAAAATGATGAACATGTTCAAGCATATGGTATAGATGATCAAAATTCAATCGATATATTTTTAAACATTGATAAAACTCGCAAACCAACTAATTCTGAATATGTCGCAGAATTTTGAAAAGGTATGCCCGACTTAAACTTGGACAATCCTGAAGTGGTTGAAGAACTTAAAGCAATTCAAAGCTTCTGAAGTAAAAAAGGAGTCGATGGATTTAGGTATGACGCATTCTACCATTTTTGAGGTTCAAAAAACAAATACGAACCATCAGATTTAGATGGAACTAAAACTGCTAAATTATTTACACAATTGCGTCAAGCGAGCGAAAATGCGATGAATGATGGTGAATCAAGAAAAAGTGACAAAGTCTTTATGTTTGGTGAATGATGAGAAAGTCCATTGAACGCAAAAAAATACTTTGCTTACCAAAATAATCCAGCACTTTCAAGTGTAATTGATGGTTGACATTCTAAAGGTTTAGGAAACATCCAAATGAACTTTAATGAAAATGATGACTTTTTAAATTCAATGAATGATTTAGAAAAAACAGTTAATCATCATGTTGAATGATTACCATTTTTAGATAATCATGACGTACACCGTTGAATTAATAATGTAAGAATTAATGAATTAAATGGAACTTGAAATGAAGAACTTTCAAAACTTGACCAAGATTTAATGAAATTTGGTTTAAGTGCACTTTTGGTCAAACAAGGGACACCTATTTTATACGACGGAAACGAATTAATGATGCATGGTGGTCCAAAAGAAAGAGGGGACAATTTAATTCGTGAAGCTTTCCCTTGATCTGATGCGAAGAAAAATGTCGATTTCTATGAAAAACGCAGTGGAAGTGAATATAGTCGTATTTTCTTAAATTCATCAAAAGACATTCCAACTATCGAAAAACAAATGAGTGATTCTGACTCTGCTTATAATTTAACTAAAAAATTAATCCAAATTCGACAAGCAAATAGTGATATGTTTAAAATGAAAAATTTAGACTTAGATCCTAGTTTGGTAATTGACTCAAAAGCATCAATTGGAATTTCAGAAAATAGTATTGTAGTTCGTAAGAATCCAAAAGAAAATGACGATTTTGATTATTTAGTTTATTACTTTTCATTTAACCAATCACCGCAAAATTGAAAAATGGTTTTAAAGGATAATTATAAAATTACTGATGTTTTAATTAAGCAAAAAGTATCGATTAATCAAAACCAAATTGAACGTAGCAAAAGCGGATTTTCAATCATCGGTTTTAAAGTTAAAATAATTTAAGTAGTAAATGTGAAATAATTTTCATATGCATTTTTTACTCAAGCACAAAAGTTAGTTTTTTGTGCTTTTTTTAACCAAAATACTTGACCGGTCAAAGCTTACCAACAACTTATGCAACAATAAAATACGTGAATAAATTGATTTAATACATATAATTTAATTGCTTAATATGAAAAAAAACAAATCAAAATTCACGATTAAAAAATTACCATGAAAAACTAAAATGCGGTATCTCTTTTTAGGTAAATATCCGCTTGAACGACGTTATTTACCTAAAGTTTTAGAATATTTAATTTTAGTTTTTGCAAATACTGTTATGTTAATCTCGCAAATCTTATTGTTTTTCTATGTTATTAAGATTGATGCTAATTCTAAAATAACAGTCGATACAAAAATTTTAATGGAATATCACTGAAGAATCGTACTTGCAATAATAATACTATCTTACCTTGTGATTGCGTTTATGAGTTTACATATCTGCTCAATTTTGTCTAAAACTGAATTTAATAAATGAATTGGAATAGTAAGTATGTTAGCGTCATTGTTATTCTTAAGTCCGATCGGAATGCTCTTTGCAATGGTAGCTTATGTGAAAAATGAAATTGTTTTTGAATAGAATTTAAGGAGAGAAAATGAAATTAAAGAAAAAGCTTCTTTTAGGTGGTTTAGGATTAGGTGGTTTAACTTTAGTAGCTACTTCAGCAGCTTGTGGACCTGACACTAAAGCTGAAGAAATTAAAGAAATTGTTATTGGTGTTGACGGTGTTCAAAAAGATTTTTACAACAAAGTAATTGAAGAATTCAACAAAACAGAATATCACACCAAACACGGATTTAAAATTACTATTTTAGAAAAAGACGTCTTTTCAGCAAAAGAAATCGGAACAACTGGGGCGAGTGACTATAAAGTAGTACCTGACATTTTCTATGCACCAGAAATTACTGACTTAGCATCAAAAAATGCTTTAACAAACTTAGATAAATTTGATCCAAGTTTATTTGATACAATTACAACTCAACTTGGACTTAGTGATGCTGAAAAACAATCAATGAAAGAATACGGAACTGTTTCAGGGATTGAACGTAATGCTGCAAAACCAACTCCTGAAAAACGTCTTTACGGAATTCGTCACAACGTTGAGGGAATCGTTATGGCGTCAAACTTGGATTATGAAACAACTAAGAATGTTTTATTAAGTCCAAATACCAACTCATTAAAAGAATTGGTTGAGGAGGGTCTTGCAATTGTTCGTCTTCAAGACTTTTGATACGGAGCCGGAATCATGGGAGGGGTTTTTACAGAAATTGCTAAACAAAACTCTGGTAAAAAAGATTTACAAGATTTAATGGCTAAAATCCTTTATAGTGATGGAGCTTCAGCTAAATCAGGATTCATTATCGGTGATAAATACCACGAACACTTTAAAAAAGGTGTGCAAGCGGCTATGGACTTAGTTTTCCCTATTTGACAAGCAGCATATTTAATGAATGAAGAAGAATTCAAACAAACTAAATGAGCTCAACGTGGTATTACACAATCAGATTTAGTTGCAGTCATCGACAAGGATATGGGGACAGTTCAACAAAAAATCTGAGAATTATTAAAAGCTAAGAAAATTAACTTCGCAGTTGTTGGTACTTGAGACGTGCAAAACACACAGAAAAATGCTGACACTAACGTATTTGTTAACGTAATTAAAGCAACTGATGAAAGTGCTTATGTACAACAACCAGGTGCTTGATCATATGCAATTAACTCAAGAAATAATGGTGCGAGTGCAGAACGTAAAGGTGCTATTTCAGAATTTATTAAGTTAATTTTTAAATTAGAACCTTACAAAGCTTACTTTAAATCAGACTCAAAAATTCCATATGGTAACCATATGCAAGATGAGTTGAAAAAATCAATGACCAATGAATTGAAAGAAGAAAATAAAGAATTTGCTAAATTCTACGAACCTTTAGGATATACAAGTGCAGATGAATTTATTGATGCATATCACTCACAAGGAAAAGTTCTTTCAAAAGCAAAAGTTGACTATGGAACATGAGATATTTCAAATTCAAATACACCTTTAGATGAAAAAAATATTATCAAAGTTGATTATGGTCTTGATGGTGCAGAATTTGAATCAGAAGCTTGAGTTGAATTAAAAAATGCTCTTAAACCAGTTACAGGACTTCGTAATGCTGAAGCTGCATTACTTGGAATTGAATTATCAGCACTTGTTGGGGACGGTCAACCATGACAAGTTGGACCTGAAATTATTAAGAGTGAATTTGTTCAAGCTCATCCAGAATTAATTCAAAATGCCGAAATAGGAACTTTACATGTAAGAAAAGTTGAAGATTATATTTTTGGTGCTAACGGTGATTCAGGTGACTCAAAAGAAGCTTTATATGCAAAAATTACTGAAGCAATCAAAAACAATACTTTGAATGCACTTTATGAAGAAGTAAAAGCTAAAGCAACTGAATTTGCTAACGCAGCTAAAGTTGAAGTATCTGACGAAGTAATTACTAAAGCGAGCGAATTGTACTTCAACAACTATGTAAACAATGCACAAATCCGTGTATTAGTTGAAAAAGTTGCACCTAAATTCGTGTTAAGAAAAGATGGAACAGCTAGCGATGTTGAGTTATCAAAAGCGACTGATGAAATTGCTAAATACGAAAAAAATGGTGCAATCAACAAAATTCTTGACGTAGTTACATCACGTAGAAGTATTGAAGATGGTGGTTTAGGTGTTTTAACAACCTTAACTGAACGTATTGACCACTCAAATCCACAATTTGCTTCAACCGTTTGAGGAATTTGAAATGACAGTACATTCGGAAACAAAGTATTTATTAAAGAAACAGCAGATAAGATTTTAGCCAAAAAAACCGAAACACCTGATCTTGATGCTAAAGCTGAATTTACAGCTGCAGTGTTAGAACAAATGAGCAAATTATACTCAGATAAAGCTAAAATTATGACTGAAACTGCATTACAATTAGTGGTGACATTCGAAAAATAATCATGTATAAAAAATTAAAAATCAATCTCTCCAAAATTGATTTTTATTTTTTAATAAGCTTACTTCCGTTTTGGACTCTCTCTTATATTGTTTGATTTTTGATTCCGTTTGTGTTTGGAATTAAAAATGCTGAGACATATAGCGAGATTGAATTGGAAAATTACACAAGATTGCTAATTCTTTCGTTTATCGGAAGTAATCTCTTGGTGGTATTTTTCTTAATTTATATAAGTTTATTACGAAATAAACTTCAAGCTGGATACATATTCTTTATTTGTTGAATAATAATTTTTATCATCTTAGGGTTTACTCCATTTTTTAAAGGTTTTGATACATTATTATTAGAACAAATAATTTCCGGAGTTTTTGTTTCACTCAGTGCTGCATTAATTGCTTTGTATTTAATTTACATGTGTTTTAAATACCACATTGCACGTAAAATACATAATTTCGAAGCAATACGTAAACGGCAAACTAAAGGATAAAAATGGAAAAATTAAAATTATATAACTGGTATGGTGAAGAATTTGACACCGTCATACCACAGCAGGCAACATCACTAAAAGCATATAAAAAGAATGCTAAAAACGTTTTTAATCGTCGTATTCGTGCAATTAAGATACGTCGCGAGATTGAAAAAGATCTCTTTTTACGTGCTAAAACTAAAATTCAGGATAACCTTAAACGTGAGTTGTACAGTCATAAAGTTGCTTACTTAAACAAAGTTAAAGTTGTCAAAGATTCAATCAGGAAGCTCAAAATTGCTTCGAGTGTGCAAAGTTTGATTGCTTTTGAAATTAAAAAATTAACTAAAGAACGTAAAAATTTAGATAAATATGCAAAAGATTATCAAACATCACTTAAAAACACTACCGACACCTATGAAGAAAAAGTCGCTTCAATTCAAAAATTAGTCACTAAAACTAATTTAGATCAAACTCAGTTAAACCTTAAATTCATTTTCTACAATTTAATGCTTGAATACATCAAGAAATTTGACGATTTAGAATTTGATTTTACCAAACTAACAAATTTACTTGAACCTGAGCTTGAATTTCTTAAATCAATCTCAAATCCTAAAGCTGTCTTTTTAGAAGCTTATAATGAAATCAAAAAGACTCAACAACGTTTATTAGCTAAACGTGAAGAACTCAGAAAACAATTTTCACTTGAACACAAAGAGATTAAAACTAAATATGTTGATGGTAAATATAACATTAAATTATCAGCTCGTCAAAGAATTATTCAAGCTGAGTATGAATACAATGAGAAATATCAAAATTCAAAAGTAGAAATTCAAGAATATAAAAAAGCTGCTTTGGCAAAAATTGAGCAACATAAACAAGAAATTTTGCAAGCAGAGAAAAATAATCAATCAATCGTTGATAATTTAATTAAACAAAGTAACAACTCTAAGCAAGAGTATAAAAAACTTTATCAAGCTAATTTGAAAAAAGTTCAAGCCAAAACTTTATCATATATGCTTGAAAGATTCAAAGATTTTGCGACTTCAGATGAATCACACTTGAAAAATTTAGACTTAAATTCAGTTGCAACCAATTCACTTTCTGAAATTAAAAAATCAATTCAAGAACATAATAAATTAAATGATTTAGATACACAAATCTTAAAAATTTATGTCGATGTTTTCTTTAGTCACAAAAGTTATTTTGAACATTCTAAAATTGCTAAATTGATTCTTCAAAGTGATTATGCAAAAAATTTAAGCAAATCATATAAATCAGTTTCTCACGAATCTGAGTACCAATTAGTTAAATCACAAGCTTTATTAGAAAAAGCACAAGGACTAAATTCGATTATTCAAAAATACAAAATTGAAAAAATCCTAGCCAAAGTTGAAATTCTAAAACTTAAAGCAAGTAATTTAATTCAACAAGAAAAAACGACTAATCAAGAAAAGAAAAAATCAATTTTTGATGAGTCAAAAGAATTATTTGCTCTTTACAAAAACAAAATTAAATCAAAAGAAATTACTAAAGCAGCATTTAAAAACAAAAAAATTGAAATTAAAGTTGCTGAAAAAGAAAAATTATTAGGATTAAAACTAAATTCTAATTTATATAAAAATAAAAACATTTTATCAACTAATTTATGACGTGAAAATGCCGAAAAGAAAATTGTTAATAAAATTTTCGAAAGTAAAATCAACGAAGCTCAAAAATCAATTCCAATTGAAGTTAACAAAGGAATTAAATTATGAGCGACAATTTTAGGATTCATTTTACCGGGACTACCTGAAATTCTATTTTTCAAACAATATCTTAAAGGTATTTTAATGTTGTTATTTACTGTTTTTGTTTGATCATTCTTAATCCCCTTTAGTTTGGGATTCTATTGATCAAAAATGAACGGTATCCCTGGTTTCTATGATCTAGGGTCTTCTAAATTTAATAGCCAAGCAGGTTCATTCCCTGATGCTCGTTACTACCTTTTTGGTGGAGTAATTTCGGTTATTTTCTTTAGTATCTCAATTATTTACTTATTTATTTCGTCTATTGGAGCTCGTAGAGTTGCGACTGCACTTGAAGAGGGTTCTCGTCCAAGTAAGTGATCACATACAAAACGCTGATTAAACACCAGTGGATTTCCATGAATGATTTCGATTTTTGGTTGATTTTTAATCGCCTTTATCGTAGTTGCTCCAATTGTAACCTCAATTCTAATTTCATTTACTGACTATGGATACTTACATGAAGCTCCAACTCAGCCAGTGCATTGAGTTGGTCTTAAACAATGAGGTCTATGATGACAACTTCGTAAAAATGACCTATTATTATCACTTTCACGTGTTTTAGGATGAAGTTTTATCTGAACTATCTTTAGCACCATTTTACCTATTTCACTAGGTATTATTCTTGCGGTATTAGCAAATAATCACCGTATTAGAGGGAAGAAATTTTTCCGTTTAATTTTCATTTTACCATGAGCAATCCCTGCCTTTGTTACTTTAAGTTTCTTACGTAAAAGTTTCATGGCCGGGGATACTGGGTACATTAACTTTGTACTTATGAGTCTCCACTTAATTGATCAACCAGTCGATTGATTAAATGACATAACTAAAGCTCGTGTATTGGTAATTTTAGTACAAACATGAATTGCGTATGCATGAATATTTATGCTCGTAACAGGTAATTTACAATCAATTCCAAAAGATATTTATGAAGCTGGTTCAATTGATGGAGCTAAGGGAAGACAACTATTTTTCAGTTTAACTCTACCTTCATTGTTACTTGCAATTGCACCAATGTTAATTGGACAATTTGTTGGTGCATTTAACAACTTCACCACAATTAGCTTATTTACAGGTGGTGGTCCTGCTTTTGCAAAACCTACTGTTTTTGGTGAAGCCTCAACAGATATTGTTATTTCGTGAGTTTACAAAATGACAACCGGTGTGGTTAAATTCGAAAGTGACCAAGCCTTCGCAGCAGCCTTAACTACATTAGCAGCAATCTTAAGTGTTGCGGTTGCAGCTCGTGGATTTATTAAATCAATGACAAGGAGAGACTAATGTTTTCAAAATTAATTAGAAAAAATTATTATAAACGTATTAGTGATTCAGTTTCAATTGATAAAAAAGCATTAGTGAAAAAACGGATCAATTTTAATGAATCAGACGCAAAACCACCAACACCAATGGAAATTATTTGATTATTTTTTAATTATTTAATTTTAATTTTTTGAGCTTTAATTGTGCTATTTCCAATTGTTTCATTGTTAGTTTCAGCCTTTAACATTAACAACGTTAAAATTATTTCTTTAACACCATTTAAGTTTGGTTGAGATAACTTTGCTTACTTATTTACTAGTCCTAGAAGTCGTTTTTTAAAGTGATATGCTAATACCTTATTTATTGCAGTGCTAACCATGGTAATTTCAACTGTCTGTGTCGCGCTTAATGGTTATGCGTATTCAAGATTCAAATTTGCCGGTTCACGTAACTCGCTAACCTTAGTTATGATGCTACAAATGATCCCTGCTACAGCAAGCTTAATTAGTTTGTACATTGTGGTACGTTTAGGAAACAACATTGGACTCTCATCAGTTTTAATGTTAGTGGTCATTTACTCAGGTGGTTCGATTGCAGGAAATACCTTTATGCTTAAGAGTTATTTGGACACAATTTCGCATGAATTGGACGATTCTGCCAAAGTTGACGGATGCAACAACTGGGGACTATTCTTTAAAATTTTAATTCCAGTAATCCGTCCAGCTTTAATTATGGTTGCACTTTGATCATTCTTAACTCCATTTACGGACGTTATTCTACCTAAATTTATTTTAATTGATATTGATGATAAAACCTTAGCAATCGGTTTAGATACATTTATTACAGCCGAAGAAAAACAAGTTAATGCTGGTGCTTATGCCGCTGGTTCACTTTTAGCTTCAATCCCTGCCTTTGCTCTATTTATGTACTTACAAAGATACATCATAGGTGGTTTATCTGATGGTGCAGTGAAAGGATAAAAATGTTTAAAAATAAAACAAACGATATGAATCTAGCAATTGATAATGAATTTAATTTTGAACAACTTGATTTAGACAAAATGCTGAATGAAGTTGGTGAAGTGACATCAAAAAATAATGGTGCACACATTAAATTGGTTAATTTATCAAAAAAATACGAAGGTAATGAAAAGTATACTTTAGAAAATATTAACCTTGAAATTAAACCAGGTACTTTCTGCATCTTTTTAGGACCAAGTGGATGTGGTAAAACAACTTTATTAAGAATGATTGCTGGACTGAACTCAATAACTAAAGGTGATTTATTATTTAACGATAAAAGATACAACAATTTACTTCCTAGTGAACGTAATATTGCCATGGTCTTTCAATCTTATGCTCTATATCCACACATGAATGTGTATAACAATATTAGTTTTGGACTAAAAATCGCAAAAGAACGGAAAGATGTAATCGACCGTCGTGTTAAAGACGTTGCTAAAATTCTAAAAATTGACGAATATTTATACCGTAAACCACGTGATTTATCTGGTGGACAAAGACAACGTGTAGCAATTGGACGTGCGATTGCACGTAAACCGTTAGTATTCTTGATGGATGAACCACTTTCAAACTTGGATGCAAAACTAAGAGAAAGCATGCGTCGTGAAATTGTTGCAATCCACCGTATGCTTAATACCACAAGCATTTATGTTACTCACGACCAATTAGAGGCCATGACGATGGGGGATCAAATCGTGGTATTTAACGATGGAAAAATTCAGCAAAGTGGTACCGGAAGGGACTTATACTTTAAACCAGCTAACGTATTCGTAGCTAAATTCATCGGTTCACCAACAATGAATACTTTTAAAGCGACTGTTAAGGATGGACAAATCATTTCTGAAGATGGAAAAATTACTTTGGCTATTCCCCAAGATGTGGTTGGTAAGGTTCACCAAAATCAAGAATTGGTGATTGGATTTAGAAGTGAAGATATTAAAATTTCCAAAGAAGCAATTAAAAATAGTTTTGCAGCAAAAATTTCAAACATTGAATTAATCGGTAAAGATCAATTAATCGCTTGCAGCATTAGTGAGGAACTAGAATTGATTATTAATGCAAGTAATAGCGAAGAATATGTGTTATATTCTACAATTTACATCAGTTTTGTCGAATCAAGAATCCACATTTTTGATGCTAAAACTGAAGTTCGGATTAATTAATGCTCTCAAAATTATTTCACTCATATACCAAACGAAAAATTTTATTAATTCTAATTGTTATTTTTAGTTGTATTAACATTGCTTTATTAACTATTCTTTCTGCAAGATTTTGAGCTCGAATTCCAGTCGAAATTGAATGATTAAAACAAGGTTACTATAATCCAGAAACCTTTAGCACACCGGAATTAATCGAAGAATCAGTGTTAGAAAACTCAACAACTTATCAATTAAGATATGTTTTCCTTGGAATGTTTATTGTGCTACAAACCAGTTTTAGTATTTGTATTTTAATTAGTGTAATTAGTTTATACTTACTATTTTCAAATAAATCAAATGCTGAATTTCTATTTAATTCACTAATTAGTTTATTTGGATTTATTTTCGCTGTAACCTTTTTCTTGATTGCACTCAAACCAGTCGAAGCGAAACGGACAGCCATATTTGAATTAAATGGTACCGAATCTTATTATAAAGATATGTTAGCATCAATTTCATACACCGAAGGATGAATCGTACTTTTTAGTTCATTTTTCTCTTTAGTCATTTCTGTTATTGCAAAAAAATCGTATGGATACGTAACAAATGACTTTATCTTGAAAAAAGCGTTTCGTGAAGATATCTTAAAATCTTAAAATACAAAATTATCAAAACAAATCAAAACACAAAGTTTTTTAATTAAATTTTGTGTTTTTTTATTTACTGTCCCTACTGGGGACGATGAGGATTTGTTGATTTGGTATCTTAGCTAATTGATAAATTACCATAAACTTTTGAGAATTTGAATTTCCAAGTAGTAAAATATTCAAAAATTAAATATAATAATAAAATTATGTCAAAAGAAATTAAAAAGACTCAAATAGTTATTGACTATTTAATGGATTTAATTAAAACCAAAAAAGTTCCAACAAATCGAATAATGCCAAGTGAACATGCTTTAATGGCTAAATTCGATTGTTCACGTAGTGTTGTAATTTCTGCTTATAATAAACTCGAATCATTAGGTGCGGTGTACTCAATCAGTAAGAGGGGACACTTTGTTGCTGAAAATTTTCATAATTTAATTAAACCTTTAGGATATATGCTTGGTGCGGACTCTGAACGTGGTTGAGAGATACAAACTGACCAATTACCTGAATGAACTGTTGAAGATAACATTATTTTTATTCAAGGATTTCGTTTTTTTGAAAAAGAATACTTTTTGAATCAAGAAATGATTGCCAAATCAGAAATTTATTTATCAAAGAAATATTTAAGAGATGATCAAGTTCCAAATCTAAATCAACCACTCTTAGACTTATTAAACGACCAAAACGGAATTAGTAATATTGTTTATAAATTAAAATACGAAAAAATTAAATTATATGATCGCGATGAGTTAGTTGTTGTATACTTTTTTGGTTACGACGATGAAAGTATTTCAATTGCTGGTAAGTATTTTATTAAACCGGAAAACTTCATTTTCTTTCATCAAGAATTTTCAGCAAAACAATAAAGTTTTACCACAAAAGGATAAATCTGAAAAATTTTCCATTTTTTTAAATCATTAAAATCTAAAAACGCTATAAAATAGCGTTTTTTTATTATTTTTTCTTTGTATATAACATTTGATATGTCAAGAAAAACGCGTTTTTTCTGTTTTGTTTTACATAAAATATAAAATTTAATAGCTATGAATTTAATTGGAAAAAATGATGATTTTTTTAAAGAATTTGATGAAATTCATTTTTATGAAAAAGATGATTTAGGTGTTCATTTTGTTAATGAAAAATTAGTCATTAAACTTTGACAACCAATTGCAAAAAAAGCCGAAATTTTGATTTATCCAGACTATGAAAATGAAGATAATTTTGAAGTTTTTGAAATGAACTTTAATAAACCAGTTTGGTCAATTGAACTACCAAAAAAATACTTAAATTATTATTATCGTTATCGAATTACTCATCAAGATTCAACAGTGACATTAGCATTAGATCCTTATTGCATTAGTTTAGCACCTTTTAATTGAAAAGGACAAGAAAACAAAGTTGCTTTAGGAGCTATTTTACCTTTTGAAGTTGAAAATTTACCAAAAATTAAAAAATTAGAGTCAGCTTTAAATAATGGTGTTGATCCACTTGTGTATGAGTTAAATATTCGTGATTTTGCCCCAGCTGGGGACGGTTTAAATTCAACCTTTAGTACTTTAGCGGACAATAAAGTTTTTGAATATTTAAAAGAATTGAATTTTACACATGTGCAATTTTTACCAATTCAATCTACTTATACAATTAACGACCTGGGGACACGTTTTATCCCAAAAGGGGAAGCTCAAGGATGAGTGACCAATTATAATTGAGGTTATGATCCGCACAACTATTTTAGTATTAATGGATTTTACTCAACTAATCCCAAAAACCCTCAAGGTCGCATTAATGAATTTGCCAACTTAGTGGATAGTGCACACAAAAGTGGTATTGGTGTGATTTTAGATGTTGTTTATAATCACATGATGACAAATTCAATTATGGACAATATTATCCCTGGTTATTACTTTAGAGATAATGCTAAAGTAACGCCAGTTAATTTACCACCTTTAGCCTCACAAAGAAAAATGGTGCGTAAGTTAATAATTGATAGTTTAAAATATTTTGTCAAAACTTTTGATGTTGATGGTTTTAGATTTGATTTATCTTGCTTTATTGATGGAGACACTTTAGCTGAACTTTCTCAAGAATTACGAAAAATCAAACCTAATATTGTACTTCACGGTGAAGCGTGACCATTTAGTGATTTACCATTTGAAAAAAGTTGAATTAAAGGTACTAAAGGTAATGATTATAAATTCGCATATTTTAACGATACAATTCGCGATGCTATAGGTGTAAATGAAAATGATTCAACACAAAAAGGCCTGATTATCGAACATAATCAAAACCAATTTTTAAGATATGTCACTTCAGTTACTGGGAATATTAAAAATTATGACTGAAATGATATTCCGCATAGTAATAGTGAATATGATGTTTTTGCAAATGATATTAACATCACACTTTCGTATAATGCTTGTCATGATGGATTAACATTGTGAGATAAGATTATCACACAAGGAAAAGAATGAAGTTTTGAGCGTTGTATCGAAGCTTACCGTCAAGCCTTGATTTTAACAACTGCAACACAGGGACGTAAGTTGTATTTAGCTGGTACAGAATTAGCTCAGACTAAACCACTTGATATTTCTGGTGAAGAAGTCCACCGGGGACACAAAATTGTTAGTTATGACTTTTTTAACCTTAAACCAGATTATGATATGGTTCAGTCAAATTCTTATAAAACAAGTGATTACACTAATGAACTCAAATGAAATAATTTAAAAAATCCAATGATTAAAGAATTAATTTTCGAATTCTTGAAACAGTTAAATGAATTTAGAAATTCAACACCTTTCTTTCGTTTAGACATGAATGAAAAAATTAACAATTCAGTTAAGTTTAAGCTAGTAGATATCGAACAAGGGATTTTGATTTTTAATGTTAGCGACATTGCTGGTGAAGTTTTAGTAGCACACAATTTTAGCGACAATGATTTTAAATACAACTTTAATAATTACAAAGTTTTATTTAATAGCAAAATTAATCCAATTGATTCAAAAGAAATTTTAGAATCGCATTCATCATTAATTTTATTAAAGGAGCATTCTGATGAAAACAATTAAATTAGAGGATAAAGTAATTTACCAAATTTTTCCTAGATCGTTTTATGATTCAAATAACGATGGAGACGGTGATTTAAAAGGTATTACACTTAAACTTGATTACTTACAAGATTTAGGAATTAATGCAATTTGATTATGTCCAATTTACAAAACTAACTTTGTTGATGCAGGATACGATGTATTGGACTATAAAAGTGTTTGAAAACAATTTGGAACACTTGAAGATTTTAAAGAGTTAACACAAGAAGCCAAAAAAAGAAATATTGATATTATTATGGACATTGTGTTAAATCACGTATCAAATGAACATGAATGATTTAAAAAAGCCTGTGAATCAGTAGAAAATGTCGAACATAACTACTTTATTTGACGTGAAAAATTAAGTGAATTCGAAGCTAAAGCGACAAGTATTTTTGGTGGTAATGCTTGAGAATATGTTCCGAGTGTTAATAAATATTACTTCCATTTATTTGCAAAAGAGCAAGTTGATTTAAACTGAAATCATCCAGATACAATTAATGCAATCAGCGATGTGATTCAATTTTGATATGACTTAGGTGTTAGAGGTTTTAGATTAGATGCAATTAAACATGTAGCCAAAGATTTTAAAACTGTTGAAAATAACCCTGCTTTTGCTTGATGTGACGGTGCAGTTGAATCGCTTAGAAAATTCAATGAAATTGCTTTTAGTGATAAACCAGATGCATACGTACTTGGTGAATCAAGTGGTATCTCTTATGAAGAACTTTTAAAATATGGTGATGGACCTGATAAAGTTGCTGATAATTACTTTAACTTTGCTTGATGATGAATCGGATGAGGTCGTAAAACCGGACGTAATGGATATGATGCAAATTGAAATTATCACGAATTTGTTTATCAACAAAAACCATTTCAAGAATCAACTAAAGTTAAACCACATATGATTACTAACTTCTTATCAAATCATGACACTTCTCGCAGTGTTTCAAGATGAGGGAATGAAACATTTTTTAGAAGTCAAAGTGCTAAAACACACGCTCTATTTTTAATGATGCTTAAAGGTGTACCTTGCATCTATTATGGTGAAGAAATTGGTATGTTAAATACTGAATTTAATGCTCGTAATGAATTTAGAGATGTGGACACTTACAATGCTTTTGAGAATTTTGTGGACAAAGATAAAACTTACAGCGAAAGTGAAATGTTACTTTATTCAAACATTAACTCACGTGATGCAGGTCGTGTGATTATGCAATGAAATGACCAAATTAATTCTGGATTTAACAAAGGTGAAGAAACTTGAATTAAATTAGGACGTAGTAGTAGTGAAATTAATGTTGAAAATGATCTAAAAAATGCAAATAGCATCTTGAATTTCTACAAAAAAATTATTAAAATGCGTAAGGTTGATTTCCATGACTTAATCGTGTATGGAGAAGCAAAAATTGAATTGCAAAATGACGGTTCAATTTTATTAACCAGATTTGCACAAGACACTAATAAAGTCTTAAAAGTGCTAATTAATATGACTAATAAAGAATTAAATTTAGAACAAGAAATTGACGGAAATCAAATTTTATCATCATATGAAGATAATAAACTAGTAACAAATGTTTTAAGACCATATGAGTCAATTCTATTAATTAAGGAGTAATAAATGAATTTTTTAAAGTATGATACCTTAAATAAAACTATTTCACAAGTTAAATTTGATCCAAAAGTAACTGGTAAAACTGAAAGTATTTTTTCGCTTGGTAACGGTTATTTAGGGATTCGTAGTGTTGATGAAGAAAAAGCGATTTACAATAAAGAAGACTTTTTTGTTAATGGTATTTTTAATCGTGACACTAAAAAAGAAGTACCTGAATTAGCTAATTTAGCTGATTTAATCCAAACACCAATTTATCTAGATGGAGAGAATTTTCAAGTATTAAAAGAAGATAAATATACTAAAACACTTCACATTCGTGACGGAGTTTTAGTGCGTGAAGTGGAAATTGTTCGTGAAAGTGGACGTTTCTTATTAACTTTTGAGAGATTTGTATCTCAAAGTAACAAAAACGTTTATGCTCAAAAAATCAAAATTAAAGTTTTAGAGTTATTCGCAAAAGATCAAGTTGAAGTAATGTTGCAACCCGGGATTAATGGACAAGTTACAAATACTGGGACACAACACTTTGAAGAGGGACTCAAAACTAGACCAACCACAGAATCGTTGAAAATGGTCCAAAAAACGACAATTTCAAAACGTGTAGCTGTCCACAACTTAGTAACTAAGTTCTACAAAAACGGAGAATTAATCAAAGGTGGAAATGACGATTATGTAATTGACATTCAACGTCGTTATATTTTCTTTAAAATCAAATCAAAAGCCAAAGCTGGGGATGAATTTGTTTTAGAAAAATTAATGTCAGTTAATACCAGTGTGGACCATCATTCACACTTATTAGTAGAGCCAATAGTATTAGAAAAATCAGATCAATTACATGAATTTTTACTTTCAAGTAGCTATGACAAATTAAAAGTTGAATCAATTCAAGAAATGAATAAGAAAGTTTGAAATCAATTCTTTGTCGAAATTGAAGGTGATGAAGAAAGTAAAATGGATTCTTTAGCACTTGATTTTAGTATTTTCCACTTAAATAACTTTGTACCAAAAGAATCAACTAATTTAAACGTAGGGGCTAAAGGTTTATCTGGTGAGGGATACCAAGGTCACACTTACTGGGACACTGAATTTTTTATCAATCCAAATTATTTATTTACTGATCCTAAAGTTGCTCGAAACTTACTTGTTTATAGATTCAAAGGTCTTAAAGGAGCACGTGCTAAAGCGTATGAAACCAAGGAAAGACTTGAAGAAAGTAAATTGCTAGGAGCACAATATCCTTGAGAAATGGCCTGACCAACTGATGGAGAAGTGTGTCCATACTGGGGACAAGCAGACGTAGTTAGTGGTGTGCAAGTTCCAATTGCTTCACGTAGACAAGAAATTCACGTATCTTCAGATGTTGCTTTTGCAGTTAACCAATACTACAATTTCACTAATGATGACGTATTCATGGAAAAATATGGTTATCAAATGATTATTGAAACTGCTGTGTTCTATTCTAATCGTGCTGAATTACAGGAAAATGGTACCTATGAAATTCGCGACGTTATGGGACCAAATGAATATAAAGGTAATATCGATAATAATGCTTTTATTAACTATATGGCTAAATTTAATATTGATTTAGCACTTGAATACATGAGTAAATTGAAAAAAACTCGTCCACATTTACTTGATAAAATTATTAAACAAATCCCTTATAAGTTTGATGTTGCTAAAATGAAAAAAGTATCAAAACACTTGAAGCAACAAAAACCAAATCAGGATTTAATTATTGCAGAAAATGATCAATTCTTATCTCTTCCTTTAATTGATGTGTCTCCATTCCAAATGTTAGGGGACGCTGGTAAAAAACTTTTTAGTACTCAAGAAGGACACAAAAGACTATGTTCACAATTAGTTAAACAAGCTGATGTGGTACTTTTAACAAGTATTTTTCCTGAGTCGTTCACTTTAGAAGAAAGAAGCAAGAATTTTGACTATTATGAAGCAATTACCACACACGATTCAAGTTTAAGTGCTGCAACTTATGCAATTGAAGCGGCACGTTTGAAAAAAATCGAAAAAGCATATGAATTGTTTAAATATGGAATTAATGTAGACTTTGGACCTGCAATGCACACTTCTAATGCCGGAATTCATGGCGGAAGTTTAGCAGCAATTTGACAAATGATCGTTTTTGGTTTTGGTGGTTTAACTTGAAGCAATAACAAGGTTTCATTAAATCCTAATTTACCAAAAAACTGGACTTCACTGAAATATCGCGCAATGTATCAAGGTGTAACTTTTGAAGTGCATGTTACTCAAGATAAATTAAAAATTAAAACTTTAAGCGCACACAAAGAATTAAAACTTATGATTAAAAATAAAGAAGAAATTATTAATAATATAAGCAAGGAGTTTAGTCTTTAATATGCAAATTAAAGGTATTTTATTTGACGTAGATGGAGTAATTACTGACACAGCTAAAATTCATTATAAGTCATGAGCTAAGGTGGTTAAAAAAATTGGAATTGACTATACTGAAGCTGAAAACGAAAATTTACGTGGATTACCAAGAATTGATACGCTTAAAGAAATTATTAAATTAAAACAACCACAAGCAACTTATGAACTAGAATTTTTAAATTCGCTTGCTCATGAAAAAAATGAGCTTTATGTGGAATTATTAAAACAAGAATTAGATGAAACTTATTTATTACCAAATATTAAAAAATTCATTATTGATGCCAAAAATAAAGGTATAAAATTAGCAATAGCATCAAGTAGCTATAATGCACCTTTTATTCTTAAAAAGTTGAACGTCTACGATTATTTTGATGCAATTGTAAATCCTGCAAATGTTGCTAAAGGTAAACCGGCTCCAGATATTTACATTCAAGCCTATGAACTAATCGGAGTTCCTAAAGAAGAATGTATTGGATTAGAAGATGCAGTTTCTGGTGTAGAATCAATAGTCGGAGCAGGTGTTAAAGCAATTGCGTTTGACTATCACTCAGGAGTTGATTTCTCTAAAGCTTCATTAGTTTTACACGATACTAGCGAACTTAATTTAGACTCGGTGATTAGTTACTTTAAAAACATCAATTAATAAATAAGGAGTAACAATGAATTCAGAAAAATATGCGGTGGTTGATATTGGTGGTACTAACACGCGTTTCGCCTTAGTTAAGGACTTAAAAGTAATACATAAAGAACGTTTTAATACTGATGCAAATGATCCGATTAAGACATTAAACAATTTAGTTGAATTAATTAAAAAACACGAAATTACTTCATTAGCTTTATGTATCCCGGGTCCGGCTGATTATGATAATGGAATTGTATTACATTCCCCAAATTTAGCTGGATGAAGCAATTTTAATGTTAAAAAATTTTTATTAGAAAATACAAAGATTAACAAAATTGTTTTTGAAAATGACGCTAATGCAATGGCTTTAGCAAACCACTATCGTTTTAAACAAAGTGATAAAGAAATTACTCAATTTTTTACAGTCAGCACCGGTTTTGGGGCTGGTTTAGTTATTAACAACCAAATTTTTTCTGGTTTTAATCATTTAGGTCAAGAAATCGCTTACATTCCCCTAGGGGACAAAAAAGAATTCGGATTACACTTACCAGCCTTATCTGCTGAATTATTCGTTGGTGGTAATGGGATTGTTAAGCGTTATGAATATTATTCACAACAAAATAAAACAACTAAAGAAATTTTTGATTTAGCAGAAAATAACAATCCTTTAGCTCAACAAATTATTAACGAGGGGATTGATGTTTTAGCAAAGACAATCGCAACCACACTCGCTTTTATTAATCCATCAGTCATTGCTTTTGGTGGTTCTATTTCTTTAAAAAATAAAACATTCGTACAAAAAGCAATTGAAAAAGCTGCGGAGTACACTGAAGAAAATCAATACAAAAGTGTTCGTTTTGTTTTTGATGAACATGGTGATGATTCAGCTTTAATTGGGCTCGATTTATTAATTAAGCAAATTTAAAATACAAATCACATTAAACTAAGACTTTATTTTCTAGTTTGGTGTGATTTGTATTTTTGTTCTTCTTTCGTTTTGTATTTCTCAAATACCCTTATACCAAATTAGGTCTTATCGAGATTAAAAACGAAAACCACTATTAAATAGCTATATTCAATTTAATGTAAGTCACTGAATGATGTAAACCAATTTTGTTGGACGCAATAGTGATTAACAACTTGACGAGATATACAAAAAATCTATTTACTCATCAGATATAGATTATTGAGCTTGACCAAGATCATGATGATAAAATGAAAAGACTTCACACAAATGAAGTCTTTTTTAATTTTAAATTCTTCAAAATCATCAGTAATTTTTGTTTTTGACTTAGATTGATTTGATGTAAAAATAACTATCACAACCATAAAAACGAATGAGGATAAGTACAAATAATAAATAATATTAGTGTTTTATAGTGTATATGAAAAATTTTCATATTAGTTCAATTTTTTAGCAATATTTTTTTT